>DXFS01000067.1 GCA_019114345.1 Candidatus Agathobaculum pullistercoris | reverse complement strand
TTACACCTACTCTGACTTTGTTTTCCATGACCATACTTCCTTTCTCAAAAACTGTGCTTACATTTCACCGCGTGCTTCGCGTTCCGCAAGGTCTGCCATGATTTTGGGATACTTTTTATCCAGATGATAGAACAGCAGGACGACTGCCACAATGCCCCAGATGATGATGGGCGCCCACGCATAGATCGAGTGGATCATGTCAAGCGCGCTCTGCGGCTGTGCAACGCCGCCCTCGGTCGAGCTGAGGTAGCCGGCAGACTCCAACAATGCGCTGACCAGGGCGCTCGCTACGCCTGTGCCGACCTTAAAGCCCATCGAACCGCAGGCAAAGATCAGGCTTTCCTGCCGGATGTGGTTTTTCCACTGGCCGAACTCCACCGTGTCGCCGATCATGCCGAAGATGATCGCGTACAGCGGTGCTTCGCCGATCGCACGCAGGATCGTCATGGCAACGACCCAGCCATAGCTCTCCGGGTTGAGCATAAAGGCCAGCTGGGCAAGGATCGCCAGAACCGCGCCCGCAAGCGCAAGCGCCTTTTTGCCCATGCGGCGCAGCAGCAGCGGGCAGAACATGGCTGCGATCACCAGTGTACCGATTTCCGCGACATACAGGATGCTGTACATCCAGTCGTCGTTGCCGAAGATATATTTGCAGTAATACGGGAGCACGGTGCCGATCACCTGTGTATGGACACAGGTCATGGCCCACAGCACAAGGGTCGCCCAGAAATACTGGTTGGTGACCAGCGCCTTGATCGACCGGCCGAGTGAGACCTTGGCCTGCTTGACGACCTCTTCCACCTGCACCTTTTCCTCACACTTGGCAAAGCAGAAGATCAGCAGCGCCACCGCCATGATCGACCAGATTGCAATCGCCTTGATCCATGCAGCCTGGTCGTTGCCGAGCAGCTTGACCAGCGGCATGGTCAGCATGACCGTGATGATCTGTCCGCAGCGGGCGAGCACCAGACGGACGATAGACAGCATGTCGCGCTCGGAGGAGGAGCGCGTCATGCGCGTGGAAAGCGCGCCGTACGGCACGTTGATCGCGGTGTAAACCACGGTTGTGCACAGGTTATAGGCAACAAAGATGTACCAGAACTGCAGCGTATCCGAGGTCTGCGGCACGGTAAACAGCGCGACCGCCGTTATCGCATAGGGTACGGCCATCCACAGCATCCACGGCCGGCATTTGCCCCACTTGGATTTTGTCTTCTCGGTCACAACGCCCATGATGACGTCCGATGTTCCGTCAAAAATGCGGGAGATCAGCATAACGATACCGACGGTCGCCAGCGAAACGCCGACGTAGTCCGTATAGAAGATCGTGAGCAGTGTGCTGATCATGCCGTAAACGACGTTGCAGGCTGCATCGCCGCTGCCGTAGGCAATGCGGGTGACCCAGGTCAGACGTCCGTCCGCAGGCAGCGGCTTCGCCTTTACACTGCCGCTTCCGCCCCATGCCCTTGCGTTACCTGCATCTGTTTTTTCCATTTCTCTTTCTCCTTTCGCTGTTCACTCCTTTCCCTCTTCCTCTTCTTCACGAGTGCATGTTAACATCATGCGCGCTATCTGTCAAATGATTTCATTTAAATTTTAATATTAAAATAATATTAAAAATCAACCTGCCAAGTAAAACATACCAAACAGGACCGGCTTTTTTTATGAAGTTTCACCCGTTTGTCTGAACGTTTTGATCAAACCGTTGTTTTACTATTCTTTTATCGTGAAATCTGCTGTTTTTTCAAAAAAATCTCCGGATCTGTCTCCGGAGATTGTTCAGTCCCTGTTTCGTTTTCTTCGGTCTTGCACGGTCCCGCCGACCCGCAGCGCTGTGGGCAGCAGGATCCGCGCCGGCAGATATGTTCCCGACTCGATAAACTCGACCAGTTTGCGCACCGCCGCTTCGGCCTGCGCCCTGCAGCATACGTCAACCGAAGTCAGCCGCGGCTCCATGATCTGCCCGAGCGGATTATAGTCCACACCGATCAGCGCAACATGCTCGGGCACGCGGATCCCCCGCTGCCGGAACACCTTCATCATCGAAATCGCCAGCAGGTCGTGCGCGCAGAAGAACGCCTCCGGCAGGTCTGCTCCGGCATACAGCCGTGCAAGGATCTGCCTTTCATTCTCTTCCACACCGTGCTCCGGCATCAGTTCCAGCCATTCGTCATCCGGCCTGACTGATAATCCCGCGGCGTAGCATGCCTGCCGGAATGCGAAATACCGCTCGGAAAACGCGATGCTGTGCAGCGGGCTGCCGGCAAAGCCAATGCGCTTATATCCGTTTTCAATCAGGAAATGCACCGCCTGGTGTGCTGCCAGCTGGTTGTCCTCAATAAAAGTGCACACCGGGTTCCGGTAATACCGCGCTCCGACAGCCACAACCGGCAGACCGCTCTGGTACAGGTTTTGGAACATTTCTTCCTTCATATCCCCCAGAGACAGGATACCGCCGATAGCGGACTGCGCCAGCCGGTCACGGATCTCGGCGGAATTATTCTGAAAATACTCGGCTTCCATTGCAAGCATGGTATACCCATGCGCCGATGCGTAGCTCAGAAAAAGCTGGTAGAACTCCATATAGAAGTAGGAATCCTGCAAATGCATTCCAGTGGATACCAGGCAGAGGTTGCGCCTGCCCGCCGGTGTTTTCAGCCGCTTGTGGTAGCCCAGCTCGCGCGCCGCCCGCACCACTTTTTCCCTGGTTTCATCGCTGATATTGGACATACCCCGCAACGCCAGCGATACGGTGTTGACCGATACGCCGGTCTTTTCTGCAATCTGTCTTAATGTTACTTTCATATGACATCACACATTTTTATTATTTGATTTTAATTATATATTTTTTTGTGACGAAATCAATGGCATTCCGCGAAACCTCAATAATTCCGTGAAACCTCAATAATGTAGATAATATTAGATAACAGCTGACTGAAGCGAAATAGTCTGAATCACACTGGAAATTTGGTCAGATATTAAATAAAGCCTTACCTGATCTATCAAGTTTCAGGAAAGGCTTTTGCTGCATCCAGACTCGTTCGAAAGTGATCAGACGACAGAATCTCCCACAGGCGATCTGACGTCCACTTAGCGCTGCTTTGCGGCAAATATTTATCGAGTAAAAGCGTAGCTCCGGGCGGAAGGCTTTTCGAATACCTTTTTTCTACATTCTCAAAAAAGAGACGCCTAAAGGCGTCTCTTTTTAATCATTCCAATACCGCCCTTTTAAATGGAAAAATCCAGCGGCTTATTACGGTTGACCAGTTCTTCCAGTGTAACAGAGTCCAAATACTTGTTTACAATATCATACAACCCTCGCCAAATTCCGAGTGTGATGCACTCATCCGCCCGGGAACATTCTACCGGGTCATGATCCAAACAAGCCACTGGTGCAAGGGATCCCTCCGTAATACGAAGGATTTCCCCCACTGTATATTCGGCGGGATGGCGGGCAAGCTGATATCCACCTTGTGCGCCGCGCGTAGAGGTCACAAGCCCTGCACGTGACAGCTGCACTACGATCTGTTCAAGATACTTAGCGGAAATTTCCTGCCGTTTGGAGATGTCGCGCAGCGGGATGTAGCCTGCGGCGTCATGCTGCGCAAGATCGATCATCAGACGAAGTGCATATCTTCCCTTTGTCGAAATCTTCATAAGCACACCCCTCTTTGCATTATTATGCCACAAAAATACTCCAATTTCAAGCACAAAAAGTGCCTGCAGTCAGTTGTTTTGCAGATTACGGATCACTGCCTCAATATGCTGGTTTGCCTGCTCCACCTCCCACTTCAATTCAGTTGCAGACAGTCGCTCCGCTCCGTGTCCCAGAATAATCATCTGCTCCATGCCGTCCGATGTGGCGACGCGTACCCGGTGCTTGCGGGACAGGTCGTATGATGCCTGTTCGATGTACATATCTGCAGTCTCGGCTTCTTTGGTATACACGATATGCAAACCGTGCCGCTTTTCTATCGCCCCGGTACCGCCTTTGACTTTGTAAGCATCAAATACCACGATCAGGTGGCACTTCCGGATGCTTTGATAGTCGCTCAGGATGTTAACTAACGCCTCGCGCGCCGCATTGATATCCGCCTCTGCCATGGCATGCAGTTCGTCCCATGCAAAGATAATATTGTAGCCGTCCACGAGCAGGTAGTCGTCCGCACGGATGCGGGTCACATAAAGCTGTTCAATAGAAGACGCTTTTTTTCGGCTCTGCCGAAAAGCCTCAAATCCGCGATCCTTGATCGGGCCGTAGGTGCGTTCAAACAGTGCTCGCAGCTCCTTGTCATCATCCAGACCGGACGACGGTGCTGCAGCCCGGCGCACCGGAGCGGGCTGCGTCTCCATCTCGTCCTGCTCCAGCCGCACGCCGGAATCAACATGTGCATGTACGCGCACCTCGTCCCACGGGACGACATGCCCCGCACCATGCGAGCAGAACACAGAATCCGCCGGGTTGTCCGTATCGCGCTCCGCCGCGTAACCAACGGCTTCGATCACCTGCGCAGCGTTATGGCAGGGCGCATAGCCGTCCGGCGTGCAGGACAAGCGCCCGCGGCCCTGGGTGTAGGCCGCTACCTCGGTCCAGTAGTTGCGCATGGAAGCCACCGGCGCAGTGCCGGTCAGCACAGTCCCGGCTGCTGTCTGCTCAGGTGGGTCGAACGTGCCGTCCATGCGCTGGATATCGGTCATGGCGCGGCCGACGCAGTCGTCCGGCACCTCCAGCCGGAAGCTGTAAAACGGCTCCAGCAGCACGCTTTCTGCCTGCATCAGGCCGTTGCGCACCGCGCGGTAGGTCGCCTGCCGAAAGTCGCCGCCCTCGGTATGCTTGACGTGTGCCCGTCCGGCCAGCAGGGTGATTTTGATATCAGTGACCGGTGCGCCGGTCAGCACACCCAGATGGGTCTTTTCCGCCAGATGGGTCAGCACCAGCCGCTGCCAGTTCAGGTCGAGCATATCGGTCGGACACACGGTGTCAAACTGCAGCCCGCTGCCGCGCTCCCCCGGCTCGAGCAGCAGATGAACCTCGGCATAGTGGCGCAGCGGCTCAAAGTGGCCGATGCCGATGGCTGGCGACGCGATCGTCTCCTTATAAACGATGCTGCCCTCGTCAAACGATACCTGCACGCCAAAGCGTTCTGCAATCAGGCTGGTCAGGATCTCAAGCTGCACCTCGCCCATGAGTTGCACATGGATCTCGCCCAGCCGCTCGTTCCACACCACGCGCAGCAGGGGTTCTTCCTCCTCCAGCTGGCGCAGGTGCTGCAGCATGGTGTGGGCATCGCAGCCCTCCGGCAGGACGACCCGGTAATTCAGCACCGGCTCGAGCACTGCCGGCATAGCGCCCGCTGCCTCGCCCAGCCCCATACCGGGGCGCGTATGCGTCAGGCCGGTCACCGCGCAGACCATACCGCTCTCCGCGCACTCCACTGTCTGAAATTTTTCGCCGGAGTAAATGCGGATCTGATTGACCTTTTCCTGCCAGCCACCGTCCGCTTCCCCGGACATCTGCGTGCGCACCGTCAGGCTGCCGCCCGTGATCTTGAGATAGGACAGGCGGTTGCCCTGCGCATCCCGCGCAATCTTGAACACCTGCGCGCCGAACGCATCGCCGTACTGCGGCGGACGGGCATAGCGGTCGATCCCGTCCAGCAGTTCGCGCACACCGTCCAGCTTGAGGGCAGATCCGAAATAGCACGGAAATGTCTTACGGGACGCGATAAGATCCGCGATATCACCCGCCTGTATGGTACCGGATGACAGATAGCGCTCGAGCAGCCCCTCGTCGCACATGGCGAGTTCCTCCGCCATCGTGTCCGGCGCACCGAAATCAATGCATCCGCTGTCCAGCCGGAGGCGCAACTCGTCCAGCAACGCCGGACGGTCTGTCCCCGCGATATCCATTTTGTTGATAAAAAGAAAGGTCGGGATATGGTGGCGCGCCAGCAGACGCCAAAGTGTTTCGGTGTGCGCCTGCACGCCGTCCGTCCCGCTGATCACCAGCACCGCGTAGTCCAGCACCTGCAGCGTGCGCTCCATCTCCGCAGAAAAATCCACATGTCCCGGCGTGTCCAGCAAGGTGACCGCCGTATCCGGCAGCGCCAGTTCCGCCTGTTTAGAGAAAATCGTAATGCCGCGTTCGCGCTCAAGTGCGAATGTATCCAGAAAGGCATCCCGATGATCCACACGTCCGAGCTTTTTCAATGCGCCGGAGGAGAACAGCAACGCTTCCGAAAGCGTGGTTTTCCCCGCGTCCACGTGTGCAAGGATGCCGATTACAAGTCGTTTCATAGCTTCCTTCTCGTCCTTTTGATTATTTTATTATAGCAAAAACAAGATGTTTGCACAAGAAGGAGAAACCGGATAACGCAAAGCCAGCTTTTCAGTCCACGCAAGCAAAAAGGCATATTTTCGCCTGAATTTTCTAAAAAAGCAGTGAAACACACAGCTTTTGCCATGAAGGACAGCAATTTCATCTTATATTGCGCGGTTTTGCGCACATCATACTATCAGCAAAACCCCAAAACAAAAATCAAAAAGGAGAGAAAAATCATGACTAACACGAAAAATGGTTCCAAGCAGGGTATGGTTCCGGAAGCACGCGCCGCAATGGATCGTTTTAAGATGGAGGCGGCAGCCGACTTTGGCGTATCCGCTCCAACAAAAGAAACATTCACTACATACCGGCTCACACAGGGCTCCATCCGCTGCCGTCGGGCAGGCCGGATGGGGCTTTTGTACGCAATATTCCCATGGTGCAAAAGACTGCACCGTGCTATAATGAAAAAAACAGCGGCATTCGCAGCCGCAGACCGAGGGGACAAATATGCTTCGGAAACGATTATTTCGGGATGGCCTTTATATTTTGGAGGACGACCGTGTGCGGCAGTTCCTCATGCTCGGCAGCGACAGCGCCCTGCTGATCGATACCGGTTTTGCCGACAGCCATGTTGCCGACGTGGTACGTGAGATCACAGATGTGCCGGTAACCGTGATTATGACGCATGGGGACCGGGATCATACCGGCGGCCTGCATGACTTCGGCTCGTGCTATCTGCACCAGAACGACTGGCATCTGGTGCAGCAGGACGGAGTCCGCCTGCTGCCGCTCCGGGAAGGCGATGTATTCTGCTGCGGCGCCTATCGGTTGGAGACGGTCGAGATCCCCGGGCACACCTACGGCAGCGTGGCTTTTTTCGACCGCGAACAGCGGCTGCTGTTCCCCGGGGATTCCGTGCAGAAGGGCGGCCCGATCTACATGTTCGGCAGCCACCGGAACCTTCCCCGGTACATCGAAAGCCTGCGCAAGCTGAGCGGCTGGGCGGACAAGGTCGACACCCTCCTTCCCTGCCACCACGCCTGTCCGATCGATCCCAGCTATATGGAAAAGGATCTGGAGGATGCGCTCGCGCTTCAGGCGGGCCGGCTGCCCGGCGAAAAGCATCCGGTCATGGCCTGCTTCACCTATCAGGGGCGATGGACCTCGTTTTATGCGTAACGTTCCGAAAAAGCAAAACATCCCGCCATGCGGATAAGTGATCCGCATGGCGGGATGTTTTTTCGTGCGCGTCCCGCGCGTCAGTCCTTTTCAAAGTCGCGGTAGAGCAGGCTCGGCTGGATGCCGGTATTGTTCTGGTATTTGCCGCTTGAGTAGCTGTCGTACTCACCGTCAATATCGTGGTAATAGATCTGGCAGATCTCCACGTTGGGGTAGATGCGGATGGGCTGCACGCAGAAAATCTCAAGCGTCCAGTAGCCCGCAAAGCCCACGTCGCCGAAACCCGCCGTCACATGGATGAACAGACCGAGCCGTCCGGTCGAGGAACGCCCCTCCAGCATGGGGATATAGCGGTCGGTTTTGGTGTATTCGTTCGTGCGGCCGAGGTACAGGCGGTTGGGCTCGAGCAGCAGCCCGTCCTCGGGGATCTCGATGCGGTGCGCGGTGTTGGGCTTTTTCATATCGAGCACATGCTCGTCATACACGAGCAGCTCGTTTGCCAGCGAAAGGTTGTAGCTGTTCGGGTTGACCCGCTTCGGGTCAAACGGTTCGATAATGATCTCCTTGCCGATGTGCTTGACGATCTCCCTGCCGGATAAAATCATTGGTATCCCTCCATCAGAGTTTGCGGTATAGTTCAATTTGCAGCTGGTGCCTGATCTCCAGCCGGTCGTATGGCGCAAGCTGTGCAGCAAGCTCCCGGTCAAACCGTTCCGCCTGCGCAGGAGAAAGACTGGCGCCTACCCCGCGGCAGGTCTGGATGCGGCCGCGCCACGCCTCCGGCGTAAACGGTATCTCCTCCCGCCAGCAGTGTACGGTCTCCAGTTCGAACCGATCCTCCGCCCAATCTGGCCAGCGGTAGCGAAAACCGGAAAAGCCGCCGCCCGTCCACTGCGGGTTATAGCGCAGCACCAGCCGCTCGGTCAGCGCCGCGACCTTATCCTCGTGCGGGAGCCATTCCATGTCGATCCGGCAAAAGCGGCCGCCCCGGTCCAGCACACGGGCGATCTCGGGCACGGCACGGGCAGTATCAAAATACCGGAAGCACTGCGCAGCAGTCACGATGTCAAAGCTGCCGTCCGCAAAGCCGGTATCCTCCGCGCTGCACACGCAAAATGACATATCCATCCCACCTGCGGCGGCAAGCGACTTCGCCGCCGCGATCTGTTCGGGCGAAATATCGGTCACGGTAAACCGAACGCCCTGCGTATACAGATGGCGCGGCAGCACGCCCGTCCCGCTGCCGAGATCCAGAATGCGCTGGTCCGGCCTGCCGATCCCCATCGCGCGCAGCTTATCATAAAGGCTCGCGGGATAGATGTCCCTGTACCGGGCATAGCTGCCGGACACGCGCCCGAAATCAAATTCCCTGCCGCGGTCGATATCCTGTTTGTGCAACCCGTCTCCTCCTGTCACTCCAAGCGCAGCTTTTCGACCGCGGCTTCGTCCGGCGTGACATACGCGGTCTGATATACATGATAGATCACCATGCCGGGCTTTGCGCCCGCAGGCTTCTTGACCTGCCGTACGGGCGTATAATCCACCGGCACGCGGGAGGAGTTTCGCGCCTTGGAATGGTACGCTGCGATCATCGCGGCTTCGGTCATGGCCTGATCGGTCGGCTCGCGGCCGTCCGCCACCAGAATGACGTGCGAGCCGTGGATCTTCTGCGTATGAAACCAGATATCGCTCTTGAACGCAGTCTTGAGCGTGAGCAGGTCGTTTTGCAGGTTGTTCTTGCCTGCAAACACATCGAAGCCGTCGCTCGTGCGGTAGTGGAAGGGCTTGGCCTGCACGGGCTTTGTACGCAGCTTTTTGTTGCGCGTCTGCTTGTTCGACAGCACACCTGCCTGCGTCAGCTCCTCGCGCAGCTGGGCGAGGTCGCGTTCGCTCTCCGCCTCGCCGAGGCTGACCAGCACGCTCTCCAGATAGTCCAGCTCCGCGCGTCCCTGCTCAATCTGCTGCGTGAGCACTTCTTCCGCGGTCTTGGCCTTGTTGTACTGCTTGAAATATTTCTGGGCGTTCTGCTGAGGCGTCAAACGCACGTCCAGCGTGATTTCGACCTCTGGGCAGTCCTCAGCATAGTAGTCCACGACCGTCGCCTTGCGCATGCCCTTTTCCAGCTGGTACAGGTTGGCGGTGATCAGATCGCCCATGTGCTTATACTGCTCGCGGTTTTGGGTCGCATCCAGCTCCTTCTGCTGGGCGGCGAGCTTGCGCGCCAGACGGTCGCGCGCGTTGACCACGGTCTTGTGCAGGTCGGCCGAGCGGCGCGCCATGCGCTCCGCCTTTCCCTTTTTCTCAAAGAACGCCGCGAGCAGCGCAGAAAAGCTGTCCGCCTGCGTCACGTTCATCACACCCTCGTACTGCGTGACCGGCAGAAAGGTAAAATCGAATACCCCGCCGTCCTCCGCGCGCGTGAGCAGGAAGGGCTTGCAGCGCTTTTCGCGCACAAAATCCATCAGGTCGTCAAAAACCTGGCCGAGCCGCTGCTGCTCCTCTGCCGTCATCCGGCCGACCGGCTTGGCCGTATCCCCTGTTGCGCGGTAGGACAGCTCGCGGCACAGCAGCGGCGAAAAGCCGAGCAGCTGGCCCAGCAGATAGCGGTCAAGCGTCTGCTCGCCGTCTGCCTGCGCCACAGCGGCCGCCAGCCCGGTGCCGGATAATGAGAACGGGTCGTGCTTGTCCTGCGGGGGCGGCATGCGGTAAAACAGCCCGGGCAGCACCTGCCGCTTGCCGGACAGGTCGCCGTCCACGCGGCGCAGCGCGTCGATGATGCGGTTATCCTCGCCGCACAGGATGACGTTGGAATGCTTACCCATCAGCTCACAGATCAGATGCTTTTTGCAGGCCACGCCCATTTCGTCCGTCGTGTCCAGCTCGATCGAGAACATGCGCTCGACCGCAGGCTGGGTAATAGCGGCGATCTTCGCGCCCTGCACATGCTTGCGCAGCAGCATGCAGAACATCGGCGGTGCCGCCGGGTTTTCGCGCGCGGTATCAATAAAGTGCGCCCGCGGCGCGCCGGCCGCGATCGAGAGCAGCAGGCGGCGTGCGCCGCCCTGCCCGCGCGTTTGCAGGACAATCTCATCCCGGTCGGGCTGATAGACCTTTTCCACGCGGCAGCCCGCAAGCGTCTCATTCAGTTCGTCGGTTACTGCCCCAAGGCAGATTGCGTCTAATGGCATATTGATTCTTCCTTATACAAATTGGATGCAGTCCGCATGCCGCTCGGATACTGCCGCGCGCACCTGCGGAAAGGCGCTGCCGATCCGGTCAGCAAACACTGCCACTACCGGGTTCTCAGTCGGGAAATGGCCCGCGTCCACGAGCGTCAGGCCGAGCGACTGCGCGCGCTGCATCAGGTCATAGCTGCAGTCGCCGATCACAAAGGCGTCCGCGCCCTTGGCAATAGCATAGTCCATCAGCTTGCCGCATGCGCCGCCGCCGACTGCCACGCGGTGAACCGGCTTGCCGCCGTCGCAAAAGCGCACGCCGCCTGCCCGCAGGCATTCCTTGACATACAGCGCAAACTCACGCGGCTGCATCTCGCGCGGCAGGTCGCCCACGCGGCCAAGCATGCCGTTTTCGCCTGCCTCCATGTTCCCGATCCCAGTCAGGAACAGCGCGGATGCCAGCGCATCGTTGACGCCGCCCTCGGCGCAGTCCGCATTGGTATGCATGCAGATGAGCGCAATATCGTGTTTGATTGCCAGCCGCAGGATGCGTCCGGTCGCGTCGTCCTCGGTCACGCGGCTGACCGAGGTAAAAATCGCCGGATGGTGCGCCACGATCAGCTGAGCGCCCTTTTCTGCCGCTTCGGTAACGACCGTCTCGGTCACGTCGAGCGCACATAGCACGTTCAACACCTCCTGCATCCGGTCGCCGCACAGCAGGCCGACGTTGTCCCAGCTTTCCGCAAGTTCCGGCGGTGTGAAGCCCTCCAGAAAAGTCAAAATATCTTGAACCGTCGTCATGTGAGTCCCTCCAATGCCTGTTCGATTTCGTGTACCAGCGCGCGCTGGGCTGCAAGGCGCGTGTCGTCCCTGTCCCGCGCCTGTTCCATGCCTGCCAGCGCACGCTGCTCTCGTGTGAGCAGATGGCGCAGGTAATCCGCTGCACCCGGCGCGCCGAGCAGCGCAGGCGAAAAGGCGCACTGCGAAACCGGCACCTGCTTTGCCTGCGCCCCGCCGCAGACGGACAGCACCACATAGTGCCGCCGCTCCTCCCGGCAGGGCGTTTCGCGCTCGATCGCGTATCCATGCGCCCACAGCCACTGCCGCAGTTCATATACCATGGTCATAGGCTGCAGAAGCAGCAGATGCACGCCGTCCGCCGTCCACGGGGCCGCCTGCAGGATCTCCGCGATCGTCTGCCCGCCCATTCCGGCGATGCTCACCGTGTCGCACTCCTCCGGCTGGACAGCGTCCAGCCCGGGCGCGAGCCGCAGGGACAGCGATACGCCATGCTCTTGCGCATTACGTGCCGCATGCGCGAGCGGCCCCTCGCCGATATCCGAGCCGATCGCGGACGCGATGCGCCCGTCAAGCAGCAGCGAGACCGGCAGCTTGCCGTGATCTGTACCCACATCGGCCAGGCGCGCCCCCTGCGGTACCAGCGCGGCCAGACATGCCAGCCGCGGTGTTAAAACCATACTTTCCATATTTTCACCCAAAAAAACAGAGCCGGCAGCTTTTGCCGGCTCCGGTTTTTCACTTACTCGCCAAGAAAGGCGTTGAGCTTGGCAACCAGTTCGTCCGCATTGGTGCCGTGTACCATGCAGGCCTCCTCGATGCTCTCGCCCTGCGACGCAGGGCAACCCAGGCAGTGCATGCCGATCTCCATGAAAAACTTCGCCGTATCCAGATTGCGGTTGAGAACCTCGCCAATCGTGGTCTTTTTCGTAATTGCAGCCATGGTGGACCTCCTGATGTTTTTGTTTTGACAATAGTATACCGCAATGCAATACAAATTTCAATCACCATTCTGAAAAATCCCTGCCACTTTTGGGATCTTCTCTCCACCCAAACAGACCAGTTTTATAGAAGATCGACAAAACAATGCGCCTGTTTTGCAGCATATTCAAAGCCTTCCGCACACAGGAGACAATCAGACGCAGTTTCTTCCTCGTTCCATCCCTGTCCGTTTCAGCGAAAAAGCGCCCGGCAGTAAACTGCCGGGCGCCATGAAATCCTGAAGAAAATCAGCCCTGCTCACGCATCTTGGCGAAGCACTCGCTGCAATATACCGGACGGTCGGACTTGGGCTCGAACGGGACGCGAGCTTCACCACCGCACGCAGCACAGGTAGCGGTGAAATATTCACGCGGGCCGCGAGCCGCATTCTTGCGCGCATCACGGCAGGCCTTGCAGCGCTGGGGCTCGTTCTGGAAGCCACGCTCTGCGTAAAACTCCTGTTCGCCTGCGGTGAACACAAATTCCTTGCCGCATTCCTTGCATACTAACGTCTTGTCTTCGTACATGGTTTTTACCTCTCTTTGATACCGTTTTCCCTCGGGAAACTGAAATTATATCGCGTACAGGCACCTGTGCCTGCCTACGCCTATATGGGTTTGATGGCTGCCGATTTCCGCTTGATGCGCTGGATGGCATTATCCACAGACTTGATCGGTTTATGCAGTTCTCCGGACATCTCCTGATAAGATAAGCCGTCCAGAAAAAGCGTTAAAACCTTTGCCTCAAATTCAGACAGAAGCGAGTAAAGCTGCTTTATCAGCTCTTCCCTCTCCTCGTTGCCGATCACCAGCGATTCGGGGTCACTC
This sequence comes from Candidatus Agathobaculum pullistercoris, assembly GCA_019114345.1. GTDB lineage: Bacteria > Bacillota > Clostridia > Oscillospirales > Butyricicoccaceae > Agathobaculum > Agathobaculum pullistercoris. The sequence goes on along the minus strand of DXFS01000067.1, from coordinate 17,475 downwards.
ATCGGTGCCGTAACCCGGGTGTGCGATTCCGCAAGGTCTTCAAACAGAGGTCGATCGATGGACATGGAACGGTTTAACGGGTCGTGCCTAGGAGATGCCGCCGCACGCACGGCGGAAAAGATCTTCCGCGTCACGCACAGCCGGGCAAACGCGCCAAAGGGCGTTCCCCTGCGTCCGTCATATTCGCGGATCGCTTTCATCAGGCCCAGCATACCCTCCTGCAGCAGATCCTCCTCGTCCGCCCCCACCAGAAAATAGGGGCGCGCGCAGGTTTTTACCAGACGGGTATACCGTTTTACCAGATCCTCGGCAGCCGTACCGCTGCCTTGCTGTGCCAGGCGGCACAATGCTTCGTCGGTTATTTCGGGCGACGGGATCATTTCATCACCATTTCTCATGTCAAAGATATTATATGCGAAGGAGCTGGAAATGTCAAGAAATTATTGTGAAATTCACCACCATGTACCAAAAATAGCGGCGAATTTTTATGCTGTTTGACGAACCTAGCTTTAACTTATTCAACAGTAACCGATTTTGCCAGATTGCGCGGCTTATCCACGTCACAGTTGCGCTCCACCGCTACATAGTATGCCAATAGCTGCATGGGAATAATCGACAACGAAGCCGAAAATTCATACAGGCACTTGGGCAGACGGATAATATGCTGGCAGACCGATTCATCCCCTGTAAAGTCGTCCGTTGTGACGAGAACAACGCTCGCGCCGCGCGCGACCACCTCGCGGATGTTGGACACGGTCTTTTCAAACAGCGCAGGCTGGGTTGCGAGCGCTACGACCAGCGTCCCTTCCTCGATCAGCGAGATCGTACCGTGCTTGAGCTCACCTGCGGCATAGGCCTCCGAGTGGATATAGGAGATCTCCTTGAGCTTGAGTGAGGCTTCGAGCGCCGCGGCATAGTCCAGCCCACGGCCGAGGAAGAACACGCTCGGCCGGTTGGCATACAACGTCGCGATACGCTGCATATCCTGCTGGCATGCGAGCGTTTTTTCGATGCAGTCCGGCAGGCGCTGCAGCTGTGCGCACAGCGCGCGCTCGTCGCCGATCGAGATCAGGCCGCGCGTGCGCGCGATCTTGACCGAGATCAGGTACAGCGCGGCAAGCTGCGCGGAATAGGCCTTGGTCGTCGCGACCGCAATCTCCGGACCGGCCCAGGTGTACAGCACACCGTCCGCCTCGCGCGCGATCGTCGAGGAAACCACATTGACGATTGCAACTGTGAATGCACCCGCCTGCTTAGCCAGACGCATGGCCGCAAGCGTATCCGCGGTCTCGCCCGACTGGCTGATCACGATGCACAGATCCTTTTTACCGATGATCGGGTTCTCGTACCGGAACTCGGACGCGACTTCGGCCGTGCAGCGGATGCGGCACATAGCCTCAATCACGCGCTTGCCTACCATGCCCGCGTGCAGCGCAGAGCCACAACCAACGATATGGATATTCTCGATCTCACGCAGTCGTTCATCGGTCAGGCCGTTATCTTCAAAAACAACCGCATTGTTCTGGATGCGCGGGCTGACCGTGCTGGCCACCGCCTGCGGCTGCTCCATGATCTCCTTGAGCATGAAGTGCTGATAGCCGCCTTTTTCCGCTGCGGACAGATCCCAGTTAACCGTCTGCACCGGCTTATCAACTACATCACCGAATTCGTTCATGACCGTGACGCTGTCCGGCCGGACGATTGCAACCTCGTTATCATCCAAAATGATATACTGCTTGGTGCGGCTAATGATCGCCGTTACGTCAGACGCGATCATGTTTTCGCCCTCGCCCACACCGATAACCAGCGGGCTGGAACGGCGCGCCGCGACGATCTCCTCCGGATTATCCATGGAGACCACACCCAGCGCATACGAACCGCGCACACGCTGCACCGCATTCAACACGGTCTGCGCCAAGTCCTCCTGCTTGCCGGTGTGCAGATAGTCCACCAGATGCGCGACCGTCTCGGTATCGGTTTCGGACTGGAAGGTATAGCCGTGCGCCTCCAGGCTTTCGCGCAGCTCCTTGTAGTTCTCAATGATACCGTTATGCACTACCGCGACCTTGCCCTTGCCGTCACGCCCGCCGAGATGCGGATGAGAGTTACGGTCGGACGGTTCGCCATGCGTCGCCCAGCGCGTATGGCCGATGCCGCAGGTGCAGTCCAGCCCGCCCTCTTCTTTGATCTTTTCCTCCAGATTGGAGATCCGTCCCTGCGTTTTGACAACGCGCAGCCCGTCCTTTGTAAACGCCGCAATACCAGCGGAGTCATAGCCGCGGTATTCCAGACTGTACAGACCTTTCAGCAAAATCGGAAGCGCGTTTTCGCGTCCGGTAAAACCAACGATTCCACACATATCAATCAATTCCTCCAAGAATAAAAGGATGGTAGTTTTCTGATTTTGGATATAAAAATAGTGCGTCATGCAGGAACTGCTCTGTCCGCGCGGTCGCCCGCGCGTTTTAACAGCCTGCTCACGACCAACCCACTCATGGCCGAAGGGCACCCGCCGAATGCTTCGATTAACCCTTACCTCGTCAACTGCGATACCGGCTGCACCGCAGTTCTGGCGCTTTGCTTGCTATGCAGTTTTGTATCCCAACGGTTTCACCTCCCTGATGCAAAATAAGGTGGATGCCAAAAACCGCATCCACCCTCTCTGCTGGCTTTTATTTATTATACGACAGACTCAATCACCTTGGCAACCCTTTTTGCCAAAGTGTCGACCTGTTCGCTGTCCTTGCCCTCTACCATGACGCGCACCAGCGCCTCCGTCCCGGAAGGACGTACCAGAATACGGCCATTTTCGCCGAGCTCGCTTGCTGCCTGCCCGATCGAGGCTTTGACCTCGGGCAGCTCCTGCAGCGTGGATTTTTTATCGTTCGGCACCTTGACATTGATCATTACCTGCGGCCACGGCACAACCTCAGCCGCAATTTCCGAACACTTCTTGCCGCTCGTCTTCAGAATCGACATAAACTGCAATGCGGTCAGCTCGCCGTCGCCCGTGGATGCATACTCAAGGAAGATAACATGTCCGGACTGTTCTCCGCCCAGAATATACCCCTTCTGCAGCATCATTTCGAGCACGTAGCGGTCACCTACGTTCGAGCATTCGATCCGCATGCCGTTCTTCTCTGCATAGGCGTGCAGGCCCATGTTGGACAGCACGGTCGCCACGAACGCCCCGCCGCGCAGCTTGCCCTGTTTCTTCATATGTGCAGCGCAAACCGCCATGATGCGGTCTCCGTCCAGCTCCTCCCCGGTCTCGTCCACGATCAGGCAGCGGTCCGCGTCGCCGTCAAAAGCAACGCCAAGGTCAAAATCGCCGTTTTTCACACGCTGCTTAAGCTGGCCCAAGTGTGTGGAACCGCAGTTTTCGTTGATATTTACACCGTCCGGTTCATAAAACCGAATCTCGGCCCGGCACTCAACCAGACGCATCAGACGCTCAACCGTCGTCGAAGACGCGCCGTTGGCACAGTCCACTGCAACGCGCAGACCGGACAGGTCGCCCGGGATGGTTTCCGCCAGATGGTCGGTATATTCCACCACCGGATCGATCCTGCTCTTGAGGACGCGTCCCAGCTTTTCATGCGTCGCTTTCGGAATAGATTCGAAATTGTCGATCAGATCTTCAATTTTTGCCTCGGTTTCATCCGGCAGCTTGTAACCGTTTCCTGCAAAAATTTTGATTCCGTTATATTCAAAAGAATTATGGCTTGCCGAGATCACAATACCGGCGTCCGCCTTATGTTTGATGGTCAGATAAGCGACAGCAGGCGTCGGGATCACGCCAAGCAGTTCCACATCTGCACCGACAGAACAAATGCCCGCGACCAGTGCATTTTCCAGCATATCCGAAGAAATGCGCGTATCTTTGCCAATCAGCAGTTTGGCTTTGCCGTTATGCGACGCCTCCTGCGTGAGTGCATACGCTGCTGCTGCACCGATTTTGAACGCAAGCAATGCGTCCAGTTCCACGTTTGCAACGCCACGCACGCCGTCCGTTCCAAAATATCTACCCATGAAAACACCTAACTTTCTGTATAATAAAGGCAGGACTCACAGCATCTGCTGTCCATCCGCCGGTTCCAGGTTCAAATGCCTGTATGCCTGCAGGGTAACGCAGCGCCCCCGCGGCGTACGGCTCAAGAATCCAATCTGCATGAGGTATGGCTCATATACATCCTCCAGCGTGATCGCTTCTTCGCCGATCGTGGCAGCAAGCGTATCCAGCCCGACCGGGCCGCCGCCGTAGTTACGTATAATGCTGGTCAGCATCATCCGGTCGATATTGTCCAGCCCAAGCTCATCGATTTCAAGTGCGCGCAGCGCCAGGTCCGCGCTTTTTTTGTCGATCACGCCCGTGCCGCGCACCTGTGCAAAATCACGCACCCGGCGCAGCAGACGGTTGGCGATACGCGGCGTACCGCGGCTGCGGCGCGCAATCTCAAACGCTCCTTCGTGCTCGCACGGCACGTTCAGGATGCCGGCCGAGCGCTCAACAATGCTGCACAGTTCTTCAGGCGAATACAGCTCCAGACGGAGCATGACACCGAAGCGGTCGCGCAGCGGATTGGTCATCTGGCCGGCACGCGTAGTCGCTCCAATCAGCGTAAAACGAGGCAGGTCAATGCGGATCGACCGCGCCGACGGCCCTTTTCCGATAATGATATCAAGCGCGAAATCCTCCATCGCAGGATAGAGGATCTCCTCGACCGCGCGGTCGAGCCTGTGGATTTCGTCGATAAACAAAATATCATTTTCCGAAAGGTTTGTCAATAAAGCTGCCAAATCTCCCGCTTTTTCGATCGCAGGTCCGCTTGTGATGCGGATATTGACGCCCATTTCATTTGCAATAATGCCTGCCAGCGTTGTCTTGCCCAAGCCAGGCGGGCCGTAGAGCAAAGTATGGTCGAGCGGTTCACCGCGCATTTTGGCAGCTTCAATATAAACCTGCAGGTTTTCCTTTGCTTTCGTCTGGCCGATGTAATCCGCCATGCTTTTCGGCCGCAGCGAGTTCTCCGTATCATCCTCAGAGAGCTGCCGCGTCGAAATGATGCGCTCATCATCGGCCATACCGCCGGAAAATTCGATACTCAAACGTACACTCCCTTACTGTTTGACCAGCTTTTTCAGGCACTGGCGGATGATTTCCTCCGCCTCCAGATTGGCGGCGTCCAGCCCTTCCATCGCGTGCAGCGCCTCGGCTTGCGTATATCCAAGCACCATGAGCGCGGCGACTGCTTCCTGCGTGTGGTTGACGCCGCCGCCCACCGCAGCGGCCACCACAGGAGATGACGCGGAAGCAGTCTCAAGCTGCTCCTTGCTCATCTTATCACGCAGTTCCAAAACAATGCGCTGGGCAATCTTTTTCCCGATGCCCGGCGCCTGCATCAGCATCTTTTCGTCCCCGGTGATGATGGACAGCGCCAGCCGGTCGGGTGGCGCAACCGAAAGGATAGACAGCGCAGCCTTAGGCCCAACGCCCGATACGCCGATCATCATCTCAAAGCAGGAAAGCTCTTCCTCATCAATAAAACCATATAACTCAATGATACCCTCACGCACGTTAAGGTATGTCATCAGCCGCGCGTGCGTTCCAATCTTTAATTTGCCGATCGTATTCTGCGAAGCATGGCATGCATAGCCGACGCCGCCGCAGTCGATCACCGCAAGCCCCTGCTTGAGCACAGTGACCGTACCGTCTACATAATAAAACATTTACCGCAAACCCTCATATCGTCTTGCCTGTCTGGAGTGTCCATGGCAGATGCAGAGCGCAAGCGCATCCGCTGCATCATCCGGCCGCGGCAGTTTGGTCAGATGAAGGATATTTTTGGTCATCTCCATCATTTGGCGCTTTTCTGCATTGCCGTAGCCGACTACTGCCATTTTGACTTGATTGGGTGTATAGGAAACCGGTTCAAGCCCCTTCTGCGCAAGCGCAAGCAGGATGACGCCGCGCGCCTGCGCGACCTGGATACCAGTCGTTATGTTCTTGGAAAAGAACAGCTCTTCGATCGCTACTTCGTCCGGATGGAACGTGTCCACCAGCGTGCAAATATCGTCATATATCTCGCACAGGCGCAAATGCATCGGCAGGCCGGGGGCTGTTTTGGCTGCGCCATACTGCACAGGCGTAAATTTCATATTGTCAAACCGCACAACACCGTAGCCGATCGTGCCGTAGCCCGGGTCAATGCCAAGAATCGTCATAAAAAACCTCTGCCTGATAACTTTTTTATTTTACCATGAAACCCGGCCATATGCAACCTGCATTATGGAGAAAAGAGGACAGCAAAGCGCTGTCCTTCCCCCTTTTTAGTGCTTTTGGCTTTTGATGCGTTCAGCGGCGAGCAGGATGCCCGCTTTGCCGGAAGAGTAGGTCAGTCCGCCCTGCATGTAGCATACATAGGGCTCGCGCATGGGAGCGTCCGCAGACAGTTCAATCGACGCCCCCTGCACAAACGCCCCTGCCGCCATGATAACCTGATCGTCATAGCCCGGCATATCCCACGGTTCGGGCGTGACAAAGGAATCCACCGGAGCGCCTGCCTGAATGCCCTCACAAAAGCGGCGCAGCGGGTCGGGCGCGCCGAACGAAATGGTCTGGATGATGTCGTAGCGCGGCTCCTCCGCCCGGGGGCTGACCGCATATCCCAGTTTTTCCATCACCTTGGAGCAGAAAATCGCCGTTTTCAGTGCCTGCGCCGTGGTATGGGGAGCCATGAAAAGCCCTTGGTACAGCAGGCGGTTCTGCCCCATTGTGCAGCCGCACTCGCCGCCGATGCCGGGCGCAGTCAGTTTGTAGGACGCGTTTTCCACCAGATCCGCACGCCCCGCAATATAGCCGCCCGTCGGCGCCAGGCCGCCGCCCGGATTCTTGATCAGCGAACCGGCCACAAGATCCGCTCCGACCTGTGTCGGCTCGATCTCCTCGACAAACTCGCCATAGCAGTTGTCCACCATGATGACGGCATGCGGATTGGCTGCGCGCACGGTTTTGCAGATCTCCCCGATCTCCGCGCAGGACAGCGTCTTGCGCACTGCGTACCCGCGGCTGCGCTGGATAAACACCAGCTTGACGTTGTCGTCCTTCGCCGCCCCGGCAATCGAGGGCAGGTCAGGCACTCCGTCCTTCAGATCGACCTGCTTATAACCGATGCCGTAGCTCTTCATGCTGCCGCAGTAGTCGCCGGTGATTGTATTCTGCAGCGTGTCGTACGCCGGACCTGTGACTGAAAGCACGATATCCCCTGTTTTGACAGCAGAAAAAAGCGCGCAGGACAGCGCGTGCGTACCATTGACGAAGCCGATGCGCACCAGCGCAGCTTCGGTGTCGAAAATATCCGCATAAATGCGGTCGAGCGTGTCGCGTCCGTAGTCATCATACCCGTAGCCGGTCGTACCGGCGAACAGGTTATCCGATACGCGGTTTTTGGCAAACGCCGCAAGCACTTTTTCGGTATTTCGGTCGCAAATCTCCTCAATCCGCGCAAAATACGGCATGATTTCGCGCTCGGCCTCCCGGCCGAGCGCGCGGATCTCATCTGATATCTTTAAATATTCTGACATACTCTGTTAGTCTCCCAAAAGTGATGTTCCGTCCGGCAAACTGAACAATATCTCGCCGGGCGCTTCGGTCTGCAGATTGCTGACCGTCACCTGACGCGTCAGCTCATCTCCGCTGTAGAAGGAAGCGGTCTTAAGCAGGCCCGTTGCTGCGGATACATAATAGACGCAGCGGTATCCGCCCTGCTCAAAAGCAACCATTATACAGGGCTCATAGTCCACGTCCTGTCGTCCTGCGTCCAGCAGCTGCACGCCTTCCGCGAGCACATCCTCGTAGGTTGGCAGCATGGCCGCAGCATCATCGGTAAAATCTCCCCAAACGCCCTGATAGGCGGTGTTATCCCCTGCATTCCAGGCGTATGCACTGTCCCCGTCGCGTAGCAGCGTGCTCTGCACGGTGCCGTTTTCAGCCAGCGTATCCGTGCGCACGATGCCGTCTCGTGCATAGCGGCGGCAGCGCAGCGCAGAAGATCCGCCATCATAATACAGGGTATTTTCAATTGTACAGCTGTATGCCTCCGGCCGTGTCAACGAGGCAATAACACTCTGCGCGTTTTCCGTGCCAATTTCCACGTCTGCCACGCTCTGTGCAGTCAGCATATAACTGCCCTGGCTGACAATAGGCGTGTCCGCGTTTCCATCCGGCAGCACGATTCCAGTATCCCGCCGGTGCAGCAAGCCGGAGGAAAGCACAAAGCTGAGTACCAGCAGCCCGACCAGCACGCCCGCGCCGATCGCAGCGATCATGGGGGCAGACAGGTTTTTATGCGGTTTCATCACGGCGCAAACGGCTCCGGCCCGTCCGCCCGCAGGCCGAAATACTGCTCAATCGCCTGCAGGATACGTGACGATGTTTTTCCGTCGCCATAGGGGTTGACAGCATGTGCCATCGCCTCGTACGCCTTCGGATCGTCAAACAGCTCGCGTGCGAGCCGCACGATATTCTCCTGCTCCACACCCGCCAGCTTGACCGTACCGGCTTCAATCGCTTCCGGGCGTTCGGTCTCGCGGCGCAGCACCAGGACTGGCTTGCCCAGGCTGGGTGCCTCCTCCTGCAGGCCGCCCGAATCGGTCATGATCAGATAGCAGCGCGCCATCAGGTTGTGCATCTCATCCACCGCCAGCGGATGGATCAGGTGGATGCGCTCATTGCCGCCGAGGAACTTCTCCGCCGTCTCGCGCACATAGGGACTCAGATGCACCGGATAGACAAAATGCACATCCGGATACGCCGCAGACAGCTCCGCAATCGCGCGGCAGATGTTCTCCATCGGCTCGCCATAGTTCTCGCGGCGGTGCGCGGTGACCAGCACCACCCGGTTGTTTGCGAAATCCAGCTTTTTCAGTTCCTCATCGCGGAAAACAAAATCCGGCTTGACCGTCATGTGGATCGCATCCACGACCGTGTTGCCGACCACGGACACCCCCTCGGTAATGCCCTCGCGCGCGAGGTTGTCGCGGTTGCGCGGGGTGGGTGCAAAGTGCAGTGTCGCGATCTGGCCGGTCAGCTTGCGGTTCATCTCCTCCGGGAAGGGGGAGTATTTGTCATAGGTGCGCAGGCCGGCCTCTACATGGCCGACCGGGATCTTATGGTAAAACGCAGCAAGCGCCCCTGCGAACGTGGTCGAGGTATCGCCGTGCACCAGCACGATATCCGGCTGCGCCTGCTCAAGCACCTCGTCCAGTCCGTGCAGGCTCTTCTCCGTAATAAGCGCCAGCGTCTGCCGGGGCTGCATGATATTCAGGTCATAATCCGGCTTAATCTGGAAAATATCCAGCACCTGGTCGAGCATTTCACGGTGCTGTGCGGTCACACACACGATGGACTGCGTATTTTCATTCTGCTCCAGTGCATGCACGAGCGGCGCCAGCTTGATCGCTTCCGGCCGTGTGCCGAACACTGTCATTACCTTGATCTTACTCATCGTTCTTTTTCTCCTCCTGCTCATGGACCTGGCTCTGCTCCAGTCCGTCGTCTGCTTCGCCTTCCGCCTCATGAGGGTGTTTTCCCCAGTGTTCCGCACCATAAATGATGCAGGCACCGACCAGAATCGCCGCCAGCACGGCCAGCAGCAGCACGATCGCCTTTACCTCGCCAGACGAGGTCAGCACGACCGCAGTCAGGCCGAGGGTTGCGCTGATCGCATACAAGATGGCAACCGCCTGCTTCTGATTGAAGCCCATGTCGATCAGCTTATGGTGCACATGCCCGCGGTCCGGGCTCATCGGGCTGCGCCCCGCCGCCACACGGCGGATAATCGCATTGGCCGTGTCAAAGATCGGCAGGCCCAGAATCAGAAACGGCACTGCAAACGAGATGACCGCGTAGAATTTGAACAGGCCCATGATGGACACCGTCGCCAGCATATAGCCCAGGAAGGTCGACCCGGTGTCCCCCATGAAAATCTTGGCCGGGTTGAGGTTATACGGCATAAAACCAATGCACGCTCCCGCGAGCGCCGCCATGGTGATTGCGATGGCCATATTGCCGGTCAGCAGTGCGACGGCCAGCATGGTGATCGCCGCGATCGACGACACGCCGACCGCCAGACCGTCCAGACCATCGATCAGGTTGACCGCGTTGGTGATGCCGACGATCCAGATGATCGTCACAGGGATCGCGAAAATGCCCAGATGAAAATACGGCGCATCCGAGAAAGGATTGAGATTGGTAAATAACGAGATCTGCAGGTCACCCACACAAACCGGGATCGCGGCCGCTACGATCTGGACAACGAACTTGAGCTTTGCCCCCAGCGCCAATACATCGTCAAAAATTCCCAGCGCTACAATAATGGATGCTCCGAGCAGCACACACAGCATGGTCTGGTCCAGCTGGCCGAACACCAGGATCGAACACAGGAAACCGCCAAAAATCGCCAGGCCTCCCAGCCGCGGGATCGGTTCCTTATGCATACGGCGGTTGTCTTTGGGGACATCAATCGCGCCGATCTTCTGCGCAAAGCGCTTGACCGGCGGCGTGAAAAGATAAGACAGAACACCCGCCGCAATGAATGCGGCAACGACCACAGCGATCACGATATATTCCGACATTGGCTACTTCCTCTCATCAGGCGTTTCAGCGCCCGACAAAGCCAACCTTCCGGTAGACCTTATCCAGCGTCTTGCGCGCAAGGTAGGACGCCTTCTGCGCGCCCTCTTTGTAAACCTGCTCCAGATAATCTTTATTTTTGAGCAGGTCTTCGGTCCTCTCACGGATCGGGCGCAGCAGCTCGACAACCGCCTCGCCCACGGCGGGCTTGAACTCGCCGTAGCCCTTGCCCGCGAACTCCGCCTCGACCTCGGCGATCGTCTTGCCGGTCGCCAGCGCATAAATCTGGATCAGGTTGGATACGCCCGGCTTGCCCTGCGGGTCCATAATGATGCGGGAATCCGAATCGGTCACCGCACGCTTGAACTTGCGCATAATATCCTCCGGCTGATCCATCAGCAGGATATAGCCGTTGGGGTTGGGATCGGATTTGCTCATCTTCATGTTCGGGTCGGCCAGGCTGGTGATCTTCGCGCCCTCGCCCACCTTGGGATAGTATCCCTCCGGCATGGTGAATGTCCCCGGATGCAGGCCGTTGAAGCGGTTGGCAATATCGCGGCAGATCTCGATATGCTGGCTCTGGTCCACGCCGACCGGCACAAGGTTGGTCTGGTACAGCAGGATATCCGCAGCCATCAGCACCGGGTAAGTGAACAGGCCGACGTTGATATTGTCCGCATGCTTGGCGGACTTATCCTTGAACTGCGTCATACGGGATGCCTCGCCGAACATGGTAAAGCAGTTGAGTACCCACGCGAGTTCAGCGTGCGCCGGCACGTGGCTCTGGATGAACAGGATGCTCTTCTCCGGATCCAGGCCGCAGGCCATATACTGCGCAAGCACCTCCAGCGTTGCGCGGCGCAGCGCTGCCGGGTCCTGACGGACCGTGATTGCATGCATGTCGACCACGCAGTAGATACAGTTGTAATCCTCCTGCAGCAGGGGGAAATTGCGGATCGCGCCAAGGTAGTTGCCCAGCGTCAGCTTGCCCGAGGGCTGCACCCCCGAGAAGATCGTTTGTTTTTTATTTTCGCTCATAGATTCTGACTTCCCTTACAAAATGGATTACAGTTTATGCATGAAGCACAACACCCCATACTTGTTTGTAATCATATCATATTTTGCCCCGTGTTGCAACGGATTTCTCCCATCCGGAGGCGATATTGACAATCCCTTCCCCGACAGGGTATGATAAGGGCATGATATCAACAAAACGGGAGGCGGCAGATCATCATGGCAAAATATATCCTCGCCCTGGACCAGGGCACGACCAACTCGCGCGCGATCCTGTTCGACCACGAGCAGAATATCCTTGCGATCCGGCAGCACGAGCTGACGCAGCATTATCCGCATGAGGGCTGGGTGGAGCAGGATCCGATGGACATCTGGTCGACCCAGTATGCCGCCATGCTCGAGGTTCTCGCGGCGGCAGGCGTATCCCCTGCCGAGGTAGCGGGCATCGGCATCACCAACCAGCGCGAGACGACTATCCTGTGGGAGCGCGATACCGGCCGCCCGGTCTACAATGCCATCGTCTGGCAGTGCCGCCGCACGGCAGGCATTGTAGATGAGCTGGTGCGGCAGGGGCTGGGCGGCCACATCCGCCAAACCACCGGCCTGATCCCGGACGCCTATTTTTCCGGCACCAAGATCAAATGGATCCTCGACCATGTCGAAGGTGCACGCGAAAAGGCCGCGCGCGGCGAGATCCTGTTCGGCACCGTAGATTCCTGGCTGGTGTGGAAGCTGACCGGCGGCAGGGTGCATATCACGGACGCGACCAACGCCGCCCGCACCATGATCTTCGACATCCACAAACTCGACTGGGACGATACCCTGCTGCAAGCGCTCGGCATCCCGCGCGCCATGCTGCCGCGCGTGTGTTCCTCAAGCGAGATCTACGGCCACGTTGCCCTGCCCGGCGGGAACGTGCCGATCGCAGGTATTGCAGGCGACCAGCAGGCGGCGCTGTTCGGCCAGACCTGCTTTGACGCGGGCGATGCGAAAAACACCTACGGCACCGGCTGCTTCCTGCTCATGAACACGGGAACGCAGGCGTGCGAAAGCAAAAACGGCCTGCTGACCACGGTCGGCATCCGGATCGGCGGCGAAACGCAGTATGCGCTCGAGGGCAGCGTGTTCGTCGGCGGGGCGGTCATCCAGTGGCTGCGTGACGAGATGCGCTTTTTCGCAGACAGCCGCGACGCGGAATACTATGCACGCAAGGTGTCGGACACGGGCGGCGTTTACCTTGTTCCTGCGTTCACCGGCCTCGGCGCGCCGCACTGGGATATGTATGCGCGCGGCTGCCTGATCGGGCTGACGCGCGGCACCCGGCGCGAGCACATCATCCGCGCGGCGCAGGAGTCGATCGCCTATCAGGTGAACGATTTGCTCGCTGCCATGGCGCGCGACACGGGCGTGCCGCTCACCACCCTCTCGGTGGACGGCGGCGCGAGCCGGGACAGCTTCCTGATGCAGTTCCAGGCGGACATTTCGGACTGCACGATCCGCCGTCCGGTCATCCGCGAGACGACCGCGCTCGGCGCATGCTATCTGGCCGGGCTCGCGGCCGGCGTGTGGAAGGACCGTGCGGAACTGAAACAGCTCTGGCGCTGCGACACGCTCTACCAGCCGGACATGGAGGCAGATATCCGCGCCCGCCTGCTGGCAGGCTGGGACAAGGCGGTCGGCCGCAGCATGGACTGGGCGCCGCACAATTGAACATGAAGCACACGACAAGGGGCAGGCGCCGAGCGCCTGCCCCTTTGCTTTTCTGTTAAACTGTACCCCAGACCAGCGGGTCACGCACGATCAGCCGTACGATCCACACAGCCGCCCACAGCCCCAAGGTCCCCCACAGCAGCACCCGCTCACGCGTTTTCGAGCCGAGCAGCGGCTTTTTGCCGAACAACGTGTAGAGCACCACCGGCGGCAGCACATAGATCATCGGATGACAGCGCAGTGCAGCGCCAAAATCCAGACGGAGAAGCGCAAACAGCGCGCGCGACATGCCGCAGCCCGGGCATGGAATACCTGTGAAATGCTGCAACGGACACCCCCAGCCGAGGAGGGATGCGCAAACGTATGCCCCTGTAAACAGTGCCCCGATTACAAGCAGGCCGCAGATCCCCTGCCGGACGCGCCCACGCATCAGCCCTTGTAGGTCTCGCGGAACTCGAGGAATTCGTCGTAGGTGCACTCCTTATCCAGAACGCCCTGCTCACGGATCTCGATGATGCGGGTCGCGATGGTCTGCACGAACTCATGGTCGTGCGAAGCGAACAGCACCGTGCCCTTGAAATCACGCACGCCATTGTTGACCGCGGTGATGGATTCCAGATCGAGGTGGTTGGTCGGCTGGTCGATCACCAGCACATTCGAGCCGAACAGCATCATACGCGCGAGCATCAGGCGCACCTTCTCGCCGCCGGACAGCACACGCACCGGCTTATACACATCGTCGCCCGAGAACAGCATGCGGCCGAGGAAGCCGCGCAGCGTGGATTCCAGCGTATCGGTCTGCGAATACGGCGCGATCCAGTCGAGCATGTTCTCGGTGTGGCCCTCAAAGTATTCGTTGTTGTCCTTGGGGAAATAGCTCTGCGAGGTAGTCACACCCCACTTGAAGCTGCCCTCGTCCGGCTTGATCTCGCCCATCAGGATCTGGAACAACGTGGTCATAGCCAGTTCGTTGTCCGAGATGAACGCGATCTTGTCCCCGCGGCGCACGATGAAGGACACATTGTCCAACACCTTTTCGCCGTCGATGGTCTTAGAGATGCCGCGCACCTCAAGGATATCCTTGCCCGCTTCGCGGTCCTGCTGGAACGCGACCCACGGATAGCGGCGCGAGGATGCCGGCAGTTCTTCGACGGTCAGCTTGTCGATCAGCTTGCGGCGGCTGGTCGCCTGGCGCGACTTGGACTTGTTCGCTGCAAAGCGCTGGATAAAGTTCTGCAGTTCCTTGATCTTTTCCTCGTTCTTGCGGTTCTGGTCCTTGATCATGCGCTGGATGAGCTGCGAGGACTCATACCAGAACTCGTAGTTGCCGACATAGAGCTTGATCTTACCGTAGTCGATATCCACAATGTGGGTACATACGTTATTGAGGAAGTGACGGTCATGCGATACGACCAGCACTGTACCCTCAAAGTCTGCCAGAAAGTCCTCCAGCCAGCGGATGGCGAGGATATCCAGATGGTTTGTCGGCTCGTCGAGCAGCAGGATGTCCGGCTTGCCGAACAGCGCGCGTGCGAGCAGCACCTTGACCTTTTCCACGTCGCCGAGGTTTTTCATCTCGGTATACAGGATCGCATCTGCATCAAGGCCCAGTCCATTGAGCAGCTGTCCGGCTTCGGTCTCCGCGTCCCAGCCGCCCATCTCGGCAAACTCGGCTTCGAGTTCGGCTGCCTTGTTGCCGTCCTCTTCCGTGAACGGATCCTTCATATACAGCGCGTCCTTCTCGCGCATGACCTCAAGCAGGCGCGGATTGCCGCCGAGCACGGTGTTGAGTACGGTCTCATCGTTAAATGCAAAGTGGTCCTGCTTGAGTACGCTCATGCGCGTCTTAGGCGCGATGGACACCGTACCGGTCGAGGGATCGAGGTCCCCCGACAGGATGCGCAGGAAGGTGGACTTTCCTGCGCCGTTGGCTCCGATAACGCCATAGCAGTTGCCTTCGGTAAATTTCAGGTTGACATCCTTAAACAGCGGCTCGCCGCTGAAGTTCAGGCTCAGATCAGAAATGGTAATCATGAGAATGCGCTTCCTCCATCAGTCTTTCAAATCTGTAACAGTATACCACAGAAACAGGCCGTTTCACAGTTTTTTTACAAGTACAAATGCAATTTTGTTCATGTTGTATTGAAACCGGGGCATGAAAGGTCTATACTATATTTAATCTAATCAAGGAGGTTTTTCCTATGTCCAATCTAATGGAGATCATCAAATCCCGCCGCTCTACGCGCGCGTTCAAATCCGAGCTCCCCCCCAAAGATCAGGTTATGAAGCTGGTCGAGGCCGCCGAGTGGGCTCCCTCCGGCATGAGCAAATATCTGTGGCATTTCACCGTTGTCTACAGCGCGGAAAAATCACTGAAGCTTGCCAAAGCTGTTGCTGAGGCGGACAACCGCGGCCCGGACTACAACTTCTACGGCGCTCCGGTCAATATCATCATTTCCTACAAGCGCGATGAGCACCACGCCTTTGTTGACGGCGCCGCAGCAATGGAAAACCTGCTGCTCATGGCGACCGAACTGGGGCTTGGGTCCTGCTGGATCAATCAGATCCGTGAATGCTGCGATAATCCCGGCGTGCGCTCCATCCTGACCGAGTACGGCGTACCGGAAGACCATATTGTCATCTACTCCGCTGCAGTCGGCTACATTGCCAAGGAAACCCCGGCCAAACCTCGCAAGGAAGGCGTTGTTTCCTTCACAGAGTAAAACGCTTATCTGACCAAAAGGAGGCTATCCCATGGATGCAAAGATCGCAAAACTCAAGGAATGGGTAGACGCCAGCGACAATATTGTGTTTTTCGGCGGTGCGGGCGTCAGCACGGAATCCGGTATCCCCGATTTCCGCTCGGTGGACGGGCTGTATAACCAGCAATACAAATATCCGCCAGAAACCATTTTGAGCCATACGTTCTTTATGTCCGAGCCGGAGGAATTTTTCCGGTTTTACCGGGCCAAAATGCTCGCGCTGGATGCTGAGCCCAACGCAGCCCACCTGAAGCTTGCAGAATGGGAACGCATTGGCAAGTGCCGCGCAGTCATCACACAGAACATCGACGGGCTGCACCAGAAAGCAGGCTCCAGGGAAGTGCTCGAACTGCACGGCTCGGTGCTTCGGAACTACTGTATGCGCTGCCACAAGCCGTACGACGTGCGTGACATCGCTGCGGGCCAGGGCGTGCCGAAATGCACCTGCGGCGGCATGATCAAACCGGACGTTGTGCTGTACGAGGAAAGCCTGGACAGCTATACGATCAATAAAAGTGTGGAATACATCCGGAATGCGGATATCCTGATCATCGGTGGTACTTCGCTTGCCGTATATCCGGCCGCAGGGTTGATCAATTACTACCGCGGCAGCAAGCTGGTGCTGGTCAACAAATCCGAAACCCCGGCGGATCGCAGCGCCGATCTTGTGATCCACGCCCCGATTGGCGAGGTATTCTCCCAACTTTAAGCATATTACTTGTTTTTGTGATACTGTTTTGCATGAAATCCCCCTGTTTTGCCATACTAATGGCAAACCGAAAGGGGGATTTCCTACTATGATCGATAAAATCGCGTTGATACTCGCCATCATCGGCGGCCTGAACTGGGGCAGCATCGCTCTGTTTGGACTTGATCTGGTCGCTTTCCTGTTCGGCGGCCAGGCCAGCGTCATGAGCCGTATCATTTATGGACTGGTGGGGCTCGCAGCGCTATGGTGTATTTCTTTTCTCTTCCGCAGCAGCTCTGCCTCATCAGAACATCACACGGCCTGAGGATCCATTCGCTTGTTTGGACGAATTTTCGTTCCGCTATACAAAACAACCCAATGCCAGCGCTATGAAACGCTGGCATTGGGTTTCCTTCTCAAGGCACAGGCAGCTTTTTCCGGATCACAAAAAAAGACGCCTTTCAGGCGTCTTTTTTTGGAGGTACCACCCAGAATCGAACTGGGGATCAGGGAGTTGCAGTCCCACGCCTTACCGCTTGGCTATGGTACCAAATAAGTGGAGCGGCTGACGAGGCTCGAACTCGCTACCTCCACCTTGGCAAGGTGGCGCTCTACCAGATGAGCTACAGCCGCATATTATGGTGCCTCCGGGCGGAATCGCTTTTCTG
>DXFS01000066.1 GCA_019114345.1 Candidatus Agathobaculum pullistercoris | reverse complement strand
TGAGGAATAGATCCTCAGTCTTACCGGTCGAAACATGTAGGGAAAGCATTTTTGCAATATCCATTACCGAACCGCCGCCAATCGCGATCAGACGCTTGACGCCTTCCGGAATTTCCTTGCGGATTTCATCGACCATTTCCGTGGTGGGTTCGCCTTTGCCATAAGCTTCGATGAACAGGGTGCCGCATTTAGGATCCAGCGGTTTGACAAACTCGTTATAAAGAAATTCGTTTGTCAGGATGAAATCGCTGGCGCCAATATTTTCGCCTTCCATGAAGTCCCGGAAGGAATCCTGATAGACGATGTCGGCATACATTTTGAATTCTTTCATGTTAAACCTCCCAAATCGATTTGTAATAACATTTTAGCAGCAATAAAACGGTTTCGGGAACGGTTCCGAAATGAGTTAAAAGAAAACGCACTGACATTCGACCTGAATAGAACAGTGCGGCCTTCTATCTACAACGAAACTATAAATCATGGAAAAGTGATTGTCAATATATTTTCGCCGATCCGAAAAAAATTAAGAATACTGCACGAAAACCGCTGCATGAGTTGTGACAAAATAAACAAGAAAAAGAAGTTGTTGAAAATCCCCAAAGGGAATTTGCAGCAAATTAAACAAATTATTTGAAGATATAGAATGGAAAATAAACAAAAATCACACAGAGAAAAGAAAAATGATTGTCGGGTATTGACAACATAAAAAGAAATGGATATATTGAGATCACACGAATACTGTGGAAGGAGGGTGCTGGTGTCTAAGATAACAATATTAGACATAGCGCTTGAAGCGGGTGTTTCCAAATCTACCGTGTCGCGTGTACTGAACAATAAGCCAGATGTACTGCCGGAAACCAAGCAACGGGTACTGTCGGTGGTAAATAAGTACCATTTTCAACCGACGGCATACGCAATTAGCATGTCACAGAAGCGGTCTAACTGCATTAGCATTGTTATCCCGCATCCCATCGACCATGTGTTTAAGAATCCTTATTATTCTGAGACACTGCGTGCAGCATTGGATAATGCACAGAAAAAAGGGTATTATGTGCTTTTTTCTTGTTCCCCAGATATGAGCGAGACGATAAATGCGGTCAGCCAGCGGCGTGTAGATGGTGTTTTAGTGATTAGTCCGATCGCTTCACATAAAGATGCGATGCGTTTTCTACAAGATAGTTCGGTTCCCTTAGTAACTTGCGGAAAATGCAAGGAACTCGGGGAAGATATCATACAGATTTGCACAGATAACTACCAAGGCGAGTTGCTTGCTATGCAGCATTTGAAACGGTTGGGCCATCGCAAAATTGCCTATATTAATGGGCCGGATTTTTTGCCTTCCAGCCAGGAACGCATACGGGCATATATGGATTCGATGCATGAAATTGGCATTCATCCAATTGGAGGATTGGTTCAGCATTCTGAAGAGTATTCAATTGAAGCTGGATATAATGCCACAATCCGAATTTTGGACGAAGTTCCTGATGTGAGCGCCATTTCTATTGCATCGGACTACATGGCACTTGGATTGGAAAAGGCATTGCGGGAGAAATGTCGGCGGGTCCCTGATGATATCTCGGTGATAGGCTTTGATAATATTCCAATCTCAGAGCATTATAGCCCTCCGTTGACCACAATAGACCAGCATATTGCAGAAAAAGGTAAACTATGTATTGATATTTTAGTAGACTTGATCGATAAAGGCATACGGCCGGATAATTGTTCGATTGATGTAGCCCCAACCCTTTGTTTGCGTGAGAGTACAAAAGAGATCCGTTCGTAATTGATTTTGAACGGATGTTCTTTTTACTACATTCCGGGAACGGTACCGGAAACGGTTTCTAAAAATTGGTTCTCTTTCCAATCTTCGAAAGCAGCATGAAGACAGCGGAAAGGCTCACAAAGACATATTCCAGGAAAAAGAGGTAGTGCAAGAAATGAATGATTGGAGAGAAATATACAAAAGCAAGCTGTGTACAGCAGAAGAGGCAGTCAGGAATATTCCCAACCACTGCCGTGTGTTTTTCGGACATGGCGCCAATGAACCTTTGATGCTGACCGATGCACTGGTTGCCAACTATAAACAATATGAAGACGTGGAAATCTGTCACTGGGTGCCAATGGGTAAGGGCGAATATACACATCCGGAAATGAAAGGCCATTTCCATTACAATGGCCTGTTCCTTGGACCATCCACTCGGGCCTCCGTACAAGAAGGGCGGGCGGACTATACACCGTTTTATTTCCACCAGTCGCCGCGTTTCTTTACAGACGGAACATTTCCCATTGACGTGGCGATGGTTTCACTGACGCCCCCGGATAAACATGGATTCTGTTCGTTTGGTGTTTCGGTCGGCGGTACAAAACCTGCAGCGCTCTCTGCCAAGATGGTGATTGCGCAAATCAATGATCAGATGCCCCGAACCATGGGAGATTCATTCATCCATGTGTCGCAGATTACATACGCGGTGGAAGCCTCAAGCCCGCTACCAGAGCTCGGAGGTGGAAAAATTACCGGGGTTGAGGAAGCGATTGGACGGAATTGCGCAGAATTGATTGAAGATGGTTCGACCCTGCAGTTGGGAATTGGCTCTATTCCAGACGCTGTACTGAAGTTCCTGGGCAATAAAAAGGACCTGGGCATCCATTCTGAGATGTTCTCGGATGGCGTTGTGGATTTGTATAATCAGGGCGTGATCACAGGTGCAGCAAAGACTGAAAATAAAGGGAAGATGGTAGCTGCATTCCTGATGGGAAGCAAAAGACTATATGACTTCGTTGACAATAATCCGGATGTCATGATGCTGCCTGTAGATTATGTAAATGATCCAGTCGTCATTGCGCGGCAAAACAAGATGGTGTCCATTAATTCCTGTCTGCAGGTAGATTTTAATGGACAGGTGAATTCAGAGTCTATGGGTACCAATCAGTTTTCCGGCATTGGCGGACAGCTCGATTATGTGCGCGGTGCGGCTATGTGCCCAGATGGTAAGTCAATCCTCGCAATGCCTTCGACTGCTAAGAAAGGTACGATCTCCCGAATCGTACCGGTTTTGGATCCTGGTGCAACGGTAACTACCACGCGTACAGATGTCCATTATATTGTGACGGAATACGGTGCAGCCAACTTGCGGGGGAAAAGCTTGCGTGAACGGGCAAGATTGTTAATTGGAATTGCACATCCCAAGTTCCGTGACGAGCTCTGGGCTGCTTACCGTGAACGCTATGGAGAGGAAGGTTGACATGGGAAAAAAAGTAATCGAAAAAATAGGTAAACATACGCTTGAGCAGGTTTTTCTCAGCGTTGAGGATCATATTGGCATTATGACATTACATAATCCGCCGGTCAATGCGGCGAGCGGCACGGTGCAAGAGGAAATCCTGATGCTGTGCGACTATATCAACCATGACGATGATATCTGGGTGTGCATTATGCATTCAGATATCAAGACTTTCTGTGTCGGCGTTGATATCAAACGCTTCAAAAAGAGTATTGACGATAAGGATGTCACCAATGTGCAGGAGGTATATTACGACGGTGCACTTGCTCTTTACGAACTGCGTGTCCCGCTGATCTGCGCGGTGCATGGGCACTGCTTGGGCGGTGGCCTTTGCTACCCGGCCGGTGCGGACATTTCGATTGCAGTCAAGGGCACGGTATTCGGCTCTCCGGAAGCGAAGCTTTCTGTAGTAGGTGGATGTGGGCATCTAGCACGTATTCTGCCTCCGCAGGTGCAGCGCGATATGTGCTACTGCGGTACCTTCATCAAGGCTGAAGATCTGATCAAGTATGGTGGCGTTACACAAGTTGTCGATACGTTAGAAGAGTTAATGCCTGCGGCAATGGATAAAGCGCGCGAAATTTGTAAACGCGGCCCACTGGTGCTGAGGTATCTGAAAGCCTGCATGAATGCGCAGGAAGATTTTCAGATGAAACGTAAGAATGATTTGGAGGTTACTTACACTCGCTATATGGCGAGGCATAAAGATTTTAATGAAGGTGTTACAGCATTTCTGGAAAAACGTGAGCCACATTATGTTGGTGAATAATAGTTGATAAGCCGCAAGGCTGGAAATATAAAATACAAATAGAGAAAGAAGGAAAAGTTATGAAAAAAAGATTGTTGGCAGCTCTGATGGCAGCGAGTTTGTGTGCATCGCTTGCAGCATGTAGCGGCGGGACTGGTGATAGTTCCAGCAGCGGGGGAAACACTTCTGGCAGTGGAGTAACATTGAAGTTTAACTTTGTTAAATCAAGCTCAGACCCGGAGTATGAGTGGTATGATCAGTATTTTTCGGACATCAGCGAAGCATCCGGCGGTGAAATTCAGTATGAACTTTACCCCTCCGAGGCGCTGGGCGGCTCTGCCGATGTACTGGAGATGGCCGCACAGGGTCAGGCAGTTGTACAGGACTGTGACCTGTCCTACCTGTCGTCTTATGTTCCCGGTATCGATGCAGGCATGGCACCTTATCTGATCCAGGAGCCGGAGCAGGTCGTAAAACTCTGGAAGAGCGACGTAGGACAGGAATGGTGCGATGCGCTGGCAGAAAAGGGCCTGCACTTGGTAGATCTGCATTACTTTGGCACGAGAAATTTGATTGCAGATACAGAAGTCCATTCGCGTGCGGATATGTCCAACTTGAAGATCCGTTGCGCGGCAACCCCGATGTGGAATGAAGTGGTTCGTGTGCTTGGCGGCAATGCAACGAACACGGCGTGGAGTGAGACCTATCAGGCGCTGTCTCAGGGAGTTGCAGATGCAGCCGAATCTCCGTCTCCGCTGCTGTACTCCGCACGTCTGTATGAACCCTGCAAATACCTGATCAAGACCGAGCATCTTGTCGCAGCAACTGCAATCGTGATGAGCGAGGAAGTTTACCAGTCCTTGTCGCCTGAGGCGCAGGAAGCAATCGACAGCTGCGCAGATATCTTCGCAGATGAAGTCGTTGATAAGGTATTGGCCAACGAGCAGGAGTATGACCAGATGCTGCAGGATGAAGGTGTCCAGATTATCGAGGTCGATAAGACTGAATTTATCGAAGCGGCACAGGAGACCCCTGAGCACTTCCCGGAATGGCCGGAAGGCATTTATGAGCGTGTGCAGGAAGCGATTGCTTCCTAACATCGCATAGACAGATTCCCCGAAAGGAGGATAACTATGAAGAAGGCAGGAGACACCTTGTATGCCGTCGAATGCACGGTTGCGGGAGCTGGTTTCATTGTCATGGTAGTTGTCAACATTTTTAATGTATTGATGCGTTTTATTACGAGCAGTTCGTTCGCATGGGCCGAGGAGATCTCCTATCTAGGGTTTAACTGGGCAGTATTTTTCGGTATTTGCGTTGTTTACCGAAACCAGGGACTGATTGCGATTGATGTCCTTGTCAACCGTCTGCCGGAGAAGGCGCAGAGCGTAGTTCAGACGATTACCTTTGCTGTGGTTGGCCTGACGAATATTTTTCTGGTCATTTGGGGCTTCCAGCTTGCAATGAACGGCTGGGTGCGTACAACTGCCGCATTGTCAATCCCGTATTTCTGGATGTATATTGAGATCCCGATTGCATGTTTTATCCTGATGATTTATTCGTTTCATAACTGCTATATCTGTCTGCGGGGCGGCAAGGTGGAGTCCGCTGCGCTGCAAGACCAAGTGTAAGGAGGAAGGTGCAGTATGTCAATTTGGTCTTTTCTCCCTATCATCATCCTATTCGTATGTTTTTTCATCAAAATTCCGGTTGCGTACTCGATGGTCATTGCATCAGTATCGTACTTCCTTCTGGCTCCCGGCGCACCGGACATCGGAATGATGATGCAGAAGATGGTGTCCGCGAACTCGTCGTTCACCTATCTGGCGATTCCGTTCTTTACCTGTGCAGGCGTTGTATTTGAATATGCAGGTATTTCAAGCAAGCTATATGGTTTGTGTGAACTATTGGTGGGCCATACGCGAGGTGGCCTGGCTATGGTAAATGTTCTTCAGTCTGCGTTGATGGGCGGCCTGTCTGGCTCCGCAAATGCGGATGCTGCACTGGATGCCAAAATGCTGGTTCCGGAAATGGAAAAGCGTGGTTTCAGCAAAGCGTTCTCCTGCGCGGTCACCGCAGCGTCTTCCTGCATTACCCC
Source organism: Candidatus Agathobaculum pullistercoris (assembly GCA_019114345.1). Classification (GTDB taxonomy): domain Bacteria; phylum Bacillota; class Clostridia; order Oscillospirales; family Butyricicoccaceae; genus Agathobaculum; species Agathobaculum pullistercoris. The sequence continues at coordinate 33,835 of DXFS01000066.1, read as the reverse complement.
AATCATTCCACCCGGCATCATCCTGATCCTGTATGCTTCGGCCTCCAATGTATCGGTTTCGAAAATGTTTTACTCCGGCTATATTCCGGGTATCATCATCACTATTACTATGCTGCTTTTGGTCTGGATTATCTGCAAGCGGCGCAATATGAAGCCAACGCGTGAACGCGCGGCGACTCCTGGTGAATTCCTCAGAGGTTTTGTCGGTGCGATCCCTGCGCTGCTGGTACCGTTCGGACTGGTTCTCGGCCTACGGTTTGGCCTGTATACCCCGACAGAGGCAGGAGCTGTCTGCGTACTGTATGCACTGGTTGTCGGTTTCTTTATTTACAAGCAGATCAAACTGTCTGATATCCCCAAGATCATCATGGAGTCCGCCATCAATACGGCCGGCGTTATGTTTATTCTGGCCGGCGCGCAGTGCTTTTCGCTGTACCTGACTTGGGAGCGCGTTCCGAACATGATTTCGGAACTGATGATTCAGGGCATCTCCTCTCCGTGGGTATACCTGCTGATCGTCAACATCCTTTTGCTGATCGTCGGCATGTTCTTCGACGGCGGTGCAGCGATGATCCTGCTGGCTCCGCTGCTCGTGCCTGTGGCAAGTGCATTGGGGATCGACCTGATCCATTTCGGTCTCGTTATGTCTTTCAACCTGACAATTGCCGGTATGACACCACCCTTCGGCGCAATGATGTTCGTTGCAACTTCGATAACCAAAACAAGGATAGAGGATTATACAAGGGAGGCCTTGCCATTTATAGGACAGCTGGTACTTTGTCTGCTACTATTTACCTATATCCCACAGATTGTTATGTTCCTGCCGAATCTCCTCGGAGGATAACAAGGCCTTCGTGAAACATATTTCGTCTCATACATGTAAAGTGTATGAGACGAAGTATTTTTACGCAGCAGGAATTCACTTGCAAAATCACTGAAGGCGTTGCTTGGAGGAACAGGATGCAGGAACTGATGTTATCCACCTCGACTTTTTATCTGCATGCCGATCGGCTCGGTGAGGAGGTGGAGTCGCTTAGCCGGGCGGGTGTGGATTCGTTCCACGTTGATTTGATGGACGGATGCTTTGTGCAAAACTTGGGAATGAGTTTTCAGGATTTGGATGCGGTCCGGCGGCATACGGATCGCTTGGTAGATGTTCACATGATGGTGCGTGCACCCGGACGGTATATCCAGCAGATTGCAGAACATGGTGCAGACATCATCATTATTCACCCGGAGGCGGATGATCATCCGGCAGCCACACTGGAATTGATCCGTAAACAAGGATGCAAAAGCGGGATTGCTGTGAATCCAGGTACCTCACTTGGAGCAGTAGAGGAACTATTTCAACTAAGCGATTATGTAATACTGATGACAGTAAATCCAGGATTTGCGGGGCAGACCTATTTGGAATATGTCGAGTCAAAAATTATACGATGTGCGGCAATGCAGGAACTTCATGATTTTATGTTGATGGTGGATGGCGGTGTGACATGGCGTGCGTTGGAGCGGCTGATCCCATATGGAGTGCGCGGTTTTGTGTGTGGCAACCAGGTCCTGCTTGAACAGAGGCAGACATATCAAGAAATTATCAAAAGGATTAGAAGCTTGGCGGAAAAGGAGTGAATATGAAAGCAATAGTAGTGGAATCTCCGGGGACATACTGCATGAAGGAAGTGCCTCGTCCGGTTGTCAGCCGGCCAGACGATGTAGTTGTGCAGGTAAAAGCAGTAGGAATATGCGGATCAGACCTGCATTTGCTCCATGGTTTGAATTCAGCTGCACATTATCCGCGTATTCCAGGACATGAGATCGTGGGTGAAGTGGTGGAAGTGGGATCGGCAGTGACCGAATGGAAGCATGGAGACCGGGTCATTGCAGAGCCATTACGGTACTGCGGTAAGTGCCATGCCTGTCGGCGCGGACGTCGTAACGTGTGCCAGCATCTACAAATTGTCAGTGTGGATATTGATGGCGGTTTTGCAGAATATTATGTGAGTCCGGCCCAAAATCTTTATGCTCTTCCGGACTGGATATCTTGGGAGTTGGCAACAGCGATAGAACCATGTACAATCGGGGAACAAGCGCACGCACGAGCGGGAACGCTCCCAGACGATATTGTTCTGATCCATGGTGCAGGACCGATTGGCCTTATGGTGCTTGATACGGCAAAACGGATCGGTGCACGCGCGATTATCTCAGAAGTAAGCGCTGCACGTCGAGAATTGGCCTTGGATTTTGGAGCAGATGCGGTAATAGACCCACAAAACGAGGATTTGCGTAAACGTGTAGAGGATCTTACTGACGGGATTGGGCCAAATGAGATTTTTGATTCCGCTGGTGTACCGGAACTGCTACCGCTTTCTATTGAAATAGCAGCAACAGCAGGCGCTATCGTCCCGATGTCCTTCAATGAAAGGCCGATCCCTATCAGCTGTGCCCCTATCAATCGTAAAGAGCTGACAATATCAGGAACCAGGCATCAATATAAGATGTTTCCTAAAGTGATTGAACATCTGGCAGAGCGCGAGGCAATGCTGCAGAAATATGTAACACACATTTTTTCGTTTGATCAGTTCGAACAGGCGATTTCCATTGCAAGCAATCCGGAATCAGGTGCCTGCAAGGTCGTAATGCATTTTTGATTAAAGGAGGTACCGCTGTGAACGTTACAGAGAAGCTCAGGAGAATGTATTCGCTTGAAGGAAAAGTAGTTGTTATTACAGGCGCTGCAGGCGGTATTTGCAGCGAGATGGCGCGCACCGTGGCGCAGGCAGGCGCAACGCTTGCGCTATGCGATATTAAAATGGACAGTCTGTCGGCTCTGCTCCCGACACTAGAGGGAACTGGACACACTGCTCACCAAGTGGATCTGCGATCAGTGCAGCAGATCACAGACTGCGTCAAAGAAATTGTAGCGCAACATGGCCGCATCGATGGATTGATCAATGGAGCAGGCACCAGCAAGCGGCTTGGATTCCTGGATGTAGATGAGGAACTCTATGATATGATCATGGACGTTAATCTGAAAGCGGCATTTTTCATGGGGCAGCAGGTCACTTTGCAGTCAATGCGGCATACAGGCGGGAAGATTATTAATATTGCATCATATAACTCTACGCGCATCTGTGGTGGTAGTTCGGTATACGGCTGTGCCAAGAGCGGAATCTTAGGCCTTACCCGGTCTATGGCTGTAGAATGGGGGAAGTTCAATATCCAGGCAAATGCAATCGCTCCAGGTTTTATTGATACCCCTTTGGTTCGTGAACTGAAGGAGGATCGGGCACGAATGTCTGTTATTGAAGACCTCACCTGCTGTCGCCGCATGGCCAAGCCAGAAGAATTGATGGGTATGACGGTACTTCTGCTATCAGATGCTTCGAGCTATATGACCGGACAGGTTTACAACGTGGACGGTGGTGCCATTGCCGGTGGTACACCGTGGTATTTCCCGACGAAATACTGATTGATAAAGATAACGAGAAGTTTTTTGTGATCCCTTCCTCAGAAAATAATAAAAAATGCTCTTTTCAGGGGGCCGCCGCAGGAGCGGCGGCCCCTCTTTTCTATTCACGAAAGGCGGTTTTTTCTTATGCAAATGACATTTCGATGGTACGGCGAAGGCAATGACAGTGTATCCCTTGCAGATATCAAGCAAATTCCCGGTGTCACCGGCATCGTGTGGGCACTGCACAATAAACAGGCCGGCGAGATCTGGACGATTGAGGAAATCCAGGAGGTCGCCGATCAGCTTGCCCCCTATGGCTTTAATATGGATGTGGTGGAGTCGGTCAATATACACGACGATATTAAAATCGGTCTGCCAACTCGCGATCAGTACATTGAGAATTATAAAACTACGCTGCGCAATTTGGCGGAATTCGGCGTCAAGGTCGTCTGCTATAACTTTATGCCGGTTTTTGATTGGACGCGTACGGATCTGCACCATCCTTTGCCGGATGGCTCGAATGCACTATATTATGAAAAATCGATTATTCAAGAAGATCCGAAGGAGATGACAGAATATATTCTCAAAAGCTGCGAGGGATATACCATGCCTGGTTGGGAACCGGAACGCATGGCGCGTCTTTCCGAGCTGTTTGAAGCATACAGGCCAGTAACCAAGGGAAAGTTATGGGAAAATCTGAAATACTTTTTGGATGCTATCATGCCGACCTGCCATGAGTGTGACATCAAGATGGCTATTCACCAGGATGATCCCCCTTGGGATATTTTTGGTTTGCCGCGCCTACTGGTGGATTCCCCCGCAATTGATCGGTTCCTGTCCATGGTAGACGACCCATATAACTGTCTGACCCTGTGTTCTGGTTCGCTGGGGGCCAATCCGGGGAATTGTGTAGCAGAAATTATTCGTAAACATTGTGACCGCATTGCATTTGCCCATGTGCGCAATTTAAAACACTATAAAAACGGTGATTTCTCCGAGGTTTCACATCGCGATTGTGACGGCGATGTGGGTATCCTGGATATCATGAAAGCCTATCACGATTGCGGATTCAAAGGTTATATGCGTCCGGATCATGGCAGACATATCTGGGGCGAGCAGTGTCGCCCGGGCTACGGTCTATATGATCGTGCACTGGGAATTATGTATCTGTGGGGTTGTTGGGATATGCTGGATAAAACCGAAGGAAAGGTATGATTATTTAAAATCCATTACAAATTACCAAAAAAGGAAAATCGAGAGGAGTGATTCGATTGAAATTGTCCTTCAAATCCCTCCAGGACACCCAGGCATGGAAGGGATACCACCTGCCGCAGTACGACGTTGCGGCAGTGGCTGCGCGCACGCAGAAGAATCCGCGATGGCTGCACTTCGGCGCTGGCAATATTTTTCGCGCGTTCCCCTGTGTGGTCGCACAGCGCCTGATCGAGAACGGCGATATGGATACGGGCATTGTCTGCTGCGAAGGTTATGACGATGAGATCGTCACCGCGTGCTTCCGGCCGGTCGATAATCTGTCCATTGCAGTGACGCTCAATCCGGACGGCAATATTGACAAGGAGGTCGTCGGCTCGCTTTGCGAGAGCCTGACCATGAAGGACGACGCGGCTCGTGTGGCAGAGATCTTCCGCAGCGATTCGCTGCAGATGGTGTCGTTCACCATTACGGAAAAGGGCTATTCGCTGCGCAACGCAAACCATGAGCTGATGCCCGCCGTAGCAGAGGATATGGAAAACGGGCCGGCGGCCTGCAAGACATTTATGGCGCAGCTCGCCGCGCTGTGTCTGGAACGTTATCACGCTGGTGCAAAGCCGCTTGCACTGGTGTCGATGGATAACTGCTCGCACAATGGCGAGAAGCTGCAGAACGCAGTGATAGAGATCGTGGAAGCGTGGCAGAAGAACGGCAGGATCTCCGCGGAGGAGGCCGCATATTTCACCACTGGCATCACCTTCCCTTGGAGCATGATCGATAAGATCACGCCGCGCCCGAACGAAAGCGTAGAGGCGCAGCTGACTACAGACGGCGTGGAGGACGTCAAGCCCTTTGTCACCACGAAGCACACATATATCGCGCCATTTGTCAATGCGGAAAAGCCGCAGTACTTGGTCATTGAGGACCTGTTCCCGGGCGGTCGTCCGCCGCTGGAAAAAGCCGGAATCATTTTTACGAACAGGGACACGGTTAACCGTGTGGAGCAGATGAAAGTCGGCACCTGCTTAAATCCGCTTCATACCTGCCTGGCGGTTTACGGCTGCCTGCTCGGCTATACCTCCATTGCTGCAGAAATGAAGGACGAGGATCTGGTGCGCTTTATCACCGAAATGAGCTATAAGGAAAGTTTGCCTTTTGTTGTCAATCCTGGCATTATCGATCCTGAGCAGTTCCTGAACGAAGTGCTGACAGTTCGTTTCCCCAATCCGTTTATGCCGGACACGCCGCAGCGTATTGCAACGGATACTTCGCAGAAGCTATGTGTACGTTTTGGTGAAACCATCAAGGCATATATGGCTTCACCTGAGCACAAGGCGTCTGAGCTCAAACTGATTCCGTTGGTGCTGGCGGGTTGGCTGCGCTACCTGATTGGCATTGATGACGAAGGAAAGCCGTTTGACTGCTCACCCGACCCGTTGCTGGATAGCCTGCAGAGTCGGCTTTCCGATGCACGGCTGGGTGCGGAGAATAATGCGGAAATGCTTCGCCCGATCTTGTCGGATGCGTCGATCTTTGCTGTCGATCTCTATGAGGCAGGACTTGCGGACAAGGTCGCTGGCTACTGGCAGGAGCTGATGGCAGGTCCGGGTGCGGTTCGTGCCACAGTCAAAAAATATGTGGACACTTGACCGGCCGGGGCACGCTGGAAAGATCTTCTAATCCGCACAGATATGATTCCATTGTGAGTGGAATCAAATAAAAGGAGGCAAGCGATATGAATAGCTTTATTGGCGGGGACTTCCTGCTCACGACCGAAGCCGCGCGCAGGCTGTACCACGAGCATGCAGAGGGGATGCCGATTTTCGACTACCACTGCCACCTGAATCCGGCAGAGATATCCGAAAACAAGCAGTTTTCGGATATCGGCGAGGCATGGCTTGCGGGCGAACACTACAAGTGGCGCGTGATGCGCGCCAATGCAGTGCCGGAGGAGTATGTGACCGGCAGCGCGAGCTTCCATGACAAGTTCAACCGCTTTGCTGAGGTCATGCCCGGCTTGACCGGCAATCTGAACGGAAAGCTGTATCATGTGCTCGGCGGCGACGCGATCGCCGACGTGATCTCTGCGGCTTCGCTCACGGCATAGTTCGATTGTTTGGGATCCGCGATAAGCTGTCCAAGACCATCCTGTACACGCTCAACGCGGCGGACAACGATAAACTGGCCGCGATGGCGGGGTGCTTCCAGGATGCGGCCGCCGCGGGCAAGATCCAGTTCGGCTCAGCTTGGTGGTTCAACGACCATTACGACGGCATGACCACGCAGCTCAAGAGCCTTGCGAACATCGGCGTGCTCAGCCGCTTTGTCGGTATGCTGACCGACTCGCGCTCGTTCCTGTCCTATCCGCGCCATGAATACTTCCGCCGCATCCTGTGCGAGGTGATCGGCGGCTGGATCGACAAGGGCATGGCGCCGGCAGATTTTGACGGGATTGGCAGAATCGTTGAGGACATCTGCTTCAACAATGTTTGGAATTATATCGGTCTCGAATGAGAGAGGAGAACCAACAATGAATGAAATGGAGAAACGGATCTCGGAGATCGGCGTCGTACCGGTCATCAAGCTCAACCACCCGGAGCGTGACGCGATCCCGCTGGCAAAGGCCCTGATCGCCGGCGGCGTACCGGTGGCGGAGGTCACGTTCCGCGCAGCCGGCGCGGCAATCGCCATCAAGGCGATGCGCGACAATTCCCCCGAAATGCTGGTCGGCGCGGGCACGGTGCTGACTACCAGCCAGGTGGACGAGGCCATGGCTGCGGGCGCACAGTTCATCGTCACCCCAGGCATGGATCCCGATATCGTTGCTTACTGCCAGAAGGTCAGCATTCAGATCTTTCCCGGCTGCACCACGCCGACCGACTACCACACCGCCTACAAGTTCGGCCTTTCAGTGCTCAAGTTCTTCCCCGCTGAGCAGTCCGGCGGCATGGCCAAGATTAAGGCCATGAGCGCGCCGTTCCCGATGTTCAAGGTCATGCCGACCGGCGGCATTTCGTTGAAAAACTTGGCAGACTACGTCAGGAACCCGGTCATCGCGGCCTGCGGCGGCTCCTACATGGTCACCGCTGACCTGATCGACAATGGCAAATGGGATGAGATCACCGACCTGTGCAAGCAGTCGGTCGAGATCGTAAAGGCGGCGCGCAATGCTTAAGTACTCGCTGGCCCATGTGGGCATCAACGCCGCCAACAAGGAAGAGGCGGAAAAGGCTGCGCGCATGTTCGAAACCCTGTTCGGCTTTGCCGTCAAAGAGGGCAACAGCTCGTTCTTCGCGGGTGATATTGAGCTGATGAAGGAGCCGTATATGGGCAAAAACGGCCACATCGCCATCGGCACGCCGGACGTCCCGGCCGCAAAGGCCGAACTGGAAGCCCGCGGCTTCACCTTCAACGATGCGACCGCGAAGTTCAAGGCGGACGGCACACTCAACGCCATTTACCTGACCGACGAGATCTGCGGCTTTGCCGTACATCTGGTCGGCAAGAAATAAGCACCCACACAGGAGGGAAAACCATGAAAATCGTAACCTTCGGCGAGCTGATGATCCGGCTGCAGCCGTACAACTACGAGCGTTTCGTACAGGCCGACCATCTGGAGTTCAGCTTCGGCGGCGGCGAGGCCAATGTCGCCGTTTCGCTGGCGAACTACGGCATGGACGCTGCTTTTGTCACCAAGCTGCCGGCGCACGCAATTGGCCAGGCAGCAGTCAACTCGCTGCGCCGCTACGGTGTGGACACCAGCATGATCGTCCGCGGCGGCGACCGCATCGGCATCTACTTCAACGAGAAGGGCGCTTCCCAGCGCGGCTCGGTCTGCATCTATGACCGCGCGCACTCTGCGATCCAGGAAGCGACCACCGCTGATTTTGACTGGGATAAGATTTTCGACGGTGTGGACTGGTTCCACTTCACCGGCATCACCCCGGCACTCGGCCCGAATGTGGTCGATATCTGCCGCGAGGCCTGCCAGGCGGCCAAGGCACACGGCGTCAAGATCTCCTGCGACCTGAACTACCGCGGCAAGCTGTGGACCCGCGAGCAGGCACGCGAGGCGATGACCGAGCTGTGCCAGTACGTTGATGTATGCATCTCCAACGAGGAGGATGCGAAGGATGTATTCGGCATCGAGGCCGAGGCGACCGACATCTACGCGGGCGAGATCAACCACGAGGGCTACAAGTCGGTTGCCAAGCAGCTGGCTGACAAGTTCGGCTTTGAAAAGGTTGCCATCACCCTGCGCGAGTCCCACTCCGCGTCCGACAACGGCTGGAGCGCGATGCTGTTCGACGCCAAGAGCGGCGAATACTGCTTCTCCAAGAAGTACGAGCTGCGTATCATCGACCGCGTCGGCGGCGGCGACTCCTTCGGCGGCGGCCTGATTTATGCCCTGCTGAACGGCAAGAGCACGCAGGAGGCGGTTGAGTTCGCTGTTGCGGCTTCCGCGCTCAAGCACACCATCGAGGGTGACTATAACATGGTCACCGTCTCCGAGGTGGAAAAGCTCGCCGGCGGCGACGGCTCCGGACGTATCCAGCGCTGAGTATGAATTAGGGAGATGCGGTCGGCAAACGGTACATAAACTGATGGGCCAGTTGGTTCCATACAAGCTGCCTACAATTTTGACAAGATGCGCAAGACCGTGTGGGACACAGCAAGACAAACAGCAGATACGACCGGGGGACGGCACGGCTTTCGCGGTGCCGTTCCGCTGCGTTTCCTTTTCAAGTGGCAGCGAAGCAGAGAAAAAGCATCTGGAGGGAGGAACGGGAGTCATATGCCGTAAACGAGAATGGATGCGGCCGGATGAGCGAAAGAAGCCCCAGCCCGCAGAAGATTTTGTATGCATCCCGGATAACCGGATACCGGGAAAAGCTTGTGCATTGCCGCTTGACCAATCATTAACCTGCATTTGATGTAGTTTTGTTTTGCGTTGCCTGCCCTTTTCCGGTAAACTGACTTTATGTTAGATTTACTACAAGGAAGGGTTTGCAATGTCTGAAGCGATTTCCCTGCGGCTGCTTCTGGAAAGCCGTTATGCTTCACTGCGGCCCAGTGAGCAGAAGGCAGCGGATTATATCCTGGCGCACCTGTCTGAAGCCGGCCAGATGACGTTGGCGCAAACTGCACAGCGGGCGGGGGTCAGCCAGCCGACGGTGATCCGTCTGGCCCGGGCCGTTGGCTTCACGGGATTCCGCACTTTTCAGATGGCGCTGATTGAGGAGCAGGGGCGCCGCAGTTCCCACGTTATGCATGGCTATCATCTGACTGCGGAGGAGACCGTGGCGTCGGTGCCCGCGCACATTGTTTCTACTTCGATCCGCAGCCTGGAAACGATGCTGAAATACATCTCCGGCGAAATGATAGAGCGGTGCGTGGAATTGATCAGGAGTGCCGGGAAAATTGCAGTATTTGGCGTGGAAAATTCGGTGGTTACCTGTCGCGACCTGTGTACCAAGCTGTTGTACCTCGGCCTGCCGTGCGTGTTTTACGAGGATTGCTACCTGCAGAAAATCGTAGCCGGTAGCTTGACAGAGCACGACCTTGCGATCGGCGTATCCTATTCCGGCTCGTCGCGCGACACGGTCGACGTGATGGAGACCGCCCGCAAAAGCGGTGCGCGCACGATCGTGCTTACCAACTTCCGTGATTCGCGGATTGCGCAGTATGCCGATGTGCTTCTGTGCTCTTCCAATGAGCAGCTGCTGTATGGCGACGCGATCTTCTCGCGCACGGCGCAGATCGCGATCGTGGATATGCTGTACTGGGGTGTGATCCTGAGTGATTACGACCGCTATGCAGCGGTGCTCGACCGATCGAGCCAGATCATCTGTGACAAGGCATACACCCCGTAGAAAATAAAAAAATATTTTGCCGCAGGCTGTTTTCTGTAGTTTTGCTACAGAAAACAGCCTGTTTTTCTTGTTCAAACATTTACAAAAGCTTTCTTGTTTTGTGATGGAAAGAATGGGAAGCGGATTGCTATAATGGCCGTGCACAATGCAAAATGAAGATTTATGAAAGGCTGAGTACAAAATGCTTGAACTGAAACAGATCGGCAAATCATTTGACGGCGTGCCCGTACTCAAGGATATTTCGATCCGGGTAGAAGACGGGGAGATTGTTTCCATTCTCGGCCCGTCGGGCTGCGGCAAGACGACGCTGCTCAATATCATTTTAGGTATCCTGGATGCGGATGCAGGCCAGATCCTGTACAACGGCGAGGACCTGACCCGCACACCGATGGAAAAACGCGGCTTTAATATTGTATTCCAGGATTACGCGTTGTTCCCCAACCTGAATGTGTGGCAGAACATTACATACGGTCTGCGTAACAAGCCCGGTATTTCCACCGAGGCAGAGGTGCAGGACATGATATCCCTGCTGGGGCTGGGCGACCACCTGAACAAACGCATCGACCAGCTCTCCGGCGGCCAGAAGCAGCGCGTCGCGCTGGCGCGCACGCTGGTCATGAAGCCGCGCATCCTGCTGCTCGACGAGCCGCTCTCCGCGCTGGACGGCGTGATCAAGGAATCCATCAAGGAGCGCATCCAGACCATTGCCAAGGAGTTTCACCTGACAACGCTGATCGTCACCCACGATCCGGAGGAAGCGCTGACCCTGTCCGACCGCGTGCTGATCATCGAAAACGGCTGCATCTCCCAGTATGCCAGGCCGGAGGAGATCGTCCATCGCCCGGAAAACGAGTTTGTAAAGAAGTTTATCCTGAGCCAGCTTGAGATCAAGCGCAACAATATCTATGCGCTGTTCGGCGGCCCGCAGGCTGCGGCGGTATAAGGCCATGCAGAGAAAAAACACTGAGATCAAGGCGATCTTTATTGCGGTCACCGTGGTGTTTTCCGCGTTCCTGCTTATCCCGGCTGTGCGCCTGCTGCTCAAATCCTTTTATGAGGGCGGTTTCACCACGGCGTTTTACGGCGAGGTATTGATACAGGAAGGCTTCGGGCAGGCGCTGCTCAACAGCTTTGCCGTATCCGGCGCTGCGGCCTGCATCGCAACCGTGATCGCGTTTGCGCTCGCCTATGCGATCCACTATACCGGCCTGCCCGCGGGCTTCAAGCGCGCGCTGCAGGGCGTTGCGACCCTGCCCATGTTCCTGCCGACCATCACCTACGGCTTTGCCATCATCTACTCGTTTGGCAAGCAGGGACTGATCACCCGGCTGCTCGGCTTCCAGCTGTTCGATATCTACGGCTTTTCCGGCCTGCTGCTCGGCTATGTGATCTACACCGTGCCGGTCGCCTTCCTGCTCATCCACAACACGATGGGCTTTATCGACAAAAAGACCATCACGGTCTCCAAGCTGATGGGCGACAGCCCGCTGGCCACCTTCCGCATCGCGGTGCTGCGGCCGCTGCTCGGCACGCTGGCGGGCGCGTTTTTGCAGTCCTTCTTCCTGTGCTTTACCGATTTCGGCATACCGGCCTCGGTCGGCGGCCGGTATGAGGTCATCGCCACCGTGCTGTACAACCAGATGCTCGGCGCGGTGCCGGATTTCAACAAGGGCGCGGTCGTGGCCATGGTCATGCTGCTGCCCAGCATCCTGAGCATTGCGCTGCTGCAGTTCCTCGACCGCTTCAACATCCGCTACAACCGCATCTCGGCCGCCGACCTGCGGCGCAATCCAGCCCGCGATACCGGGTGGGGCGTGATTGGGGCGGTGCTGTCGGTCGCCATCCTTGCCATCTTCGCAGTGATCTTTGTCGTGCCGATGGTGGAGGAGTGGCCTTATCAGACCGCTTTCACCACCGAGCATATAACTGCAGTTCTGCAGGACAGCGAACTGTTCACCGTATATAAAAACTCGCTGTTCGTCGCCCTGCTGACCGCGCTGTTCGGCACGCTGGTCTCCTACGGCGCGGCGCTCGTCACCGCGCGCTCGACCGTGCACCGCTGGTGCAAGCAGGTGATCGAGGGCATCGCGCTCATCACCAATACCATCCCCGGCATGGTGCTCGGTCTGGCGTTCCTGTTCAGCTTTTCCGGCACCAGCCTGCAGAACACCTTCGGGCTGATGATCGTGTGCAACATCATCCACTTTTTCTCCACTCCCTACCTGATGATGAAGAACGCGCTCTCCAAGATGAACGCGGGGTGGGAGACCACCGCCCGCCTGATGGGCGACAGCTGGATCAAGACCATCACCCGTGTGGTCACGCCAAACGCGGCTTCCAGCCTGCTTGAGGTGTTCAGCTACTACTTTATCAACGCCATGGTCACGGTCTCCGCACTGATCTTCATCGCCGGTGCGCGCACCATGGTCATCACCACCAAGATCAAGCAGCTGCAGTATGTCAACAAATTCAACGAGGTTTTCGTGCTGTCCCTGCTGATCCTGTTCACCAACCTGATCGCCCGCGCGGTATTCTCTGCGCTGGCGCATCGCAAAACGGTAAAAACACATAACAAAGAAAGGAAACTGAAACCCATGAAACGTATTGCTGCCATGATGCTTGCCGGTGCGATTGCCGCCGGCGGATGCGCCTCGATGACCGGATGCACCTCTGCCGGCGCAGGGGAAAACGCACAGGTCGTTATCTACTCCAACGCGGATGACGAGGCCGTCACCGCAATGAAAAACGCACTCGACGCAAACGGCTACGAGGGGCAGTATACCTTCCAGATCTTCGGCACCTCCGAGCTGGGCGGCAAGCTGCTCGCCGAGGGCACCAATCTGGAGGCTGACCTCGTCACCATGTCCACCTTCTACACGGAAAGCGCACAGGAGCAGAACAACATGTTCCTGCCGCTGACCTTTGATGTGAATACGATCGACGAATTCCCGGACTACTGCGCGCCGATCACCAGCCAGGAGGGCGCGATCATCGTCAACACCGAGGTGCTGGCGGAAAACAACCTGCCCATGCCCACCTGCATCAAGGATCTGGCCGACCCGGTCTACAAGGATATGGTTTCGGTGACCGATATCCAGTCCTCCTCGACCGCGTGGCTGCTCATCCAGGCGCTGATCTCGGAATACGGTGAGGACGGCGCGAAGGATGTCCTGACCGACATCTACGCCAACGCAGGCGACCATATCGAGTCCTCCGGCTCCGGCCCGCTCAAGAAGTGCCGCGCGGGCGAGGTCGCTGTGGGCTTCGGCCTGCGTCAGCAGGCGGTGGCGGATAAGGCGGACGGCCTGCCGATCGACTATGTCGACCCGACTGAGGGCAACTTCTCGCTGACCGAATCCGTGTCCGTGCTGGACAAGGGCGAGAACACCAACCCCAAGGCGATGGAGATGGCGCAGTGCATCATTGAAAACGGCCGCGCGGAGCTGCAGACCTACTACCCCAATGCACTCTATGAGGGCGAGGAGACCAATGCGGAAAACAAGTCCGCTTACCCCAAGATCTTCCCTGAGAAGCTGACCGTTGACCTGCTCCAGCAGCATCAGGCGCTGAGCGAGTCCTGCAAATAAGTGAAAATGACTTTCCAAAGGGGGCGCGCACCGCGCGCCTCCTTTGTATCAGACCAAAGGAGAATGGATATGAACCACAATTATAAGCTGCTCACGCCCGGACCGCTGACAACGACCGATTCGGTCAAGCGGGAGATGCTGTTCGACCACTGCACCTGGGACGACGACTACAAGGCGATCACCCAGCGCATCCGCGCAGGCCTGCTGGAACTGGCGCATGTGTCCGAACCGGAATATACCGCGGTGCTCATGCAGGGCAGCGGCACCTTCGGCGTCGAATCCGTGCTCACCAGCGTTGTCGGGCAGGGGGACAAGCTGCTCATCTGCGCCAACGGTGCTTACGGCCTGCGCATGGCGGATATCGCCCGCCATGCCGGGGTGTGCCACGTGCTTTACCGGCAGGCGGATAACCGGCAGCCCGACCCGGCGCATGTTGCGCGCCTGCTGCGCGAAGACCGCGCGATCACCCATGTTGCCATGGTGCACAGCGAAACCACTTCGGGCATCCTGAATGATATTGAAGCTGTCGGCGCGGTGGTCAAGGCCGCCGGACGCACCTTCATCGTGGATGCGATGAGCAGCTTTGGCGGCGTGGATATCCCGATGGCGGACTATGGCATTGACTTTTTGATCTCGAGTGCGAACAAGTGCATCCAGGGTGTGCCGGGCTTTTCGTTCATCCTTGCGCGCCGCAGCCTGCTGGAGCAGAGCGCCGGCCAGGCGCGCTCGCTCAGCCTCGACCTTTACGACCAGTGGAAGACTATGGAGAAGGACGGCAAATGGCGCTTTACCTCGCCGACCCATGTTGTGCTGGCTTTCGCCAAGGCAATGGAGGAGCTGGCAGAGGAGGGCGGCATCCCTGCGCGCGCGGCGCGCTATGCCGCAAACCAGCGACTGCTCGTCGAGCGGCTGGGTGCGCTCGGCTTCCGTCCCTATCTGGACGAATCCGTACAGGGCCCGATCATCACCAGCTTTTTCTACCCGGTGGGCAGCGCGTTTACCTTCCAGGAGATGTATGATTACATCAAGGCGCACGGCTATGTGCTCTATCCGGGCAAGGTGATGCAGGCGGATACCTTCCGCGTCGGCAACATCGGCGAGATCTATGCAGAGGATATCGAAAAACTGGCCGCGATCATGGCGGACTTTTTGAAGGAGGCAGGCAGATGGGCAAGCTGAAGCTGGTGGTGCTCGACTGGGCAGGAACGACGGTTGATTATGGATGCTTTGCGCCGGTTGCAGCCTTTGATAAGGCGTTCCGCGCCTTTGGCGTGCAGCCGACAATGGATGAGATCCGCGCGCCGATGGGGATGCTCAAGCGCGACCATATCCGCACCATGCTGCAAATGGAAAGCGTCGCCGCGCAGTGGCGGGCGCAGGCCAGGAAGGCCGCGGAGGAGGCGGATGTCGAGGCAGTCTACCGGGTGTTTGAAGAAAAACTGATGGAAAGCCTGTCCGACTATGCGGCGCCTAAGCCGGGGGTCGCCGATACCGTGGCACAGCTGCGTGAAATGGGTCTGAAAATCGGCTCGACGACCGGCTACACCGACTCCATGATGGCGGTCGTTGTCCCGGAAGCCGCGCGGCAGGGCTATGCGCCGGATTACTGGTGCAGCCCGGACAGCGTCAGCGGTTTCGGCCGTCCGTATCCCTATATGATTTTCCGCAATATGCAGCAGTTCGGCATCGCGGGCGTGCATGAGGTCGTCAAGGTGGGCGACACGGTGTCCGATATCCGCGAAGGCAAGCGCGCGGGCGTGCTGTCGCTCGGCGTGATCAAGGGCAGCAGCGTGCTGGGCCTGACGCAGACGGAGTTTGACGCGCTTTCTGCGGATGAGCGCGCGCAGGCATGCGGCAAAGCGCGGCAGACATTCCTGGATGCCGGCGCGGATGCTGTGCTGCAGGATATTACGGAACTCCCGGCGTGGCTCGGAGAAAGATGATTTCTTAGGGTTAGTAAGTGATGCATCTGTGAAAAAGTTTCAATAAGCGATCCAGCGCACCGGATGGACGGAAGAGAGGGATGCCGGCGGCAGCCCTGCTGGACAGCCCGGCAGCATGAAAAAGCCCAGTCAGACATAATATTCGCCATGCGAAATGATGTCTGACTGGGCTTATCTGTGATATAGGAACCGGGATGAGATGTATTGACCGCAAACAGGTCTGGCGGAGTTTACAATGGGATGGCTGTTTGTGCTGACGGATAGGGCGGAATCAGCAGTGCAACCGGAGAAGATGGCCTACTGCCCATAGGCGTGGTGCCGTTTTCCCTTTCTGCTTCCACTGATGCTGCCATGATGCCCGCCGCCGGATGAAAGATCGGTTTCCTGCGCTTGCGCAGAGGCGCTGTTACCGGACAGATCTGCGATACGGTCACGGATCTCCCGCATGGTCATCCCTTGGATGTCCTCCGGAGTGACGGCGGGATCGAGGGCTTGGAGCGCAAGATAGGCGCGGTATTTTCCACAGGATAGACCCGCCGCATGGGCCGCTGCAGCCGTATCCATGTCATCCGCATAACAGTGGGCATTTCGGTATCCTGCTGTGCAGGCCTCGACCTGCGAGAGCATTTCATTGTTTTTTTCCTGATCCGAACCGAATACAGCAATGGATATCGCGGCATCCCCTGATGTATAGGGAGCGACGGCATCGCTCTCCAGAATACGGGTAAGGGCTTGCGCGTAATCCAGATATTTGACGTCCACTGCATTAGCCAGCGCAGCCCCGTCATCATTATACCCCTCTACGGAAATTACCTTATCGAACCGGTTGATACCCAACTCAAGGGAGGGGTTGACATCGATGCTGATGATGGAGTAGGGAGAAAAGTAAATGTGGTGGCCGCCCCAGCCGGCCAGAAGCACAAACAGGCAGCAGGCCAGCGCGGGAATAAGACGCATCCGCCCGGACGGCTTCCGGCGCGCCGACATCTGCTGGGCGATATAGGCGCGTGTCCGGTTTTTTAATTCTTCTTCGGCGTGAATTTCGCCGAACGCTGCCCGGATTTTGTCATGCATCGCCTTCACCTCCCAGTTTTTCACGGAGCTGCTGCTTTGCACGCCCCAGCAGCGTATAGACCGTATTGACATTCTTGCCCAGAATGCGTCCGATTTCCGGCGCGGAATAGCCTTCGTAAAAATGAAGGTAGATCACATCACGGTATTTCTGAGGCAGGGACAGCACCGCTTCAATGACTTCATGATGGTCCGAAGCCAGTGGGGCCGGCTGATTCACAAGTTCGTCGAGCGAAACCGTGCGGCTGCGGAAAAAACTTTTAAGCAGGTCTTTGCATGCGTTGATGGTGACGCGGAGCAGCCATGCCTTTTCGTGGTCTGCATCCGAAAAGGGTTCGGTATGCAAAGCGTATTTGAGGAATACCGTTTGAAAGATATCCTCGGTGTCGGCGTGGTTTTTCAAATGGAGCATGCAGAGCCGGCGGACGGTATCCGCATACCGCTCGATCGCCGCGCTGATCTCCTGTTCATTCCGCATCGTCGGATCCCACCCTACCGTTTCATCTTCTGCATCCTTTGTTCAAGCCATAGCCGCAACCGCAGTGGCTCCCATCAAAATGGTCGCATACGCCGTTGCCGTCGGCATCGACGTAATTTACCCCGGTGCCGCAGGCACCTGCCCTGCAATTGTCGCCGAAACCGTCCCCATCCGCATCATAGCGGCAGGACGAGCCCGCTGCCGGGCAGATGCTGTTCCAACCGGTATGCCGTCCCCAGCCGGGGTCTGCGGCGAATGCACCGGTTACGCCGATGGACAGCAGCAGCGCTGCAGCCAATATTCCAGTCCGTACCTTTTTCATACGCGTTGCCTCCTTCTATTCAATAGCAGTGTTTTCTGCTTTCATATATAACACGACCGGCGGGAGGCAATCCATTCAAAACAGTTGCATTTTTAATGACAAGTCAATAAAGCGTCCTGTTGGTGGTTCTTGCCAACAGTATAGAGGCCTGGTACGAGGTTTGTCAACCGCATCCAACAGAACCTGCAGCCTGGTATGCTGGAAGAGACGCCCCGGGAAGGAAGCAAATGCTTAGGGGCTTCTTGCCTGACGGCTGCTGCCTTTTCAGTTTCATCCACGTACAGTGCGGGGAATCTTTTCCCTGCACAGGAGAACCTGCACATGGGGGCTGCGCAGCATTGGATTGCTGTCGATTCCGGATGGATCGGTTGTATCGTAGCTGGCAGAGGGCCATGCGGCGTGTGCAGTGCCGATGCATATTCTGCGCACATATAATGGAGAAAGAAAGCTGTTTTTGACGAATAAAAATGGTATTTGATCCTGGCGTGAAGCGGGCGTCAGGATGCCCCGAAAAAATGGATCCGGACTGTAAAAGCGGTATATACCTACAAAAAGGGGGATTGCGCGTATCCTGTGCAGCAGTGTGCTGGCTGCCGGAAGGGTATGTAAATATGTATGGTATTCAGTAGTTTGATTTTCCTGTTCTTTTTTTTGCCAGCAGTACTGTTTTGCTACTATATTGTACCGCAGCGGCATCTGGCGGTGCGTAATGGTGTGCTGCTGGCATTTAGTCTATTCTTTTATTTTTACGGCGAGCCAAGACTGATCATCCTGCTGCTCCTGTCCATTCTGATCAATTATATTTTCGGCCTTCTCATGCGCAGTCCGCACAGGAAGGCTTGGCTGGTTCTATGCATCATCATCAATGTAGGCATGCTCGGGGTATATAAGTATCTTAATTTCTTCATTGCGACGGCGAACGGCCTGTTTGGTACAAACCTTCCGCTGACCGGGATTGTCATGCCGATTGGCATTTCATTCTATACCTTCCAGGCGCTCAGCTATGTGATTGATGTATACCGCCGGGAGGCATGACCGCAGAAGAATCCTTTTTCACTGGCGCTGTACGTTTCCATGTTTCCTCAGTTGATTGCCGGACCGATTGTGCGCTATCATGATGTGGACATGCAGTTGTCCGCGCGCGAGCACAAAAAGGAGGTATTTTCCGAGGGCATCGACCGGTTCATTTATGGCCTGGCGAAAAAAGTGCTGCTCTCCAATGCATTCGCGCAGATCGCGGATGGCGTGTTCGGGCATGCAACGGGTGAATTGACCTTCCTGCTGGCATGGTTTGGTGCGGCAGCCTATACGCTTCAGATCTATTATGATTTTTCCGGATACTCGGACATGGCGATTGGCCTGGGCAAGATGTTTGGGTTCCAATTTTTAGAGAACTTTAATTATCCCTATATCAGCCGCTCGGTCACGGAGTTTTGGCGACGCTGGCATATGTCGCTCTCGACATGGTTTCGCGATTATGTGTATATCCCGCTGGGCGGTAATCGCTGTTCGGCCGGCCGGCATATCTGCAACTTGCTTGTCGTCTGGGGACTGACCGGTTTCTGGCATGGTGCGAACTTCACCTTTCTGGCATGGGGGCTGTATTTCGGTGCCCTGCTGATCGTGGAGAAATACGCTCTTGCGCGCGTGCTGGATCGGCTGCCGCGTATCCTGACCCATACATACGCGCTGTTTTTTATCGTGATCGGTTGGGTTCTGTTCCGCAGCGACACGCTGTCCTATGCGATGGATTACCTGCGGGTGATGTTCACGCCCAGCACGGCTGTGGATCCGCTTGCCGTGGAATATTTTATGCGGTTTTGGCCGTATCTGCTGTTCGGCGTGGTGCTTTGTGCACCGCTGTATCGCCGGATCGCAAAGAGCAAGGCGTATGAGGTGCTGAGTTATCCGCTGCTTGCTGTGCTGCTTGTCCTGTGCGTGATGTCGCTTCTGACCAACAGCTATAACCCGTTTATTTATTTCCGGTTCTGACAGGCGGTGAGAGAATGAAACATTGGATCAAGATCGTTTTTTTCTGCGGCGCGCTTTCCCTGATCGCTGCGTTGACGCTGGTAAAGGAACCGGCAACGACTTCATATTATGAAAACCGCTCGCTCGCGGTATTCCCGCCTTTCGGGATGCAGGAAGTGCTGGAAGGCGAGTATTTTCCACAGGTGGAAGCCTGGATAGGCGACCACCTCGCGGGGCGCGATCAGCTGCTCAAGCTGAATACGCGGAAAGAGCTTGCGCTGCACGATCCGGTGATCAGCGACACGGTGGTCACCGAGGATGTGCTGCTGCCGTATCACGGTACAGTGCTCAACCACTATAATGAGGAAAACATGACACAGGAGCTGGACATGCTGCAGGAGCTGAACGAATACTGCAGCCGGAAGGGGATCGGCTTCCTGTATGTCGGCATACCGGAGCAGAGCAACGCGTTCCGGGACCGGTATCCGTCCTGGTTGAACGATTCCAGCTACCGGGACGATTCGCTGCGCACGGATTTCATGACCGGTTTGCCTGAGCGCGGGATCGACCATCTGGAGATGGCGCAGTATCTTTCTGCGGATTACGAAAAGTTTTACAGCAAGACCGACCATCACTATAATCTGTATGGCGCGTATGAAACCTATCTGCGTATTATGGAATACGTCAACGCACATTACCGCACTGCACCGGTCACAGAGGGACTGGAGATCACCCCGGTCGAGAGCTCGTTCCTCGGCTCGCGCAACCGCAAGTTGTTTGGACTGTTTCAGTCGGACGACCGGCTGTATACCTATACGCTGGCGGATCCGGTGCCGTTTGAGAGGTACGATAACGGCAATCCCGTAGAAGCAACGGTGTTTGCTGCAGACCGGCAGAATATGTACAACTACTATATGGGCGGGGACGTCGCAGAGACGGTCATTCATACCAACCGGCCGGAACTGCCGGATGTGCTTGTAGTGGGAGACTCTTTCACAAATGCGCTGGAAACCATTCTGTATACCTCCTTTGACGAAATGCGCAGCCTGGATTTCCGGCATTACACGGAAAAATCCATTTATGACTATCTGGAGGAGTATCAGCCGGATGTGATCCTGTATGTGCGTGACGATCTTTCCTATATCGTTACGGATGGTAACGGTGGCCTGGGGCTGCAATAAAAAGCGCCCGCAGCGGAGGGAAAAGTGATGCGCGTCGTGCGGGAGAGGAGAATGCATGGGGAGGCGTTTGCCTCCCTCTTTCTTGCCCATTCACCAAAGTCGGTGCTATAATAAAAAAGAAAAAGGAGGCAAGTGACATGCAGGAAGTATATGAATTTTTGAAAAAATGCGGCACCTATTATCTGGCAACCATGGATGGCGACCAGCCCCGCGTGCGCCCGTTCGGTACGATCGACCTGTTTGACGGCCGGCTGACCATCCAGACCGGCAAGATCAAGGATGTTTCCCGGCAGATGATCCGGAATCCCAAGATCGAGATCTGTGCTTTTGACGGTGAGCGGTGGCTGCGCATTGCAGCAACTGCGGTCGAGGACAGCCGCATCGAGGCGCAGGAGCATATGCTGGCAGCCTATCCCTCGCTGCAGGGCATGTATCAGGCGGGGGACGGCAATACGCAGATCTTCGCCCTTACGCAGGTGACGGCAACCTTTTCCTCCTTCACGGAAGCGCCGCGCACGGTTACGTTTTAAAGGGAGACTGAAACAGAGACACCCCGTCTGTGCAGCATGTGCTGCACAGACGGGGTGCCTTTTCATGAACCGGTTTTTAGGTATCCTGCAGGTCGTTGGACCATTTCAGCTTGTCAAACGCGTAGAACAGCAGGCTCATCAGCATGGCGACGATAGCGGCGAGTGTCATGCCGGACAGGGCGACGTTGCCGAGCGACAGCGTCACGCCGGACAGGCCGACGACAAATACGACCGAGGTCAGCACCATGTTGCGGTTTTTGCTGTAATCGACCTTGTTGTCCACCAGGATGCGCAGGCCCGAGGTGCCGATCATGCCGTACAGCAGGAAGGAAATGCCGCCGATAACCGGGCCGGGGATGGTCTGGATGAGCGCGGCGAGCGGGCCGACAAACGAGCAGATGATAGACAGCACAGCCGCGCCGCCGATCACGCGCACCGAGTACACGCGGGTGATCGCCATGACGCCGATATTTTCGCCGTAGGTCGTGGTCGGCACCGAGCCGATCAGGCCGGACAGCATGGTCGAAAAGTTGTCCGCAAACAGCGAGCGGTGCAGGCCGGGATCTTTCAGCAGGTCGCGGCCGACCACCTTGCTGGTTACCAGCTGGTGGCCGATGTGCTCGTTTGCAATCACCAGGATGACCGGCAGGATGATGAGGATGGCTTCCAGATCAAACTTGGGCAGCTGGAAGTTCGGGAGCTGGAACAGCGGCTGCTGGAACGCATCCATGATATCTGCAGAGGTGATCACGCCGGTGATGACCGCGCATACATAGCCGCAGATAATCGCGATCAGGATTGGAATAACCGACAGGAATTTACGGAACAGAACACTGCCCAGCACAGCCACGCCGAGCGTGACACAGAATGTAATCACATTCGGGGCGAGCACAGTGGGGACATCCTCCGTGGGGACGATCAGGCCGGTAGAAGCGGCGGAGCCCGCCAGCTCCAGGCCGATCAGCGCCACGACCGGCCCCATAGCCGCGGGAGGGAGTACCACGTCGATCCATTTGGTGCCGCATTTGTAGATAATCGCTGCCAGGATGCAGCCGATGAAGCCGACGACCACAAAGCCGCCCAGCGCATACGGGTAACCCCACTGGTCGATGACCATGGTCGCGGGCGCGATGAAGGCGAAGGACGAACCTAAGTATGCCGGCGCCTTGCCCTTGGTGATCAGGATGAACAGCAGCGTGCCGATGCCGTTCATGAACAGCACAATTGCCGGGTTGATGCCGAACATAAACGGAACCAGCACAGACGCGCCGAACATGGCGAACATGTGCTGGATGGAAAGCGGTACCAGCAGCCGCGGCGGCACCTTATCCTCCACCTGAATGATCTTTCTTGTCTGCATTTCTCTTTTCTTCCCCTCTCACATGCGGTTGCGCGGAAGCGCAGGATGTGGCGAACCGGAACTTTTCCCGGTTCGGTAAAAACCCACGGCAGTGCGTGGGCTTTTTCCGGTATTGAGTGCGATGGATCAGTCAAACAAGCGTTTGATATCATCCATGCGCGCGCAGGCCATATTATACCCCATTTCGTAACCCCATTCAAGCTTTTTTACATCTTTTTCAAAGCTTTCTAGGTGGCCGGTGGGCTGAAGAAGCACAGTGTTCTGCGGCTGTTTCTTTTCAAGTTGGTGGCAGAAACACACGGTATCGTTATACCGCTTGGGGCGCGAGAGCATGGTCTTGGTCAGCTCGGGGTACTTGCGGCGCAGGGCGCGCGCGGCGAACTGTGTGCCGCCGTTCATCTCCTTACGGTAGTCGATGGGCTGGGTCAGCACGATCAGGTTTTTCCTGTTGCCGTCGTGCAGGCTCTTGACGATCGGAATGGGATCGGCCAGCCCACCGTCGTAATAGGTCTCACTGCCGATGACCACGGACGGGAAATAGATCGGGATCGCGCAGGTGGCGCGCAGCATGGTGCTGGAGCGGTCGAGCTGCATCCCGTCCAGATATTCGGCCTGCCCGGTGCGGGCGTTTGTCACGCCGACCAGCACGCGGCCGCTGCATCTCCGGTAGGCCTCCCAGTCAAACGGGACAAGCTCGTTCGGGATGGTGGAGAACACGAACTCCACGCCGAAGATCGAATGGTCGCGCGGCAGGTTGCGCGCGCCGAGATAGCGCTTGTCGCACCGGTACTGGCGCAGCACCTCGATGTTGCGCCCGCGCTGGCGGGACAGGTAGGATACCGCATAGGTGATACCGGCGGAAACGCCGATCACATAGTCGAACATGATATCGTTGTCCAGCAGCGCGTCCATCACGCCGCAGGAGAACACCGGGCGGAACGTGCCGCCCTCCAGAACGAGTCCGGGCATAGTTTCAAAACCTTTCATTGATGTATGGCGCAATATGCGCGCCGGGAAGATCGCCCTGACAGGGCGAAGTGTGTGCCTGTGCTTCACAGGCGGGAAGTGCCGCTGCGCGCGGCGGGCGGACAAGAAGGGGAACACCTGCGGTTTTCCCCTTCTTGCCAATCATCCCCATTCCCTTCAGGACGCGCTGCGCGCGTAAAAGTAAGTGACGCCTTCCATCTGCCGCCCGCTTGCCATTGCGACAGGCAGGGGATTGGCTGCCACCCCAGAGGGGTGCGGGGCGCATCCCGCGCCCGCACGGCACCTGGCCGGAGCGTCGCCTTCGTGTAAACGACAAACATAAGCCTTACATCGCCAGCACTCCCGCCTCCCGGGTCAGGCGCAAAACTTTTCCGCCGCGACGTTATCGCAAATCAAATTTTTCCACAGTATGTGGACAAAATTTGTTTGCGGTCGCGGGTCCCCGCGAACATCCTAAGGCGGGGGTGATTCGCAAGAGGGGGCAAGGCCCCCTCTTGTGCGCCCGTCGCGCGCAGCGACACCGTTCCCGCCGCCCGCAGGCGGCGAAATCCCCAGCCCGTGAAGCACGGGCACTTCCCCTCCGCCTTCTAAGGCGAACACCCCATGGCGCGCACTGCGCGCCTCTGCGGGGAACGGAGACTCTACCGCCGCTTGCGCGTGGGCGGCTTTTTCCCTTTGCGCGAGCCGCCGCGGCCCTTGCCTTGCCGGCGGCGCTGCGCGCGGTTGCCGCGCGGCACAGAGAGATCAGGTTCGTCCTCCGGCGCCATGGCGGGTACCTCTGCCACCGGGAGTGCGCCCTCCGCGGGCGCAAAGTCGATCTGCCCGGTGACCTCGCTCGCGGCGATCAGCTTTACCCGGATGGGCGTGCCGATCGTGAAGCGCTTGCCGGTGTGGCGGCCGGTGAGCGCCATGTGCTGCTCATCGTACTGATAGTAATCACCGGTCAGCAGTTCGATGCGTATCAGGCCCTCGCAGCCGTTCTCCAGCGCAGCAAACACACCGAATGCCTGCACGCCGGATACCTCAGCATCGAATTCCTCGCCGATGAACTGCTTCATATACGCCGCGATATACAGCTTGTCGATGTCGCGTTCGCAGTTGTCCGCCGCCTGCTCGCGCGTGGTGGACTGGGATGCCGCGTCTTCGCACCAGTTTTCGTCTGCAGCGGTAAATGCCTCACCTGTCAGCGACTTTTGCAGCATCCGGTGCGCGACCAGGTCGGGGTAGCGGCGGATGGGCGAGGTGAAGTGCAGGTAGAATTTCGCTTTCAGGCCATAGTGCCCGATGCACTCGTCCGCGTAGCGCGCACGTGCGAGGCTGCGCAGCAGCAGCGTCGGCAGGATGCGCTGCTTGGGGTCGTTTTTCGCCCCGCGCAGTACGGTCTGGAACTGGAACGTGTCATCGGGTTTGGACGGGTCGATGCGGTAGCCGAACGGCCGCGCGAACTGCGCGAACACGCGCAGCTTTTCCGGGTCGGGGTTTTCGTGCACACGGTAGACGGTGGGCTGACCGCGCTTGCACATATATTCCGCGACCGCTTCATTGGCCTGCAGCATGAATTCCTCAATCAGCTTTTCACTTTCGCCGCGCTCGCGGTACTGGATCGCCACCGGACGGCCGTTTTCATCCACTGTGATCTGCGCTTCGGGAATGTCGAGCTCCAAAGCGCCGCGCTCGATGCGCCGTTTGTACAGCGCGTGGGCAAGATCGTTCATCTTTTCCGCAGTCTGGATAAGATAGGCGTATTCCTCGCGGAGCGTCTGGTCGCCTGCAAGGATGCGGTTTACCTTGTTGTAGGTCATGCGCGCTTTGGAACGGATAACCGACTTGGCGAATTTCGCCCCGTAGCGCCGGCCGTCCTTGTCCACCTCCATGAGGGCGGAAAAGGTCAGCCGGTCCACGTCCGGGTTTAACGAGCAGATGCCGTGCGACAGCGCGAACGGCAGCATGGGCACCACGTGCCCGGGATAGTAAACCGACGTGCCGCGGCGGTACGCCTCCTGGTCGAGCGGGCTGCCGGGCGTGACGTAGTGCGATACGTCCGCAATGTGCACGCCGAGCAGGTAATGGCCGTTGTCGAGCAGGTCGAGCGAGACCGCGTCGTCAAAGTCCTTGGCGTCGTCGCCGTCGATGGTGAAGATCAGCTTGTCCCGCAGGTCGAGGCGGTCGCCTGCGGCGGACAGATCGACCTCCTGCGGGATCGCATCCGCCTGCTGCAGCACCTCGTCCGGGAAAAAGTCGAATACCGCGTTTTCGTGCAGGATAGCGGCGATCGAGGCCTCCATCGTGCCGTCCTCGCCCAGATCGGCCTGGATCACGCCCTGTGGTGCGACCTTCTCGTCCCCATAGTAGGAAACCGACACCGCGACGCGGTCGCCTACGCGCGCGTCGCCCAGATTGTGGCGGTCGATGGCGATTTCAGGGTATTTTTTTGAGGTCGGCTGAACAAAGTAGGCGTTCCCGCGCTGCACGAGCGCGCCGGTCAGTTCATTGCCCGCGCGCTGAAGCACGCGGAGGACGGCCGCCTCGCGCCGGCCGCGGCCGTTCTTGCGCTCGGTCAGCTTGACCAGAACGCGGTCGCCGTGCCACGCGCCGCCGGATGCGTTCGGCGGGATGAACAGGTCGTCCGGCTTTGGCTCTCCTTCCGCTACGTCAGGCGTGACAAAGCCGAATGCACGCTCGGTAGCAAGGTAGGTGCCTGCCACGCAGCCATAGTGCGCGGACACGGCAAAGCGGTTCTTTTTGTTTTTCATGACCCGCCCATCTGCGATCAGACGGTCGAGCGCATCCTTCAGCTCGCGCTTGCCTGCCTCGGGCAGCGCGCGGCGGATTTCATCGATGCGCATGGGTTGTATGAGCAGGGAAAGCAGCCTGCTTTCCAGCATATCATCTTGCTGCACGGAAAAGCCTCCTCTCTCTGGTACCAGTATACCACCTTCCGTGTAGGATTAAAAGGAAAAAAGGCGTAAGACATGATTTGACGTTCCTTTTCCGGCATGATACACTAAGTATAGTCAAATGTTTTCCCGGAAGGGGAGGGGATCGTATGAAAGCACTGATTACCGGCGCGTCATCGGGTATCGGGCGCGAGATCGCGCGCCTGCTCGCGGCGCGCGGCTATGAGCTGGTGCTGTGCGCCCGGCGGGAGGACCGCCTGCGTGCGCTTGCGGCGGAACTGCCGACTATGTGCCATGTGATCGCGGCGGATATCGCGGACGAGCAGGAGTGCCGCCTGCTGTATCAGGCCGTGCGCGGGGACGACCTCGAGGTCGTGGTCAACAACGCGGGCTTCGGCCTGTTCGGGGAATTCACCGCCACTGATCTGGATGACGAGCTGCGCATGATCGACACGAATATCCGCGCGGTGCATATCCTGACCAAGCTCGCTTTGCAGGATTTCACCGCGCGCGGGCGCGGGTATATTCTGAACGTCTCATCCTCAGCGGGCTTTCTGCCCGGGCCGCTCATGGCGACCTATTATGCGACCAAAAACTATGTCCTGCGCCTGACCGAAGCCATCCGCGAGGAGCTGCGCCGCGCAGGCAGCCCGGTCAAGGTGTGCGCGCTGTGCCCCGGCCCGGTGGACACCGAGTTCAACAAGGTCGCGGGCGTACGCTTTGCGCTCGGCGGGCTGGACGCGAAGCGCGTGGTGCGCGCGGCGGTGGACGGCCTGTTTGCGGGCAAGGGGATCGTGGTGCCGGGCGCGGCAATGAAGGCCATGACATTTGGCCGCCACTTTGCACCCGACTGCCTGCTCGCGCGCGTGACCTACCATTTCCAGCATAAGAAGGGCGGCGCATGACCGCGGGGGAGATCCGGCGCACCTTGCAGCGCGAATTTGTGCGTACGCTCCGCAAGCCCTTTGTGGACGCGGTAAAGGAATACGATATGGTGCGGGCAGGGGACAGGATCGCGGTCTGCATTTCGGGTGGCAAGGACTCCATGCTGCTCGCCCTGCTCATGCAGGATTTGCAGCACACGGTGGACTTCGAGTTGGTCTTTCTCGCCATGGACCCGGGTTACGCGCCCGCCGGGCGCACCCATCTGGAGGAAAACGCCGCGCGGCTCGAACTGCCGCTTGAGATCTTTGAGACCAATGTGCTGCGCGTCGCGGGAAACCATGCATCGGAGCATCCCTGTTTTTTATGCGCCAAGATGCGGCGCGGCCATTTGTATACCGAGGCCCAGAAACGCGGCTGCAACAAGATCGCGCTCGGCCACCACTATGACGACGCGATCGAGACCGTGCTCATGGGCATCATCTACGGCGGGCAGGTGCAGGCCATGCTGCCGCGCGTCAAGGCGAAGAACTACGCGGGCATGGAACTCATCCGCCCGCTGTACCTGACGCGGGAGAAAGCGGTGCAGGCATGGGCGGACTTCTGCGGGCTGACATTCCTGCCCTGCGACTGCCCGGCAAAAACGCTTGAGAGCGACACCAAGCGCGCTGAGATCAAGGCGCTCATTGCCTCGCTCGCTGCGGGAAACCCGCAGATTGAGGCGAATATCCTCAATGCGGTCAAAAATGTGGATACCGCGAAGCTCATCGGCTGGCGGGATGAAAACGGGAAGCACAGCTTCCTTGATCGTCTGTAAAGCAGAATACAAAAAAGGGGAAACCATTGCCGGTTTCCCCTTTTGCATTTTTGCCTATTCGGTTTTCATATACAGCATGCGCACCGAATTGAGCACGCACAGCATGGCGACGCCGGTGTCCGCGAACACCGCCAGCCACATGGAGGCGATGCCGAACAGACCGAGCGCCATGACGAGCAGTTTGACTGTGAGCGCAAACACGATATTCTCCTTGGAGATCAGGTTGGCCTTGCGCGCGATTTTGACCGATGCGGGAATGGAGGACAGGTCGGCGTTCATGAACACCACGTCCGCAGCCTCGATCGCCGCGTCTGCGCCGCTGCCCATTGCCGCACCCACGTCCGCGCCCGCGAGCACGGGCGCGTCATTGATGCCGTCACCCACGAACATGACCGCGCCGCGCTTTTCACGGATATCGGTCAGGGCGGACAGCTTATCTTCAGGCAGCAGCCGCGCGCGCACTTCATCGATGCCGACCGTTTGCGCGACCGCGTCCGCACTGTCCTGCCCGTCACCAGTCAGCATGGCGGTGGTCAGGCCCTGTGCCTTCATGCGGGCAACCGCCTGCTGCGCGTCCGCCTTGATGGTGTCCGCAATGGAGATGTGGCCGATGTAGCGGCCGTCTGCCGCGAGCAGCACCTCGGTGCTGCCCGGCGTGCCCTGATAGCCGGACAGGTCGATGCCGTGGCGTGCCATCAGTTTACGGTTGCCGCAGAGCACGGTCTTGCCGTCCAGCGTGGCCTCCACGCCCTCGCCCGCCTGCTCGCGGATGTTTTCCACCGCGCCGTCCACCAGCACAAGGCTCGGCCGGTCGGCCTTGGCGGCGGCCTCCTTGCGCGTCTCATAGGCGGCGAGGATGGACTTTGCGATCGGGTGCGTGGATGCGTTCTCGCACGCGGCGGCGAGCCACAGCAGTTCGTTTTGGTCGATCTCTGCGCCGTTTGCGGGAACAATATCCTGCACGACAAAGTTGCCCTTGGTGATCGTGCCGGTTTTATCCATGACAACGGTTTTCACATTATTCAGCGCCTCGAGCGACGCGCCGCCCTTGAACAGGATGCCGCGCCTCGAGCCCGCGCCGATGCCTGCAAAATAGGTCAGCGGCACGCTGAGCACGAGCGCGCACGGGCAGGAAATGACGAGGAAGGTGAGCGCAGTGTAGACCCACTGGCTCCAGTTGCCGGTGACAAGGCTGGGCACGATGGCGGTCAGCAGGGCGATGCCTACGACCGCGGGGGTGTAGATGCGGGAAAAACGGGTGATAAAGCGGTCGATCTTGGGCTTGCGCGCGGCGGCGTTCTCCACGCTGTCCAGGATGCGCTGCACCATGCTCTCCGCGAGCACATGGGTGACGCGCAGCTTGATCGCGCCGTCCGTATTGACGCAGCCCGAGATCGCGCGGTCGCCCGCAGCGACGCGCACCGGCACCGGCTCGCCTGTGACCGCCGAGGTATCCAGACGGCTTTCGCCCTCAATGACCTCGCCGTCGAGCGGCACGCGGTCGCCCGGGCGGACGAGCACGATGTCGCCCACCGCTGCGTCCTCCGCCGGGAGGGTGCGGATCGTGCCGTCCTCTTCGACCAGATTGACCGTCTCCGGCCGCAGGTCGACCGCGGCCATGATCTGTTTGCGCGAACGCTCGACCGCGCGGTCCTCAAAGTACTCGCCCACGCGGTAGAACAGCATAACGCCGACCGCTTCGTCAAATGAGCCGATCGCCCATGCGCCGACCGTGGCGAGCGCCATGAGGAAGTTTTCGTCAAATACGCGGCCCTTGCCGATGTTCTTGACCGCAGTCAGCAGCACGTGCCAGCCGAGCAGCAGGTAGGCCGCCAGCATGACGATCACCTTGGGGACACCGTTCGGCAGGAACTCACCCGCAACGAACAGCCCCGCGCCGATCAGGATCTCCGCGAGCGGGTGGCTGGTGTCTTTCTCCTCCTCATCCTCGGGAGCGATGACGCGGGTCTCGCTCTCGATGGACTGGCAGATCTCACGGATCCGGGGAAGCAGGGCATCCGGGTTTTCGCCGGTCACGCGCAGCTGTTTGGTCTCATAGACCAGCACGCAGTCGTCCACGCCGTCGAGCTGACTGATCTGGTACTGCATCTCCGCCGCGCAGTGCGCGCAGCCGAGGTTCTGAATGGTGTACACGCGCTGATTGCCATTGCCGCGGTGCTTGGGCGCAGGCACGATGATTTTGGTCTCGCTCTCAATAGACTGGCAGATCTCACGGATCCGGGGAAGCAGGGCGTCCGGGTTTTCACCGGTCACGCGGAGCTGGCGGGTCTCGTAGACCAGCACGCAGTCGTCCACACCGTCAAGCTGGCTGATCTGGTGCTGCATTTCGGCGGCACAGTGCGCGCAGCCCAGGTTCTGCACCGTGTATACGCGCTTGACGCTGTGCGCTCCTGCCGCATGGTGGTGGTCGTGCCCGTGGTCATGGCCGCAGCCGCATGCATGGTCATGGTGGTGGTGCTCATGGTCGTGGTGGTCATGCCCGCAGGTGCATTCGCCGTCGTGATGGTGGTGCTCATGATGTTCATGGCCGCAGGAACAAGCATCATCATGATGGTGGTGCTCGTGGTCATGATGGTCGTGATGGTCGTGACCACAGGCGCATTCACTGTCGTGGTGGTGATGATGGTGGTTTATTTCCTCGATTTTACCATCATGGTGGTGAATGTGATCTTCTATATCGGGATGTTCAGCACCGCGATGGTGATTTGAAACATCCTCTTCCGGGCCTCGTACGGCAGTGCGTGTTTGCTCGCTTGCCATAAGCTCGCCTCCTCAACATAATATATGAACAATTGCTCATATGTTCATGCATTCATATTAAGACGCGGATTGCATTTTGTCAATAGTCCGGCAGGAAAAAGATGCACAAAAGAAAAAGCCGCTAATTGGCGGCTTTTTGCATGGTTTTGTCCGGCAGCTGAGCCAGGATGATCGCGGCGAACATCAGCGCACAGCCAAACAGCTCGCGCGCGGACATCGCCTGTCCGAGGATGAGCCAGCCGGCAATCAACGAAATCACCGATTCCATACTCATAATGAGTGAAGCGACGGTTGGATTCATGCCCTTCTGGCCGATGATCTGCAGGGTATAGCCCACGCCGGAGGACAGCGCGCCCGCATACAGTATGGGCTTCCACGCGGCGAGGATCGCGTCCAGGCTGGGCTGCTCGAACAGCAGCATACCCACGCCTGCGATGGCGGCGCACACGAAAAACTGGATGCAGGACATTTTTACCCCGTCCGCGCGCGGGGAGAAGTAGTCGATGGCCAAAATATGTACCGAGAACAGGACCGCACAGAGAAGGGTGAGCAGGTCGCCGATGTTGATGCTGAAGCCGTCGGTCAGGCAGAGGAAGTACATCCCGACAAGCGCAAGCACGATCGCGCCCCAAACCAGCCGGCTGCACCGGCGGCGGAAGAAGAACAGATTGATCAGCGGGACGATCAGGATATAACACGCGGTCAAAAAGCCGGACTTGCCGACTGTCGTGTGAAGCAGCCCGATCTGCTGGGTAAGGTCGGACACACAGAGCACAGCGCCGCAGCACACGCCGCCGATAAACAGGATCTTGCGGGCGTTCCTTTTTTCCTCCGGCGTTTCCGAGGCATGGCCGGGGCCGTTCTTGTGCAGCACGGCGACGACCGGCAGCAATACGATGCCGCCGATCAGGCTGCGCGAGAACAGGAAGGTGAACGGGCCGACGTAGTCCATGCCGACGCTCTGGGCGACAAAGGCCACGCCCCAAATGGTGGCGGTGAGCAAAAGGAGCAGGGAATTGCGGAGTTTCAAAAGGATTCCTCCTTTGGGATTTTTATACCGTTTACAAACGGTGGGGGGCTTGGAGCCTGCACTGTGTGTGCCCGTTCCCAACGGGCAGGGGATTTCGCCCGCTGCGGCGGGCAGGATTTGCGCCTGCGCGGCGCGGGCGGGCAGGATTTGCGCCTGCGCGGCGCGGGCGGGCAAGAGGGAGGAAACCCATCCGGTTTCCTCCCTCTTGTCAATCACCCTCTTTCCCTTCAGGGCGCGCTGCGCGCGCAGGGGTAAGTGACGCTTTCCGTCTGCCACCCAATTGCTGTTGCGACAGGCAGGGTATTGGCTGCCACTCCAGAGGGAACGCCCTCCCCCGCGGGGTGGAATCTGCCCTTCTTGTTGCTTTAGGAAAGTGGGCGGCGGGAACTTTAGCGTTACGCACCCTGCGCGCGTCAGCGCGCCCTTATTTGCGGCAGCAAATGCCGCAAATCTTCGGGCAGATGCCTATGTGTCTGCTCCCATACAAAGGAAAAGGGGGTGATTCGCAAGAGGGGAGAAACTTCGTGTCTCCCCTCTTCGCGAGCCGCAGCGAGCGTACATGCGAGCAACCGCCGCGCAGCGGCGGCTTAGCGAGTCGTAGTGCGCCCGCCGCGCGCAGCGGCCCGTTCCCGCCGCCCGCAGGCGGCGAAATCCCCGCCCGTGAAGCGCGGGCACCAAAAGGGCCGCTGGGGTAACCGACCCCTACGGGTTGCCCGATTTCTGCGCGTCGCGCTCCATCGTTTCCTGAATCGCGCGGGTGATGAATGCAGCCATACTTTCGCCCTGGCTCTCCGCATGCGCCTGAATGACCTCTTTCCGGCCCTTTTTCACGCGGAACTGGATTTGGTCGTAAGCCTTGGCGTTGTATTTTTCGTTAGCCCTGCGACGGGCTTCGCTGATAGGCATTTTAACACCTCCGAATACAATGATATCAGTACAAAATAATCAATCGAATTTCGGAAAATTTGGTACATATGATACTTGATTATACAATGATATCAGTGTATCATAGTTTCAGGAAGGAGACGAAAATGTGCAAAGCATTATAACTGAACTTTATTACCTCTGGAACGAGCAGGGGGAGATGCCGTACCGTGCGGCGCTCGAGCGCAGGCTTGACCGGCTGCACCGCCTGTCCGAACAGTACGCGGACAGCGAACAGCTTTGGGACGCCTGCATGGAATACGCCTGCCTGCTCGAACAGCAGGCCTTTCAAATGGGCTTTGTCTGGTCGGCGGGGCTGTGCGGGGAACTGGCGCACTTTTGCCCGCCGTCTGCGGCAATATATGAGAAAAGCCCGGCATCCGGCGCGTAAAGCGCGAACGACGGGCTTTTGCTGGAGCTGCTGACCGGATTTGAACCGGTGACCTCATCCTTACCAAGGATGCACTCTACCTACTGAGCTACAGCAGCAAAATGGCAGGGGCAGTAGGGATCGAACCCACGGCACTCGGTTTTG
Source organism: Candidatus Agathobaculum pullistercoris (assembly GCA_019114345.1). Taxonomy (GTDB): domain Bacteria; phylum Bacillota; class Clostridia; order Oscillospirales; family Butyricicoccaceae; genus Agathobaculum; species Agathobaculum pullistercoris. Next base: position 6 of record DXFS01000066.1, on the reverse strand, counting down.
GAGACC
>DXFS01000065.1 GCA_019114345.1 Candidatus Agathobaculum pullistercoris | reverse complement strand
CTACTGATTTTGGCCGACGAGCCGACCGGCAACCTGGATTCCAAGTCCTCCCGCGCGGTCATTGACAGCTTTGCGCAGGCGCGGCAGGCCCTCGGCGCGACCATCTTCATGGTCACCCACGACTCGTTCGCCGCCTCGTTCTGCGACCGCGTGGTCATCCTGCGCGACGGCGTGGTCTGGCGCACGCTCCAAAAGGGCGAACAGGCGCGCGGCGCATTTCAGGACGAACTGCTGGACGCCATCCGGGAAATGTCGGCTGAATAGTATAGGGGGTATCCATACCCCCTATATACGGAAACAAGTTCCGGAGAAACTTGTTTCCGATACCCCCGGACGCCGCCCAGGGCGCAAGGTGAATTGCACCGAAGGTGCAAGAGAGGGCCCTCTGGAGGGGCTGGGTCGGGGTATAAAAACCGTGATACATGCTCCCGGTTTTTATGTAAATTGCGGCGCGCCGCAATTTCTGATTTCATGTGCGCTTCGCGCAAATAACTTTACCTTACAGGAAGTGACCAACCTATGAAAACCTTTTCCGAAGTCTATGCGGCGCTGCGCCGCAAAAACCGCGGGCAGTACGGGCTGCTCGCCGGCTGCTGCTTCTTTTCCGTGCTGCTCATCACCGCGTATGCGTGCATGATGCGTTCGCCCACCATCCTCACCATCCTGCCCGAGGGCGGCGACAGCCGCAAGCAGGTGATGATGGTGTTCGTGCTCGCAGTCCTCGGCTGCGCGGTGTTCACCACCTACGCCGCTGGGCTGTTCTTCCGCCAGAAGTCGCGCGAAACAGGGGTGTTCCTCGCGCTCGGCGCGACGCGTGGGCAGCTTCGCCGCGAGCTGGGCCGCGAACTCACGCTCATCGCGTTTGTCTCGTGCACCGCGGGCGCGGTGCTGGGTGCGCCGCTCGCTTGGGGCATCTGGCAGTTGTTCCGCACCTTCCTCGTTGACTCGCAGGAGATGCCGCTTTCCTTTGATCCGCAGGCCTATCTGCTCGCGCTCGCGTTCGCAGCCTATGTAGTCGTGATGCTGTTTTTCCTTGCCGCGCGCTTCATCCGCCGCACCAACATCATCGACATCGTGCAGGAGTCGCACAAGTCCGAGCCCATCCGCGAGGTCAAGCGGTGGTACGGCCCAGTGGGCATCCTGCTCGCCGTCCTCGGCGCGGCCGCAGGCTACCTGATGCCGAGCTTTTTCGTCCGCGTGCTGCACTGGTATGCGCCCAGCGTGGTGGGCGCAGTCTTCTACCTGCCTGCGCTCGTGGGGCTGTATATGATTTTACTGCACACGGTCGTCAACGGCTGGGGCGGGCACAAAAAACGCTGGAAAAACATCATTTCCACCTCGATGATGAAGTTCCAGGGCCGCCAGACCGTGCGCAACATGCTGGTCATGACCCTGCTGATCGGCGGCGCATACTTTGCGTCCTTCTATGCGCCCATGCTGTCCACAAGCGCGGAGAACACCTACGCCACGCGTCCGGTCGACTACGAATACCACTGGCGCGCCGACCAGAGCCTGCCCCAGCGGGACGAGGTGCAGGCGCTTGCGGATGAGGCGAACGTCGAGATCACCTCGTGGGCGCAGCAGGGCGCGGCCGTGCTCGGCACGGACGGCATGCGGCAAATCGAGACCGAGACCGGCTTCGGCGCCACCTACACGACCGAGTACGCGGAGATCCTGAATGGCGCGACCTTCTTTTCCGAAAGCGCGTACAACGCGCTGACCGGCCAGCACGTCGACCTCCAGCCCGGCACCTGCGCCAACGTGCTGGACGACGAGGGCGGCAGCGGCTATATCTCAGGCGGCGACGTGACCCACCTGACCAACATGGCGACCGGCGCGGAGATGGACGTGACCCCGGCCGAGCCGCTCTGGTACACCATGCTGTTGGGCTGCTATGTGCTGGACGACGCGGATTACGCCGTGCTCTCCGAGGGGCTGACCGATCTCTACCGCGAGGAATATGTGTTCTTTAACGTCGCGGACGTGGAAAACAGCTACGCTTTCGCCAACGCACTGTTCAACGAGATCGTCGACCGCTCCGGCCCCGCAGTCGAGGTGGGCGACTATTACGACGATGTGGAGGCCGAGCTTGCCGCGCGGACGGGCGAGCCCTACGAGTTCTCCCCCGAGGCCGCGGCGGCCAGCGGGCTGGAAACCATCGACTACGACGACCGCGACTCCTCCGGCTTCCGGAACTACTGGAAGTACATGCCGCAGTTCCGCATCCTTGACCAGAACGATTTTGTGACCACGATGGCGGTGTTCCTCATGCTGTTCATTTTCATCGCCATTGTGTGCTTCGCGGCGGTCATCGTCATCGCGTTCACCCGCTGCATGACCATCGCGCTGGTCAATGCCCGCGTGTACGATGACCTGCGCCACCTCGGCGCGCCGAACGCCTACCTATTCCGCTCGGTGCGCGGGCAGATCAGCCGCTTGTTCCTCGTGCCCGCCATTGTCGGCACCGGCCTGATCTGGGCGTTTTACATGATGATCATGTATTTTAACAGCGATCCGTACGGGTTTACCTCCGCCGAGCTGGCAGGCATCACATCCTGCGCAGCCATGGTCGCCGGGGTGTCCGTGCTGCTCTATGCAGTATACCGCATCACGCGCCGGAGCGTGTGCCGCGCGCTGCATATCCATTCCTGATTCTCCTGTTAGTCTGCCAAAGGTTCTCGCGCGTAGCGCGCATCAAATAGGAAATTGCGGCCCGCCGCAATTTCCATAAAAACCCGCGACATGCGCGTGGGTTTTTATACAAGACGACTCCGAATTGTGCCCGCAGGGCGCGGTTTGGAGTCGTAGATTCGATCGGAAGCGTGGTTCCGATCGAGAGGCTGTCGAAAAACTCTGTTTTTCGACAGCCTCAAAGGGCGCGCTTTCATGCGCGCCCTGTTTCTGTTATAATGGGAGCGAGGTGAACCCAATGGAACAGATTCTGATCGTCGAGGACGACCCTGCGCTCGGCCGTGGGCTGGTGCTCGCGCTGGAGGGGACGGAACGCTCCTGTACGCTGGCTTCCGACTGCGCCGGGGCACGCAGCATGCTTGCCGCATCGTCTTTTGACCTTGCGATTTTCGATATCAACCTGCCGGACGGATCTGGTCTGGCATTGCTCGAGGAAACGCGCGCCGCAGGCGGTCCGCCGGTCATCCTGCTGACGGCGAACGACCTGGAGACCGACATCGTGACCGGCCTGACGCTGGGCGCGGACGACTATATCACCAAGCCCTTCTCGCTCGCGGTGCTGCGCGCCCGCGTGGACGCCGCGCTGCGCCGGAGCAAACCTGCGCCGGCCACCGCCGTATTCGAGCAGGACGGTTTCCGGTTCGACTTTACCCGTCTGGACTTCACTGTGGACGGCAAGCCGCTCCAGCTCTCCCAGACCGAGCAGCGGCTGCTGCGCCTGCTCATCGAGAACCGCGGGCACACCCTGCCGCGCGACACCCTGCTCGACCGCATCTGGACGGACGGCGCAGAATATGTGGATGAAAACGCGCTTTCGGTCACGGTCGGGCGGCTGCGGCGCAAGCTGGGAAAAAGCGCTCCCATCAAGACCGTATACGGCGTGGGTTATACCTGGGCGGTGGATGTATGATCTGGGTTGCAGTTATTGCCGCGCTCGCGGCGGCGGGCGTGATCGTGTACGACCGCCTGCGGCTGCGCCGCACCATGCATACCATGGATAAAATGCTGGACGACGCGATCCGCGGCGTCTTTCAGCCTGCGCACTTTGATGAAAGCCGCCTGTCCGCGGTCGAAGCCAAGCTGAAGCAGTATCTGGACGCGAGCGGCACCTCCGCCGCGCGCCTCACCGAGGACCGGGCGCGCGTACAGGGCCTGATCGCGGACATCTCGCACCAGACCAAAACGCCAATTGCAAACCTGCTGCTGTATGCCGGGCTGCTCGCGGACAAAGATTTGCCCGACGACTGCCGCGGCTATGTGGAACAGCTGACCGCACAGGCGGAGAAGCTGCAATTTCTGATCGAGTCCATGGTCAAGGCCGGGCGGCTGGAGACCGGGGTGATCGCGGTGCAGCCCCGCCCTGCGGACGTAGGCGCGCTCACCCAAGCCGCAGTGCAGTCGGCACTGCCGGAAGCGGAACGGCGCAGCGTGCAGCTTTCCCGTCTGCCCGCAGAGGTAGGTGCGTGCTTTGACCCCAAATGGACGCAGGAGGCGCTCGGCAACCTGATCGACAACGCCATTAAGTATACGCCCGCGGGCGGCAGCGTGACCGTTTCGGTCACGCCCTACGAGCTGTTCTGCCGCATTGATGTGGCTGACACCGGCCCCGGCATCCCGGAGGACGAGCAGGGGCGCATCTTTGAGCGGTTTTACCGCTCCCCCACTGTGCGGGATGCGCAGGGCGTCGGGCTGGGGCTGTACCTTGCGCGCGAGATCGCCGCGGCGAACGGCGGATATATCAAGGTCACGTCGCGCCCCGGCAATGGGAGTACGTTTTCGCTGTTTCTGCCAAAAATGCAATAAAAAAAGCGACAGCCTAAACTGTCGCTTTTTTGATGCAGTTATGTTCGCTTATTTGCGGGAAATTGCCTTCTTGGCAGCCTCTACGATGTGCGCTGCGGTCAGGCCGTACTCCTCACGCAGGAAGCTCTCCGCGCCAACCTGGCCGAAGCGGTCCTCTACGCCGACCATTTCCATCGGAACCGGGCTGTTCTGGATGACAACGTTAGCCACCGCAGAACCCAGGCCGCACTTGACCTGATGGTTCTCAGCAGTAACGATCGCGCCGCACTCCTTGGCAGAGTCGATGATCAGCTGCTCATCGAGCGGCTTCCAGGTGAACATATCGATGACCTTGGCGGAAATACCCTCGGCCTCGAGCTGCTCCTGCGCCTTGAGCGCTTCGTCAACCATGATGCCGGAAGCGATGATCGCAACGTCCTTGCCTTCCTTCAGGGTTACGCCCTTGCCGATCTCGAAGTCCGAGCCGTCCGCGTAAACCGTAGTGAACGCCTTGCGGATCATACGCATGTAAGAGAACTTGCCGGAAGCGGCCAGCTTCTTGGTCAGGCAGTTGATCTGCGCATAGTCGACCGGGTCGATTACGACCGCACCCGGAACAGACATGTACAGCGCGCAGTCCTCAAACGGCATGTGGGTGCCGCCGTTATAAGCCGCGCATACGCCCGGGTCAGAGCCGATCACATGTACCGGCAGCTGTGCATAAGCCGCAGACATAAAGGCCTGGTCAAACGCACGGCGGGAAGCGAAGCAGCCGAAAGAGTGCATGAACACGGTCTTGCCGGTCGCGCACAGGCCGGCAGCTACGCCCATCGCGTTTGCTTCCGCAATACCTGCATTGATGGTGCGCTCCGGGAACGCCTTCGCCAGCTTGCCGGTGTTGATGCAGTTCTCCAGGTCGCAGTCAACGTGCATGACCGTGGGATCCTTCTCCATGATCTCGAGCATCGCGGAAACGTAGCCGTCGCGGTTTGCACGAGAATCCTTTTCATGCTTGCCAATCAAAGTAAAGCTCATGTTCATACCCTCCCTTACTGTGCCTTAATCTCAGCGAGCTTGCTCTCAGCGTAAGCAATGGCTTCATCCCACTGCTCCTTGGACGGCTGAGAGGAATGCGCGCCCGTGCCGTCAGCAAAGGTAGCTCCCTTGCCCTTAACGGTGTTCAGCACAATGCAGGTAGGCACACCCTTGGTCGCATAAGCGTTCTGGATTGCGTCATAGATCTGCTCAACATCGTTGCCGTCTTCGCAGTTGACGACGTTCCAGCCGAACGCTGCAAACTTCGCGCCGATGCCATTGGCGTGCGACATAACCTTTTCGCATGCGCCGTCGAGCTGATACTTGTTATCGTCTACGAAGCAAACGAGGTTGTCCAGCTTGTAATGTGCAGCAAACTGTGCAGCTTCCCAAACCTGGCCTTCATCTGCTTCGCCGTCGCCGACAAATACGAACACGTGGTTGTCGCGTCCGTCGATCTTATTGCCGAGCGCCGCGCCGGTCGCAGTGGACATACCCTGGCCCAGCGAACCGGTCGTCAGGTCAACGCCGGGGGTCTTGGTGCGGTCGGTATGGGACGGGAAATTGGTGTGCGGCTGATTGAGCGTGTAAGCCTGCTCAATCGGGTAAAAGCCCTTCAGGCCAAGGGTAGCATACATCGCCGGGCCTGCATGGCCCTTAGACAGTACGCACCAGTCGCGGTCTTCCCAGCGGGGATTCTTCGGATCGACCTTCATCACTTCGCCATACAGCACAGCCAGTGCGTCAACGATGGACATCGAGCCGCCAACGTGGCCGAAGCCAAGCGAGCCGATCGTCTTCAGGGTCTCCAAGCGGATTTCCTGTGCAAATACGCGCAGCTCCTGCATCTTTTCTGCTTTCTGCATTGCATACACCTGCCTAATTCAAAAATATTTTCTCTCCGCGGAACAGGTTCCGTCGCACAGTGGCAAAAAGCCACTGCTATTCGTTAACAGTGTATCACCATACCGGCCGGATTTCAACCGGATTTCACACATTCGCTCACAAAAATTTGCTCCTGGATTTTGTGTCCTCCGGAATATTTCATAAAAATTCACGGTCAAATATATAAAATTTGTTGGTTATGTCTTGGTTGTATCTTTATGCTTTTTTGTTTATTTTCTCCAGCATCAGCTTTCTGTCTCCTTCTGCCCTGCCCTATAAATACAGCTGCTGTTCCGCCGGCTGCCCATACAATTTTGCCGGCCCGTCACTGCCCGCTGATGTACGGCCGCATTATTTCCAGCATTTCCAAGCCGCTGCCCAGCCGGCACATGCAGCTTTTTTCCCAAAAAATGAAAACAGTGGACAATTTGTTCAGAATTTGATAAACTAAAAAAAACGTTTGTGGATATATTCCGGTCTAGATTGGGGATAGGGAAGATGAAGGTCAGCCGACTCAATTCAATTGAACAATACGTCATCTCACGTGAGACCGTCAGCATTGACGAGCTGTGTGAGGTCTTCGGCGTTTCCAAAAACACCATCCGCCGCGATCTGAACGAACTTGAGATGCGCGGGCACATTACCAAAGTTTATGGCGGTGTAACCGCCACCGTACCGTCCGGCGCCGTCCCGACGCCCATCCGGTCCGGTCTCAACCCGATTGATAAATCCTTGATTGGCCGCCTGGCAGCCGAAGATGTATCCGATGGGGATACTATCTTTATCGATTCCGGCACAACAACGCTGTGCCTGCTGCGCTTCCTGGCAGCAAAAAAGCGCATCACAATCATCACCCACTCGCTCGGTGCGCTCAGCGAGGCCGCCAAATACGATAATCTCAATATCATTTCGCTCGGCGGGATATACAGCCCGACAACCGATTCCTTTGTCGGGTTGTCCACCATCGAGTCGCTTTCCTCCATGCGCATCAACAAAGCGTTTATGGGCGCCACTGGTGTTTCCCTTACAGCAGGCATGACCAACACCACTTTTCTGGAGGCCGAAATCAAGCGCGCGGTCGTCCAGCGCGCAGACAAGATTTATTGTATGGCCGACTCTTCCAAGATCGGCAGAGAAGCCATTGTCACTTTCTGTCATCTTAAAGATCTGACCGGCTTTATCACTGACCGGGAACCGCCGCAGGAGTATGTTGATCTCTGCCAGCAGGAAAATGTCAAATTACGGTATGAATAATAAAAGCAACAGGGGAAGCTGGCCAGCTTCCCCTGTTGCTTTCTGCGGCTATCCGTTCACCCTCACGCAATGCCGTTTTTGCGGTAATTGGAGGGCGACAGGCCATAAACTTCACGGAACCTTTTGATAAAATAGCTGAAGTTGTCAAACCCCACGTTAAACGCGATCTCCATCACCGGCAGATCGGTTTCACGCAGCAGGCGCGCTGCCTGTTCAATACGCAGGGAATTCACATGCTGGGTAAACGTGCGGCCGAAGTTCTCACGGAAAAAAGTGCTGAAATACTGCGGCGACAGGCCGAACTGCGCGGCCACCTCCGGCAGCGGCAGCGGTTCAGTGAAATGCTCGCCCAGATAGCCCACGATCTCCTTGAGCTGCCGCGCCTTGTAATCCGCGTTAGGGCGCATCTGCCGCCCGTGCAGCAAGCCGTTCTGCGCACAGGCTGCCACGATTCCCAGCAGCGCCGCCTTGACCGCAAGCTGGCTGCCCGGCGCCTGCGCCAGACAGGCGCGCACAATCTGCGCAAGCAGCGCGCGCACCTCGGACTGCCCCGGTTCGCCGGCGCGCAGGCAGGTCACGAACCGCAGCCTGCCCCCGGCCAGCGGGGCGAGCAGCTCGGTCTCTGCCTGGTCGCTGCGCGCAAACTGCAGAAAGTCCGCCGCGAATACGAACGAGCGGAACTGATTTTCCCGTCCCGCTGCGCGGATTTCGTGCAGTTCCTCGCCCGCGACGAAAAACACATCTCCATGCTCTCCCTCGTACACATGGTCGGCAATGGTCAGAGACACATGCCCTGCATCCACTGTGATAATCTCGAATTCGGGATGCCAGTGGTACGGGATGAAGTCGCTGTCATCGGACTCGCTGCCGTCCAACGCGGGGTAGATCTGAAACGGAAATGCCAGTGTGCCGTGCTCTTTTTTCTCTCGCCTTGCAGCGTCCATATCCACCCTCCGGAAACACCTTAAAATCGTGTTATTGTTCATGAAGAAATTGCAAGCATTTCTCCACTCATCTGCTATAATTATAACCACAAACGGGGACAAACACAAGAGCACGGTATCTGAAAATCGTATTTTTGTTGTATCATTTGTCAGAATAACGCATCCTGTTTTTGTGATAAATGACGAAGTGTTCCCGCCCCGCGGCGAACGGTTGAAGCGCCTGTTGCCGCGTGCTATAATGGAAGAGGCAGAAAGCTGCCGCTCCGCCCCGGCTCAGTCAGCCCGCGGGCGCTTTACCAAAAAATCTTTTTTTGGAGGGATAACCTATGTACATGGATAAGCAAGTCAAGCGCGGGTACAACGAATATATCCGCCTGGACGAGGGCATCGGCAAGGATGCCATGATGGACATTGCGCTCCTCGTCATGGAGGACGGCGATACCTATTCCTTTGAGGAGCCTGAGAAGGAACTCGCTGCTCTGGTATTCGACGGCAAGTGCACCATCGAGTGGGACGACCAGTCCTACGACGTAGACCGTCCGAACCCGTTTGACTACAATCCGTCCTGCCTGCATGTATGCAAGGGTACCAAGGTCAAGATTACCGCGCACGGTCCCTGCAATATCTACATTCAGAAGACGCTCAACGATAAGACCTTCCCGAACAAGATGTACAAGCCGGAAGATACCGATACCTGGGCACGCGGCGCAAACGGCGAACTGATGGGCTGCATCAAGCGCGACGTACGCACCTGCTTCGATCTGGACAACGCCCCCTACTCCAACATGGTGCTGGGCGAAGTTGTCAACCTGCCGGGCAAGTGGTCGAGCTATCCGCCGCACCATCATCCGCAGCCGGAGTGCTACTTCTACCGCTATGACAAACCGCAGGGCTTCGGCGCCGGCTGGGCTAACGGCGAGATCTACGAGACCCATCACAACGGCCTTGCAATCATCACCGACAAGATGCACTCTCAGGTAACCGGCCCGGGCTACTCCTGCTGCTACGCATGGGGCATCCGCCATCTGCCGGGCAATCCGTGGGATAAGACCCGCATCGACGATGAGGAGCACATCTGGCTCGTACAGGACGACGCCAACGACCATATCTGGCACTGCCCGACCGGGAACTGATTTCCAAGGGGGACGCTGTCCCCCTTAGATACGGATTTGGTTCCTGACGAAACCAAATCCGATAACCCCCTCGCCTTTGCACAGCAAAGGCGGTTCGGGACACAGGTCCCGAAACATTGGTATTTCACCGAGGCAGAGCCCCGGTGAAATAAAATTACCTTACGGCGCGGCATAGCCGCCCGTTTGAAACCTCGGCTTTGATCGAGTTTTGTGAGAGAAAATAATTTCAGGAGGAATTCACCTATGAAGCACATGGAAACCGTCCGCCTGACGGCATCCCAGGCACTCGTCCGCTTCCTCGAAAACCAGTATGTCAGCTACATCGACATGGACGGCAATGAGGTTGAGCACAAGTTCGTCAAAGGCATCTTCATGCTGCCCGGCCACGGCAACGTTGTCGGCTTTGCCAACGGCGTTGAGCAGGAGCTCAAGGACATGGTTGTATACCAGGGCAAGAACGAGCAGGGCATGGCGCTCGCCGCTGTCGGCTACGCCAAGCAGATGCGCCGCAAGCAGATCTTCGCGGCCACCTCTTCCGTCGGCCCCGGCGCGTGCAATATGGTCACCGCTGCTGCGACCGCTACTGCAAACAACATCCCGGTCCTGATCCTGCCGGGCGATATCTATGCGTCCCGCCAGCCGGACCCGGTTCTCCAGCAGATGGAGCAGCCGCAGAACCTGTCCATCTCCGCGCACGACGCGTTCCAGGCTGTCACCAAGTACTGGGGCCGCATCAACCGTCCGGAGCAGGTCATGACCGACATGATCTCCGCGATGCGCGTGCTGACCGACACTGCCAACACCGGCGCTGTTGCGATCTCCCTGCCGCAGGACGTACAGGCGGAAGCATATGACTACCCGGTTGACTTCTTCAAGAAGCGTGTATGGCGCATCGAGCGCCGTCCGGCGACCAAGTATGCGATCGACAAGGCGGTCGAGGTCATCAAGAATGCCAAGAAGCCGCTCCTGATCTGTGGCGGCGGCGTACGCTACGCTGAGGCGCACAAGGTATTCAAGAAGTTCGCTGAGGACTTCGGCATCGCATTCGGCGAGACCCAGGCGGGCAAGTCCGCTGTCGAGTGGACCCACGAGCTCAACCTCGGCGGTCTGGGCACCACCGGCGGCATCGCTGCCAACAAGCTGGCGCACGAGGCGGACGTTGTCATCGGCGTCGGCACCCGCTACACCGACTTCACCACGGCTTCCAAGTGGCTGTACCGCACGGACGCGAAGTTCGTCAACATCAACCCGTCCGAGTTCCAGGCGTACAAGATGGACGCAACCCCGGTTGTTGCGGACGCAAACGAGGCGCTGACCGCGCTCTCCGAGGAGCTCAAGAAGATCGGCTACCACACCGATGCTGCTTACGCAGAAAAAGTTGCTGCGCTGCGCAAGGAGTGGTGGACCGAGGTTGAGCGTCTGGACAACTGCACCTACACCGACAAGGATTCCTTCATTCCGGAGATCAACGACGCAAACCGCGAGTGCGTTGAGAAGTACATCGAGGACACCGGCTGCAAGCTCTGCCAGACCGCGGTTCTCGGCACCATCAACAAGATGATCGACGACGACGCGATCGTCTGCGCGGCTGCCGGCTCGCTGCCGGGCGACATGCAGGGCCTGTGGCGTGCACGCAAGATCAACACCTACCACATGGAGTACGGTTACTCCTGCATGGGTTATGAGATTGCTTCCGCGCTGGGCGCCAAGCTCGCCTGCCCGGATAAGGAAGTCTACGCAATGACCGGCGACGGCTCGTTCGACATGCTGCACTCCGAGCTGATCACCTCTGTCCAGATCGGCAAGAAGATCAACGTTATGGTATTTGATAACGCTTCCTTCGGCTGCATCAACAACCTCGAAGTCGGCCAGGGCAATGCCTGCATCTGCACCGAGAAGAACATGCTCGAGGACGGCGTGACCAACGGTATCCACAAGGGCAAGGTCATCCAGGTGGACTACGCTGCCATCGGTGCAGCTTACGGCTGCAAGACCTACACGGTCAAGACCATGGACGAGCTCAAGGCTGCCATCGAGGACGCGAAGAAGCAGACCGTTTCTACTGTCATCGACATGAAGGTTCTGCCCAAGACCATGTCCGCGGGCTACGAGAACTGGTGGCGTGTCGGCGTTGCCGAGGTTTCCACCAAGCCCGAGGTACAGGCTGCCCGCAAGGCGATCGAGGATCACCTGTACGAGGCGCGCCACTATTAATTCAAACCTGCAGTTTTCTGCACGGCTTTTAGATCCCGCAACGCCCGCCGGACATCCGTCCGGCGGGCGCTTTTCTATGCGCCTGCCTCCTGCCTTTCCTTTTTCGCACAGACATGCTATAATGAAGTATCTATTACGTTTTTATCCGGGAGGAACCTCATGAAGCCACTCCAGTTCATTCTGACCGCTTTGCTGCTCGGCTCAATGACGCTGACCGGCTGCCAATCCGGCGGTTTCCGCGATTGGACCGAAACCGGCAGCGCGCAGGCGTTCGCTACTTCGCTCGGCCCCGTGACCCGCACAGAATCCACAGCGGAAAGCCGGGACGCCGTGCAGCAGCTGCGCACCTATACGGATACGGCAGGCTGCACGGTCTACATGGGGCGCATCCAGCCACAAGGGGCTGCATGCGAAGGGCAAACAGCCGCGCAATACGTCCTGCCGGGCGCAGAAGGTACGGTACGCAGCTATTCTGCCGAAACCGGCCAGTGGTCCGTTACGCCGCTGGAAAATAAAATGTCGCTCGGCAAGGGCATGTATTTCGTGCGCACCGATCAGTCCGAAGCGGTTCTGGTCACTCCTCTCACGTATACCGGGCGTGAAAACGGCATGATCGAATACCTGCCTGATTATGATGGTGCGCTGTCAATCCAAAAGACAAGCGACGGCTATACGCTTTCCCTGTCGGTTGCCGCGCTGCCCGGAAATTCATACAGCGATTATCTTGCGCTGTGCGCGGACAGCTTTCTGATCGATTGGGACGATCCGGATGTAGTCGCCCGCTGGACCAACTACCGCTTTACCGACAGCAACCGCTGGTGTTACGACGGCTATTACTACACTGCTCCCTCAGATTACTATCCCAGCGGGGAAAATTATTTTCATCCCCTGCCCGCTGCCTATATTGCAGCCAAGATGGCGCGCGATACAGGGGAACCGGCCAGCCGCGCACTTGGCCTTGCCATGATTGACATTATGCGGGAGCAGCAGAACGAATACGGCTTTATCCCCTCCCAAGCCGGCAGCGGATGGCTGAACCGGGATTATGATATCGACCCCGGCTATTTCGACACGCGCTTCAACACCTCTTTCTGGCAGGCAAACATCGATGCAGCTGAGACCTTTGGTGTGTCTGAGTGGCTGGACGCCACTATAAAATACGCGGATTTCCTGATGGGTTTTGCGGCGGATCACCATTTCTCCTTTGGCTCTGCAGCGGATGAAGGCTGGCTGGTCGAGGATTACTGGCACGAAAACGGCAAAGGAAAGACCACGCACTGCTCGCTCAACCACCATGCAGCTGAGGCAGTATTCCTCTACCGGCTGACAAACGCGACCGGAGACGGGCAATATGCTGCATTTGCCGACCGTCTGGTACGCGGCATCGAACTGACGGCCGGTCTCTGGCCAATGGAAGACAATAATCTGTATTACGCCTATCTGCCGGACGGCACCATGATGACCGGTGACTACCCTTATCTGACTTATAACGACCTGCTCGACCTGCAGTCGCTCTATGTCCAGCGGCACGGCAGCGAGAGTGAAGCGATCGCTTCCCTGATCCGGACCAAACTTGCCTGGATAAACGCCAACGGCGTGACCGGTTACAACCAATCCCCCACTGTATGATGCGCAGAAAAACAGCGGGCGGCTCTGCAAAGCCGCCCGCTGTTTTTTCTGTTTCCGTTCAAAGCATCTGCAGCAGTTCAATCTGCTCACCGGAGGGACCAGTAAAAAACCAGTTCTGCAGGCCGCCGAAGGTATCCGGGAGCACCCGTTTCTCCGGCGTCATGAATGAAATCACGCCCGCATCCTTGATCGCTGCGGCCGCCTTCTCCAAATCATCCACATATACTGCAAAATGCGGGATGCTGCCGACGCCCGCCGGTATCAGCTCGCCTTCCGGCGGCTGGATCAGTTCGAGCACCAGCCCGCCGAACTCGACCAGCGCCAGCAGTTTCTCCCCTGCGCTTGAGCGCGCGGTCACCGTACCGCCAATTTTTTCGTAAAACGCAATGCTTTCATCCATATCCACCGTAGTGATCGCAACATGTGCAAAGCCTTTGTAGAGCTCCTTCATAATGATCTCCTCCTGTCAGCAACCATTCTATCACAAAAGCACGGATCCGAAAAGCCCTTTGCCGGCCTGCCGGCGTAAAAATTATGATGCCGTTTCATACCATGCGTCATTCCGGTTCTTATGGTCAAACAGTTGTGTGTACTGCATCATGCGGTAGTCAGTCAGCGCCGCATAGTCCTCCGCCATTGCGATCGCATGCCACTCCCCGTCTGCAGTATAAAAGCCATCATTATTAACGCGCGGAACCGCCTGCCGGGTTTGCAGGCGCAGTGCATCATACGCCGAGGTCGCACAGCCCAGCGTATCCAGCGCATAGGCGGCCAGGTAGTTCGCGCTGATCTGTACGTCCTGTGCTTCTTCGATGTCGTAGTTTGCCCAGATAAAGAATGGGGTGACCAGCTTGACCTGCCGCGGTTCCCGCGCATCCGACTGCGCCGCCTCCCCGAGCAGCTCGTCATAAAATCCATTCGTTACACCGGGCTGGTGATCACCGAAGAATACAATCGCAGTCGGCTCATCCGCATCCGCAAAATACTCGACCAGCTCCTGGATCGCCTCATCACTGTACCGGACGAGCGAGAGATATTGATCCACCTGCGGATACTCCCCTGCAAATTCACCGGTCAGATGAATGCGTTCTTCAAAATTCGTCGTGTTGACCGAGTCATATCCGCCGTGGTTCTGCATGGTGACATTGAACAGGAACAGCGGTTCGTCCGGCTGTTTGTTTTCATACAGTTCGATCACCTTCTGATAGTCTGCATGGTCGCTGATATAGGTGCGGATGCGCTCCACATCTGCCGGGAAGTCAGTATCATACAGCTGCTCATCAAATCCGAGATACTCATAAACCTTTTCCCGGTTCCACGAACTTGAGGAATAAGGATGCAGCGATACCGTGCGGTACCCCTGCTTTGCCAGCCCGGAGACCAGTCCCGGCGTATCTGACCGGAGATAGACCTGGTAGGGCGTTGTACCGTATGGCAGAAAGCCCATCGAACTGCCGGTCAGGAATTCAAACTCTGTGTTAGACGTGCCGCCGCCGAAAGTGGACACCAGCAGCTCGCCGCTGACCGTGTTTTCCGCCCCGTCCAGCATGCTGTGCACAAACGGCATATAGTCCTCGTTGGTTTCAAATTCCCCTACTGCCTGCAGATCAGCAAAGGATTCGTTCATAATAACGATCAGATTAGGCGTCTGTGTGCCATCTGCGCCCTGATAGTTGGATTCGATCTCATCCAGTTTTTCCGCGGTGTATCCATTTGGCTTGGAAACAGCCGAGCTGACAGCGCAGCGCAGGAAATAATAGATCTCGCTGTATGTCTTGTTGGACTGCCACAGATTAAATCCTGTATCCGTGATATGCAGCCCGGCAAAAACTACCACCGCGAGCACCGCTGCGCCGGGCAGCGTCCACAGCCGACGCACCTTCCACCTGCGCTGCATCAGGCATACGCACACGCAGTACAGCACCGCCGCCCCCACGACCCACAGCACAGACAACTCTACCGGCGCGGAGTAGCTCTCCGCAACATTGGCCGCTGTGCCGATCGAATACACATCGCTCAGCAGAACCGGCGTACCTCGGAACAGCAGCACATAGTGATCGATCAATCCATGCGCCATGGCCACCGCCATACCCACGCACACGCTGATCCGGACGCGTCCGGTAATCAGGTAGAGCAAAATGTTGATCGCGAGATAGACCAGCCATCCCTGCCAGAATGACGTTTCCAGGCCGATGCTGCATCCCTTGACCAGATATTCCACCAGAACAAGGCTGGCAGCAGCAGAGGAAGCCAGCAGCAGTGCATCATGCAGCAGCAAAACCGCCGCCGGTGCGTGCTGCCATGGCCGCAGCACCAGCGGCAGGATAGCAAGCAGCCCCAGCAGGGCAGCGGTCAGCGTGAGAAAGCTGAGCGACCCTTTGCGCAGCAGCGGGAAAAGCAATGCCGCGAAGGCAGCTGTAAGCACGACATTTGCAGCGATTATACCGATTCTTTTCTTATTTTTATCCCGTTCTTTACATGCAGAGCACACGGATACCGCTCTCCTTTTCCGGGATGCAGTAAAGCCGCCGCGGCGCCAGCCGCAGCGGCTTTACACGGGTACTTGGGATTATGCTTCCGGCTCCTTTTCCATACGGGTGACTGCAATGGAAAGGTCGTCCAGCTGCTTGTCGTCCACCACATCCGGGCAGGACATCATCAGGTCGGACGCATTCTGCACCTTGGGGAAGGCGATCACGTCGCGGATGGAATCCAGGCCTGCCAGCAGCATGCACAGACGGTCCAAACCATAGGCGAGGCCGCCGTGCGGGGGCGCGCCGTAGGAGAACGCCGTGATCAGGTGGCCGAACTGCTCCTTCGCGCGCTCCTCGGTAAAGCCGAGCGCTTCGAACATCTTGGTCTGGAGTTCGGGATCGTGGATACGGATCGAACCGCCGCCCAGCTCGCAGCCGTTCAAAATGATATCATACGCCTTGGCACGAACCTTGGCCGGGTCGGTATCCAACAGCGGGATATCCTCGTCCATCGGCGCGGTGAACGGATGGTGCTTGGCGACCAGACGGTCCTCCTCCTCGCTGTATTCGAACTGCGGGAACTCGGTGACCCACAGCAGCTTGAAGTCGTCCTTCCTGGCAAGGCCGAGACGCTTGGCCAGCTCGCAGCGCAGCGCGCCGAGCGATACCAGTGCGGTCTCCTCGGAAGCATCGGCTACAACAAACAGCACGTCGTTTTCGTGCATGTCCGCGCGCT
>DXFS01000064.1 GCA_019114345.1 Candidatus Agathobaculum pullistercoris | reverse complement strand
CCCTGACGGGCGCGGCCGGTGCCCTTCTGGCGCCACGGCTTGATGCCGCCGCCGCGAACCTCGGCGCGGGTCAGCGTGGACTGGGTGCCCTGACGCTGGTTGGCCAGGTAATTCTTGACCGCTGCGTGTACAACAGCCATGTTGGGCTCGATGCCGAATACGGCTTCATTCAGCTCCATCTCGCCGGTCTTCTTGCCGGTCATATCAAAAACTGCTACTGTAGGCATTCGTTGCTCCTCCTTCCCTTACTTTCTCGCGGAAGCCTTCTGCGGGTTCTTGCTGATGCCAGCCTCGCCCTTGGCAACCTTGTTGTTCTTGACGGTGTTCTTGAGCACCACAATGCCGCCCTTCGGGCCCGGGACAGCGCCGCAAACGGCGATCAGGTTGAGCTCAGCGTCAACCTTGACAACGTCCAGGTTCTGAACAGTGACCTGCTCAGCGCCCAGGTGGCCAGGCATCATTTTGCCCTTCATGATCTTGGAAGGATCAGAGCAAGCGCCCATGGAACCCTGGTGGCGGTGCATCGGGCCGGCGCCGTGGCTCATCGGGGAACGGCCCGCGTTGAAGCGCTTGATAACGCCCGCGTAGCCCTTGCCCTTGGAGGTGCCGGTCACGTCGACATAGTCGCCCTCGACGAACATGTCAGCCTTGACTACATCGCCAAGCTGGAAGGTGGAGCAGTCCGCGAAGCGGAACTCCTTGAGGTACTTCTTCAGAGAGTCGCCGGCCTTTTTCAGGTGGCCCTTCTGCGGCTTGTTGAGCTTGCGCTCCTTGACATCCTCAAAGCCGAACTGGACCGCATTGTAGCCGTCCTTCTCTTCGGTCTTGAGCTGGGTGACGACGCAGGGGCCTGCCTCGATAACGGTGCAGGGGATCACCTTGCCGTCAGCATTGAAGATCTGGGTCATGCCGACCTTCTTGCCGATGATTGCTTTCTGCAGCATTTGCATTTTCCTCCTTAAAGGTTATTGGTTGACGGCATTTGGCCGCCAACATGACCTCGCCGCGCGTGTCGCGGCAGGGCTTCAAGCAGCCGGTTGGGTTAGTCCGCCTGCCTGTTGACAAAAGGAATATTAAGATGAAACCGCTATGCGGTTTCTCGTAAAAAGTCCAGCTTTGCCGGACTTTTTACACCTCGACTCAGCCGCCCTGGGCGGCGTCATTCGGGTATCGAAGATTGGTTTCTTTGGGAGTCAATCTTCGTATATAGGGGGCTTTTGAAGCCCCCTATAGGGGTTTAGAGCTTAACTTCAAACTCCACGCCAGCCGGCAGATCGAGAGTGGTCAACGCCTCGATGGTCGCCTGGTTCGGATTGATGATGTCGATCAGGCGCTTGTGGGTGCGGCGCTCGAACTGCTCGCGGGAATCCTTGTACTTGTGAACCGCACGCAGGATGGTGATGATCTGCTTCTCGGTCGGCAGCGGGATCGGGCCGGAAACCTTAGCGCCGTTGCGCTTTGCGGTTTCGATGATCTTCTCTGCAGACTGATCGATCAGCTCGTGGTCATACGCCTTCAGGCGGATGCGGATCTTCTGTGCATTTGCCATGTTGGTTTTTCCTCCTCGTATTTGTGCCATACATTAAATAATGTGTTGACTCGCTACGGAGAGAAACTGCAACCCCGCCGTGCGTATCACACGCGGGCATGAAAATAACCGGGCACACTGATAGTGTCATGATCCGGTCACAATTAAGAAACGTAAGTGGTTCAGGCTATCGGCTTTGCGGCGCACGCACCGCAAGTCCCGAATTTACGCAGGAACATTGCGTTTTTGCCGAGATAGGCGCAATGCCTTCCGGCTGATAGCAGTTATCTCAACCGCCCGATTGTCGGACCTACTCCGCCGAAGTTACCTGCCTCTGGCAGCAATCTCCGGCATCATCGCGTTTTTCCCCGCTTTCGCAGGTGCCTATATAGATTACTACAAGCATTCCTCAAAGTCAAGCGTTTACACAAAATTTCTTCAAATTTTTTGTATAAGGTTCCGAAATTCTGTTTTTACCAGGCATCCGTTATGCCGCATGCCGTAGTCACACGATATACATACAAAACGGCGGCACAAATGCCGCCGTTTTATATTCTCCCCCATCGGGGTCAGTCCGCTGTGACAATCAGCATCCATGAGGCCGCTTTGCTGTCAATCGTAATGCCGGTCCCTTCATATGCGGATACTGTGTATCCTGCGTCCTCTACTGCACCCAGGGTATCCTGGATGGTCGACAGATTATTCTCCAGCAGGAACCAGGACGTATCCCCGTCCGTTCCAAGCAGCTCACCACCGATATCCGGCAGCTCACCGCCGCCCTGCGCCAGATAACAGTGTGCAACCGTCATCGCACGCATGGTTTCCGGAATCTCAACCGGCTGCGCATTACTTTGCACCGCTGCGATACCTGGATCTGCCGTACTCTGATTCGTGTCTCCGCCAGTTTCTTCGCTCGGGGCCAGCGTGCTTGCGTCCATACGCTCCTGCTGCGTTTCCTCCGCAGCGGCCGTCCCTTCGTCAGCCGGCACCTGATCCTCCTCTTGTCCGGCCGTATAGAGCTCCGGCTGTGCTGCCCCCCCGGATGCACTGTCCGCCGGTGCGGCGCTGCCGTCCGCCTCTGCCTCCGCTGCAGCCTCGTTTTCCACGCCAGCCTGTTCCGCGGCCTCCTGCACAGCACTGTCCATATCTGCACTGCCAGCCGCAGCCCCACTTGCCGCCGACGCATCTGCTGTGGCAGTTGTGCTGCCGCTACCCACGGTGCTGAAAAACATCGGCATCAGGCCCCCGCCCAGCACCACCAGCACTACGACTGCCGCTGCCGCAACCATCGTGATTACCGGCATATGGCGCACCGGCTTTTCCGGCTGCACCACCTTCAGCTTGCTTTCCTGTTCCAGGCGCTGCATGATGTTTTCATGCAGGCCGGCAGGCGGCTCCACCTCTTCGGCAAACAGCGCCTGCATCCTCTCCAGATCCTGCTTGAGCGCGGCGCACGAGGGGCATTCCGCCAGATGGGCTTCCAGCTTTTCGCGCTCCGCATCAGTCAGCGTACCGTCGATGCTGTTCGAGCAAAGCTGCTCAAAATATTCTTCATCACTCATGCGTCCCCGCCTCCTTTCATATCGTTAGACGCGGCAGACGGCAAAAGGTTCCCTCTCTTTTGCAAAATCGTGCGCAGTGCGATCCGCGCACGCGACAGGCGCGACTTGACTGTACCCTCGCTGATCTCCAGCACTTCGGCGATCTCGGTGTAGCTCAGCCCGGATACATCGCGCAGCAGCACGATGCGGCGGTGCTCCTCGCTGACCTCGTCCAGCGCTGCAGCCAGCTCGCGGCCAAGCTCGCTGTTTTCCAGATGCTCCTCAGGCGTAGGTGCAGGATCCGGAATCGGACGCTCCGCATCGTCTTCGCCGACAAGCGGCTGGGTCTGGGGCTGCGCCTGCTTATGGCGTGCAAAATCTACACACAGGTTGGTTGTAATGCGGAACAGCCAGGTAGAAAAGCCGCTGTCCCCGCGGAAGTCCTCAATCGACCGCCAGGCACGCAGAAACACCTCCTGCGTGATATCTGCCGCATCTTCCGGCGAACCGGACGAGCGCAGCGCCACCGCATAGACCCGCCTCTCATTCTGCCGCACCAGCACCTCGAAGGCTGCTATGTCGCCGCGGCGCGCGCGTGCCAGTATATGCTTTTCGTCCACGGCTCACGCCTCCCCTTTTGATGTCTATGGCGGACTACCCACCGACTGTCTGCTTGAGTTCCTCTGCAATCCCATAAAGCTGTTCGAGCCGCTCCAGCGCACAGATGCGTGTTTTGAACGTCTTGAGCCCGCGTTCATACTTCAAATAGCAGTTGACATGGCGGCGCGCCTCCAGCATGGCGATATATTCGCCCTTCTGCGCCGCCGCCAGCTCGATCTGCCGCACCGCCGTACCGATCCGCTCGGCAAACGGCGGCAGCGGCGGGCACACGCCGGTCTCGATCAGCGCATTCGCGCGTTCGAAGATCCATGGGTCGCCCAGTGCGCCCCGGCCGATCATTACCGCATCCGCGCCGGTG
This sequence comes from Candidatus Agathobaculum pullistercoris, assembly GCA_019114345.1. Classification (GTDB taxonomy): domain Bacteria; phylum Bacillota; class Clostridia; order Oscillospirales; family Butyricicoccaceae; genus Agathobaculum; species Agathobaculum pullistercoris. The sequence goes on along the minus strand of DXFS01000064.1, from coordinate 28,976 downwards.
TATTCCAGAATGCGCACTGCGTCCGCAGGCTCGGCTACATCTCCGTTGGCGAACACCGGGATGGACACCGCCTGTTTGACCGCGCGTATCGCGTCCCAGTCCGCCTTGCCGCTGTACTGCTGCGCGCGCGTGCGGCCGTGTATCGTGATCGCAGCTGCTCCCGCGGCCTCAGCCATGCGGGCAAACTCCACACAGTTCACGCTTTTTTCGTCCCATCCCTTGCGGAACTTGACCGTGACCGGCACATCCACGGCTTTGACCACCGCTTCGATCACCCGAGCGGCGAGCGCCGGGTCCCGCATGAGCGCCGAGCCGTCCCCGTTGTTCACGATCTTGGGAGCGGGACAGCCCATATTGATATCAATGATGTCGCAGCCTGAGACCGCACGTGCGATCTTCGCTCCTTCAGCCATGGTTTCCGGTTCGTGTCCGAACACCTGCGCCGCCGCGGGATGCTCGTCCTCCCCCAGCGCAAGCAGGCGCGGCGTTTTTCTATCCTGATAGCACAGCGCCTTGGTGGAGACCATCTCGGTCACCGTGAGCGCCGCCCCATGTTCCCGGCAGATCTGCCGGAAGGCGAGGTCGGTCACGCCGGCCATCGGCGCAAGTGCCAGACGGCCTGCAAGCGTTACACTGCCGATTTGCATATTTCTCCCCCACTGTGCAAAATTTTACGCAGTATATTTTATCACAAGCCCCCACCGATTGCAACTTGCAATGTGGTGACAAACGGATGCAGATACGTCAAGCTTGACATCAGATTGCTGTTTCGTTATAATATTAGTAAATTAGTAATTTAGTAATTATATGCAAAGGAGAAAAGACCATGGATAAACAACAGCGCCGCGAGGCTGCGGCCGCATACAAAACGCGGCGGCAGCTGGGCGGTGTATTTCAGATCCGCAACACAGAAACCGGCCGCATCCTGCTGCGCCGCACAGCCGACCTGCGGGGCAGCCAAAACCGTTTCCAGTTTGCGCAGATGACCGGCTCCTGTGTAGACTACGCCCTGCAGTCCGACTGGGGACGGGACGGGAAAACATTCGTTTTCGAGGTGCTGGAACATCTGACGCAAAAGGAGACACAGAGTGAAGCGGAATTCAAGGCAGATGTGGACGCCCTGTTCGAGCTGTGGCAGGAAAAGCTGGCGGATGTACCGCAATATTAAAAGGGCAAAAGCTCCCTTCCGGGAGCTTTTGCCCTTTTCGTTATCAGTAGTCTAAAGCATGGATAATATTTTTTCGCTGAAAAAGTAGCCAAATGAAATCAGCGCAGTGTTCCACACTGCGATCCCCAGCGCCGACCAGCCGATAAACCAGCGCACCGGCATGCGGATCAGCCCTGCAGGAATCGAAACGATTGTACGCAGCACAGGGATGATGCGGCACAGCGCCAGGCCGCGCCCGTGCTGCGCATCTATATATTCATGGCACCGTTTGACAAAGGATTGGAACTTTGCGCTTTTCCCGAAAACTTTTTCCATAATCGGCTCGCCGCCCCAATAGCATAATGCATAAATCACCAGACTGCCGCCAATGCCGCAGATCACACTGAGCACAATCGTCAGCAGAAGGGACAACTCGCTCTGCGCAATCAACACCCCAATCGACGGCATGATCACCCCAGCCGGGAAACCAGGCAGGTTCATGTACTCACAGAAAATCACTGCGCAGACCAGAATCAACCCGTATTGATGGAACAAAGAGAAAAACTGGTCTGCCGTCATGCGCGATACACCCCTAAGAAATTCTTTTCCTTAGTATAACAAGCCTGTCCGCGCAAAACAAGTTTCCCGGAAATCAATTTTCAATCTGTTTACAAAAAAGCGGAAGGGGCTGCCCGGCAGCAGCCCCTTCCCCGCCGTCCCGGATCAGGCCGGCTCAAATTCATCCTTGCCGACTGCGCACAACGGGCATACCCAATCGTCCGGAAGTGCCTCAAACGCCGTGCCGGGCGCAACGCCGTTGTCCGGATCGCCCTCAGCAGGATCATAAATATATCCGCAAACCTTGCATACATACTTTGTCATAGGAATAGCTCCTCTCTTCTATTTGATAACTGCTACTAATATAAATTAAATATCATATAAAATCTATAGGAAAAGTGAACAATAATTATTCTGCCTTTTCTCCGGTGTTCAGCATTTTCACAGAACCATGCTGACCACTGTCCATGCTGCGCTCGAAACCAACACCCCGGCGGCAAACGCCAGCCCCAGCTTCCACGCTGCCGATTTGCTGCGGCTGCGCGCTGTACGTCCCATCAAATAGCTGTTGGCGATCCGGCACGCCTCGCGCACCACGTCGCTGCGCGGCGCACTGTAGTCCCGCACCAGAAATATTGCCTGCTCAAACAGCCCGCACTCGTCCGGCCGCACGACCACGACCCGCCGGCTCACGCCCTTCACCATTGCGAATCCCTCCCTTTTGCAGCAGTATTGCCCAAAAGGGAGGGATTTATCCATTTTCTGTGCATTCACATCTACATTTTCTCGATGCGCATCACGAGCGCAGTGCGGTCGTCGTCATGGCCGCGGCCTTTGGCCTCGGTCACCAGCCGTGCGGCAAGCTCCTTGGGGCTGTCGCCTGCGTGGGCAAGCAGCAGCTCGCGCACCCAGCCGTCCTCCATGCCGTCCGAGATCCCGTCGGACAGCATGACAAACAGGTCACCGTGTCCAAAGCGGAGCGGCACCGGCTCACCCAGCTTATCCTCCTCGGCCAGGCCGATGGGCAGTGCCTTGCCCGTCAGGATGCTCCACTGCCCGGCAATGCGCAGATAGGAGGGCGCCGCGCCGCATTTGAGGCTCTCCGCCTTGCCGGTGAACAGGTCGAGGGTGAGTGCGTCCAACGTGGTAAAGCGCGTACCGTCCGACCGCAGGCGCAGGGCGGGCGAGACCGCCCTCAGCGCGTCCGCGATTGTGATGCCCGCGCGCAGGAACCGCTCGAGCGAGGTGACCAGCAGGCGGCTGTCCTGCGAGGCGGCAGCGCCCGTGCCCATGCCGTCCGCGAGCAGCAGGCAGGCCACGCCCGCGTCGGTCAGGAAATAGCATCCCGTGTCGCCTGAGACCGCAGAGTCCTCTTTCTGCTGCCGTCCGATGCCCACAACCGCGCGAAAAGGCGCGCGCTCGCGCATCTCAAGATGTACCGTGTCGCCTTCCTCCACTTTTTTCGGGCGGGTCAGGCCGACGCCGAGCAGCGCGGAAAGGCCTGCTGAGAACCCCTCGCCCTGCTGCAACACGTCGTCGATGCCCTCGCCGTACAGCTCGATCACCAGCCGCCCCTGCGCATCGCGCACCGCGCACACGTTGTCGATCCAGCCAAAGGCGGATGCATACCGCCGCACCTGCCGCTCCATCATGGGCTGGGCGGTCACGTCCCGCGTCACCTCCGCGCCGAGCTGCCGCAGGATGTCTGTGATGCCCGCGTACTGCCGCGCGAGCAGGCTCTGGTTTTCCTCCTGCTGCCGCCGAAGGCTCTGGCGCTCGCGCAGCGCAAACAGCGCGCTGTTGATTGCGCGCATCAGCTCGGGCAGATGCACACAGCGCGAGGCAAAGTGGTATGGGAAATCGGTCAGTTCGGCCCGTCCGCGTTTGAGCATGGGCTGGGTCACATCGTTGAACGCCGCGAGCGTGGTGACATAATCCCGCTGCCAGCACTGCGAGCACAGCACGCAGTGGCGGCACACGCGGTCGCTCGCGCGGTCGAACACCGCGCGCACGTTCTGGTCGCCTGCCGCCTTGCCCTCGCTGAGCCCGTTCAGCATGGAGAGATACAACTCATAAAACGCCTGCGCCGCCTCGGTCGCGCATTTGCCCGCCGTGCGGCGCACGCTGCCGCGCGCGGCTTCGCCCATCAGCGTATCCGGCAGCAGGCTTTGACGGATAGCGTTCCACACCATGGGCGGCAGGGCCGCAAACAGTGCTACCGCACAAAGCAGCTCAAGGATGAGCGGCACAAACAGCGGATGGTCTACCCCCAGCATGGCCGCGCACAGGCCGGAGGCGAGCGCGCACACCGCAAACCAGCCGCGTCCATTATCCCGGAACAGCCCGGAAACCAGCGCGCACAGGCCGTAACAGCAGGTGAACAGCGCCCCGTAGCCTGCGCACAGATCCATTGCCGCGCCGAATGCCACGCCTGCCGCCGCGCCTGCGCCCGAACCGCCCAGATAGGCGGCCGCCAGCACCAGCACCAGCGCCAGAATGCGCGCGGGCGCAAGCAGTCCAAACAGGCTGAGGTTGGACAGGCTGAGCAGCACGGTCGCAGCAAGCGCCAGCAGGGTCACAGGCCGCCGCCAGTCGCTGTCGTCCCGCGGCGGGGCGAGCGCCGCGCCGTATACCCGGCATGCGCCGAACGTCAGCCCCTGCACGGCGGCAAAGGTCAGTACATCCGACGTCCGCAGCGCCGGGCCGACGGGCAGGAATACAAAGGTACACGCCGCGCCCGCCAGCGTGGCTACGGTTGGTGCGAACCAGCGCGTGGTCACGATGCGCAGGCCCGCGCATACACTTGTCACGCACAGCACGAGCAGTGCCGCCGCCACATAGACCCCGCTTTTGATCCCCCCGCCCAGCAGCATGACCCCGCAGATCAGTCCGCCGATCGCGGACAGCCCCGCCCCCCGCGCCATCAGCGCGGCGGCCATCGACAGCCCAAAAGGTGTGTAGCCGCCGAGCACGGTACCGCGCGCCAGTACGGCGCACAGCACGAACCGCTGCGCGCCCTTGATCAATGTGTGCAGATGCTCCTCGTTCCAGAGCTGCGCCAGGCGCGCCGCAGCCCGCCCTACCAGCTGCGGCGCAGCCCGTCTTGTCTTTTGCTTGTCCATGTTGCCATGCCTCCCTTGTTTTCCCAGTATATCCCAAACATTTTGCGGGCTTTGCCGGAAAATAACAGGGGGAATAGCCTTTTTGCAGATTTTCATGCACCGGGCAGCAGACCGACGGCTTTCGCAGCACGGGAAATGTCAATCCAGTCACAATCCTACGGCAAAATACTGCTATACAAAGCCGCTGCCCATCCGTATAATAGTAGCATCACCTTTTTTCGGAGGATTTCTGCCATGCCACTCGACTGCATCCATCTCCCGCAGCTGCTGTTTCCCGCCCCGGGCGTTGACCTGACCCGCTTTGCGGTCATTGCGTGCGACCAGTTCACGGCCGAGCCGTCCTACTGGGCGCAGGCAGAGCGGTTCGTGGGCGATGCGCCCTCCTGCCTGCGGCTGACTCTGCCCGAAGCCTGGCTGGGCGCAAACGACGGCGCGCGCGCTGCAGCCATCCACCGCACGATGCAGGACTATCTGCGCGAAAGCGTGCTGCGCCCGCTGCCCGAAGGGCTCATGCTGATCGAACGGGATACCGGCCGCGGCAGCCCGCGCCGCGGTGTGCTGCTGGCGTTCGACCTGGAAGCCTACGACGAGACCCCCGGCAGCGACGCGCCCATCCGGCCGACCGAGGCCACTGTCACCGAGCGTGTGCCGCCGCGGCTGGCGATCCGGGCGGAGGCTCCGTTTGAGCTGCCGCATATCATGCTGTTTGTGGACGACCCGGCGCACGCCCTGCTCGAGCCGCTGTTCGCCGCATGCGCAGAACAGGCCCCGCTGTACGATTTTGAGCTGATGCAGGGCGGCGGGCACATCACCGGGCGGCTGGTTTCCCCCGGCATGCAGGCCGAAGCATTTTTCTCCCGCCTTGCAGCGCATGCCGGCGCCTGCCGCACACGGGCCGCTGCGGGCGCTGTGCCGCCGCTTTTTGCCACCGGGGACGGCAACCACTCCATGGCAGCGGCTAAGGCGCACTGGGAACGCGTCAAGCACACACTCTCCCCCGCCGAGCAGGAGCGCCACCCCGCGCGCTGGGTGCTCGCCGAACTGATCAACCTGCATGACCCCAGCATCTGCTTTGAGGCGGTGCACCGCCTGCTGCTGGATGCCGACCCGGCGGATGTACTGCACTTTCTGGAGGGTTGGGCTGCCGCCCATGCCCGTCCGGATGCAGCCCCTGCCGCGCTTCCCTGCCGGTATCAGGGACAGGAGCACAGGCTGCCCCTCCCGCTTGCGCCCGGCGAGCTGCCAGTCACCGCGCTGCAGCAGGCGCTGGACGCTTACCTTGCCGCACGGCCGCAGGTGGGGATCGATTTCATTCACGGCACGGATACGCTGCGCCACCTGTCGGACGCCGCTGGCCGCATCGGCTTTTTGCTGCCCGGCTTCCCCAAGGACGCGCTGTTCCCCTATGTGGCCGGGCAAGGCGTGCTGCCGCGCAAGACCTTCTCCATGGGCACAGCGCTGGAAAAGCGGTATTATCTTGAGGCGCGCATGATCCGGTCAGACAGATAGCAAATTTCCGCATTGGAAAAATGTAAAAATTATGCTATACTGTTGTTGTCAATTTGACAAGCGATCCGACGCCCACGGAAGAAAGGAGTGCAGGAATAATGGATCTGTCCGACCGCTGCCTGCATCTGTGTGAGCATATCGAAACGCTGACCGGCGTGCATACCGCGCTGCTTGACCTGACGACAAAGTCGTTTGCACGCGAGCCGTATCATCACACCTGTGCCTTGCAGAGCACCTGCTGCACCGCCTATCTGACCCACCTGTACGGCGCCTACGAGGCGGAACGGTGGGACGGCAAATACATTTATTACTGCCCGCGCGGGCTGGTGTTCGTCGCCACGCCGCCGCTTCAGTCGGGCTCGGCCATGGAATACTGCATCATCACCGGGCCGTTTATCATGTCCAACGACGACGAGGATCCGTTTGAGGATACCTTGCTCACGGCCGAGCCGATGGACGGCGTCCCCCGCCTGACAACCGCGCAGGCACGCTCGCTGAGCGAAATCATTGCCGCGGCAGTTTCCTCCTTTTCGCTCGATATGCTGCCGCCCGACGTGGATTCAGGCAACCAAGCTGCGATCTTGCAGATGATGTACGACCTGTCAGCGGACAATACGGTGCGCGCCTACCCCATCGAAAGCGAACGCCGCCTGCAGGAGCATATCCGCTCAGGCGACAAGGAGGCTGCGCAGGAACTGCTCAATGAGCTGCTTGTGCATATTTATTATCTGGCGGACAACGACCAGCAGGTCATCAAGTCACGTATCCGTGAGCTGCTTGTGCTCATGAGCCGCGCGGCGATCGACGGCGGTGCGGATGTGGACGAGATTTTCAACCTGTGCTACCGCTATGAGCAGGAGGTGGACTCGTTCACCTCGATCGAGTCGCTCAACCGCTGGATCGGCGCGATCCTTCACAAGTTCATCAGCTTTGTGTTTGACTTAAACGACATCAAGCACCAGAATGTGATCTTCAAAACCACTGCCTATATCAAGGAGCACCTGACCGACAAGCTCACGCTCGACCAGGCGGCCGAGCAGGTCTACCTGTCCAAGTCCTACTTCTGCCGCATCATCAAGGATGAGCTGGGCTGCACATTCACCGAATATGTCAACCGCCTGCGAATCGAGCGCAGCAAAACCCTGCTCCGTTCGACCGGCATGCCGATCGCGGAGATCGCCTGTGCGGTCGGATTTGACGACCAGAGCTACTTCACCCGCATTTTTAAAAAGCAGACCGGTATTGCCCCGGGCAAATACCGTGAGCAGCGCAGCACACATGGTGTACACAAAAAATAAAAACAACAGCCGGCTTTGCCTCATGCAAAGCCGGCTGTTCCATTTTCCTGGTCCTTAGCGCGGGCGGCAGCTGTTCTATTCAAAGAAACCGTTCAGGAATCCTGCTGCGTCATCACTGATCCGGAACGCCATTTCCATCCCCGCGATCTCCAGACCGATATAGGGGCCATCATACAGGGTGATGCAGCAAACTGGATGCAAGGTTTCGTCTTCTCCGCTCTCACCAAACTTTTTCGTCGACTCCTGCGACAATTCAAACTGCCCAACCGCCGCCGCATCTGCCGGCACCGCCTCGGGCCGCCAGGTTTCGAGGGCAAGCGCGTGCACAAAATCATCCAGTTCATCCTGCTCCGTGATGGTCCGCACCGGTTCATCCGCCCCGGCGGGCAAAACGGCAATCTCCTGCGCCTTGGCAATCGTATCCCCGGCATCCACCGCGTCCGCCGTATCCCGGCACCCGCAGAGCAGCACCGCTACAGCGCAAACAATAAGAGACAGCAGCTGAAGTTTTTTCATCGTTTTTCCTCCTGACCGGCAGACAGACGCGAGCATGCACATCATTCTTCCCGGCATACCCTGTTTACCGTCCCCCATTATAGCACGGCCGGACTGCGCCGTACAGTGTTTTTATCTGGAGAAAACGGCTCTGACAGTTATGCCAGAGCCGTTTTCCCCGTGAATTTATGCAGTTGGTATGTGTGGAACTTTATTTGGAATAGAACTCGTCAACCGCGTTAAAGAACGCGTCGATGTTGTCCCAGCTGGAGAGCGGCGGAATATCGCAGCCCGAGGAGATCACGAAATTCTTGTGGCTGCAGCACTTCTCCATGACCTCAAGCGTCTTGGCGCGGATGGATTCAGGCGTGCCGTTGCGGAACTCGCCCGCCGGGTCGACATTGCCCATGCAGATAATGTCTGCCGGAGCCTTCTCCATGATCTCTGCCATATCGACTGCATTGCCGAAGTGGTATGCGTTCGCGCCGTTGGAGAACATGGAGTCGAGCGTGATATTCGCGGTATTGCCGCAGTTGTGGAAAATGACCGCAAAGTTCTCATCGCGCACAGCTTCCACAATGCGCTTGCTGTAATCGCCCGAGAACTCCTGCGCGAGTGCGGGAGACAGCAGGCCGGCAAGCGGCTCGGCAATGACAACGCCATTCGCCCCGACCGCCTTGTAGGCATTGATATATTTGGTGATGAACTCCGTGCATTTCTCCAGGACAACATGCACCATGTCCGGCTCTTCGTAGCAGTAAATCAGGGACTGGGTGACGTCCAGCAGACGGCCCGCCAACGAGAAGGGGCCAATAACGCCTGCGAACACCGGACGGTCCTCAATCATGCCCATGACCTTCTCGATCGCGTCAATATAAATCTGGGTGCGTCCTGCTCCGATTTCCGGTACCGCGAGCGCCTCCGCCTGCTCCATGCGCTCGTCCTCCTCCACCTCAGTGGAGATGACCGGTCCGGTCACAGTCGGCACCTCGTCGTCCGAAAAACGGATGGGTGCGCCGAAGCACTCTGCCTCGAGCGAAAGATCCATCAGGCTGACAGCCGCTCCCGCGTTCGTGCGGTCGGCAACGGCCTTCATGCCGCGCGCCTGCAGGTCGCTGTCGTTGATCAGGTCCTTGACCGTGATGCCCAGCAGCTGGATGGACGGGAAAGACAGTACCGGTACCGCCTTTTTGATTGGCGCCTCAAGCAGTTCCTTGGTCCACTGATCCATGTTTCTTTTCATCAAAATCAACCTCCATTATTACTCCGAATCCGCTTCACTCGTTTGTCGGTGTCTTAAAGATACCACGCGCCGGCAACAAACCGTTAGGAGAAAATTGCGCAGATTTCGGATATAATTGACTTTGTCAAAAAGTTCCCATTTTTCTTCCCAAAATTAAAAGCCCCGCTTTTGCAAGGGCTTTTAGTTTTAAAATATTGTCTCTGTATCAAAGTACGGGGCGGTATCTCTCCCCGTCCGGCGCTGGAGAGGCGTCCTCTTTTTCGCAGGGCACGCTGCGGAACTTACGGTTGCTGAAATCCGCTTCAATCCGGCTGTACGGCGGGCAGGTCAGGAAACGCTTATCGTCCCACGGGCCGTTGACCAGTGCGTCCAGATAACCCATATCACCTTCGACTTTGGTAAACTCCCACCCGAAATCCGCAGCCGCCTGACGGGCGTATTCCTCGCAGCCCTCACGCTCACCCAGAGGGCAGGTGATATAGCCGCAGTGCCGGTAGTTGACCATCCAGTTGTTGGTGCACTCCATCAGATAGTCTGCATTTTCCTCGCCGTATTCCTCTGCGTATTCCGCGCGGCGGCGCGCGTAGTTCTCCTTTGACGGGGTGAATGCCTGCTCAATCCAGCCGGTGTTATACCAGTACACGCCAGGCAGTTTTTGAAACATCTCGCGGTAACGGTCCGCCGAGCCGAGGAAGAGGGAGATGCAGTCGTCGCACCGCGGGACGACGACCGGCAGCGCGCGGCTGCGCAGGCCGATCACGCCGTTCGAGCACAGCCCGTATGCCAAGATGACCGCCTCAAAACGCAGGCTTTCGGGCAGGCGTTCGTTTTCCCGCCCGATCTCGTCGACCGCATGCTGCAGCTCGGTGCGCAGCACATCGGGCGTGTCGTGCAGGCCCTGCCGCAGCCACCAGACGCGCACCACATGGCGGCTTTCCGACACGAGATGCGAGATCTCCCGGTTCATCACCATGCAGCCAATGATAGCCAAACGCATATACTTCATCCCACTTCTTTTTTGGATGGCTCTATTATATATCCCGCCGCGCGGGGCGGCAACTGTCCGGACGCAGTTTTGGAAAATCGTGCGAAATCAGGGCAATTTCGTGCAAACCGGCGGACGATATTCCTATACGACGCGCAGGCGGCCGGGCTATAATGGGAACAACAACTTAGGGAAGGAAGCATTGCCATGAAGCCTGCCATCGGCATTGATACGGGTGGCACCTGTACGGACGCCATTCTTTATGATTTCGACACAGGAAAGGTGCTCGGCCAGAACAAGGCGCTGACCACCTACGACGACCTGACGCGTGGTATTCTCGCGGCACTCGACGGGCTCGACCCCGTGCTGTGCCGCAAGGCCACGGTCGCAGGGTTGTCCACCACGCTTGCCACCAATGCGTGCGTAGAGGGCAAATTCCGCCGCACGCGGCTGCTGCTCATGGGCATCGACCGCAAGGGGATCGACCGCTTCGGTGCGGACTACGGTTTTACCGACCCGGACGATATCTGTTACCTGCCCTGCAAAACCACCATCACGGGACAGATCATGGAGGAGCCGGACTGGGACGAGCTGCGCGCGAACGTGCGCGAGTGGTTCGCGGATGCGGAAGGCTGCGCGGTCTGCGAGATCTACGGCATGCGCAACGGCGGCGTGCTTGAACAGAAGGCTGCGGAAATCATCCGCGAAAAGACCGGCCTGCCTGTGGTGTGCGCCAGCGAGTTGTTTTCCGGCCTTTCCAGCCTGGAGCGCGCGGCGAGCGCGGTGCTTAACGCGGGTTTGCTGCCCATCACACAGGATTTCATCGCAGCGGTCACACGCGCATTCCGCGAACGCGGCATTGACGCGGAGATCCTGATCGTGCGCTCGGATTCCAGCCTGATGGGGCTGGCGTATTCGGCGGAGCACGCGGTCGAGACCCTGCTCTCCGGCCCGGCTGCCTCCGCGCTCGGCGGCAGCGCGCTGACCGGGCGCGACAACGCAGTCGTCGTCGATATCGGCGGCACGACGACCGACGTGGCGCTCATCGAAAACAGCGCGCCGCTGCTCGCAGACGGCGGTATCCGCGTGGGGCAGTGGAAGACCTTGGTCAAGGGACTGTTTTCCACCTCGTTCGCGCTCGGCGGCGACAGCGCCATCCGCTGGGACAAGGACGGCGCGCTCACCCTCGGGCCGGACCGAATCATCCCGCTGTGCGTGCTGGCCGAACAGTACCCGGCCATCCTGCCCGTGCTGCGCAGCCAGGTGCGCGAGGTGCCCGCTCACACCCTGCCGCTGCATGAGTTCCTCACCCTCGGCCGAGCGGACTGGCACCATCTCCCGATCGGGGAGTCAGACCGCCGCCTGTGCCGCGCATTGGAAAAAGGGCCGCTCAGCCTGCAGCAGGCCGCGGATGCAGTCGGCGTGGACAAATACCTGCTGCACACCGGGCTGCTGGAAAAAGCGGGCGTCATCCTGCGCGCAGGACTGACGCCGACCGACGTGATGCACGTGCGCGGCGATTATACGCGCTATGACCGCGAAGCCGCGCAGCTCGCGGTTCAGTTCGCCGCAAACTCCCTGCGCATGCTGCCTGAGGAATTCTGCGGCCGCATCTATGACGATGTTTCGCGCGAAGTGTTCTACGGCGTTTCCCAATTGCTGCTCGAACACAGCTCCCCCTACTTCCGCCGCCACGGGCTGGACGACGGGATGCGCGAGCTGCTCCGCCTGCAGTGGGAGAACCGCCATACAGGCGGCGACGGCCTGCTGCACTACGCCTTCCGAGCGCCCGCGGCGCTCGTGGGCATCGGTGGGCCGGTGCACCTGTTCCTGCCAGAGGCAGCCAAGGCGCTCGGCGCAGAATGCATCATCCCGGACTGCGCTCCTACGGCCAACGCGGTCGGCGCGGTGACCGGACGCATGTCCGCCTCGGCCGAGGCCGAGGTGCGGCCGCACGGCCTGTCACCCGATGACAGCGTGCAGGGCGACTGGGAGGTGCTGTGCGACGGACAGCCGCCGCGCTACTTCGCGGATGAGGCCGAGGCCGCCGCGTGGGCGGAGGCGCGCCTGCGTGAGCGTACGGAAAAAAGCCTGCGCGCGCAGGGCGCAACCTGCGAACTGTCCTTTGTCTCCCGTGTAAACGATATGACTGCTGATATTCTGGTGGGCGGGGTTAAGCTGTGCACGCGCATCCGCGTGACCGCAAGCACCTGCCTGATGCAAACTGCTGTAAAGGAGAACCGACATGTGTGAATTGACCATCGTGCGCGGCGGGGACAGCCGCGCGGTGTCCGCCGAAGCGGGCGCGCTCGTCAGCGACCTGCTGCGGCAGGCTGTACCCTCCTTCGCGCTGCCCTGCGCAGGTAACCACACCTGCGGCAAGTGCCGCGTACAGATCACAGGAGCAGTGGAACCACCCGATGCGTCTGAGCGGCGCCTGCTGGGCGGGGACGACCTCGCCGCGGGCATCCGCCTGGCCTGCTCCTGCCGTCTGGCAGGCGATGCCACTGTCACGCTCGAGGCCGAGGGCAATTCCAAGATCATCGCCTGGAACCAGACCCCGCCCTTCGAGCACACCGAGAGCGGATACGGTATCGCGGTGGACATCGGCACGACGACCGTCGCCATGCAGCTGTTCGACCGCGCAAGCGGCGCGGTGCTCGCCGAACGGCTCGCGGAAAACGCGCAGCGCGGCTTTGGCGCGGACGTCATCTCGCGCATTGAGGCGTGCAAGACCGAGGGGCTGGACGTGCTCTCCGGACGCATCAACAGCCAACTCGAGCGCATGGCCGCGGAATGCATGCAGGAGGCGGGGGTGGATCGCATCGAGGAGTCGGTCGTCACCGGCAACTCGACCATGCTGCACCTGTACGAGGGGCTGGATCCGGCCTCGCTCGCGGTCGTGCCGTTTGACGTGCAGTCCTTTTTCGGCTGCATGAGCCGGCACACGCTGGCGGGCGCGCCGGTCTATCTGCCGCGTTGCATCGGCGCGTATGTGGGCGCGGACATCGTATGCGCGATCCTTGCGTCCGATATGCTGTCCGGCGGCGTGCAGCTGCTCGCGGACATCGGCACGAACGGCGAAATGGCGCTCGCGAAGGATGGAAAACTGCTCTGCTGCTCGACCGCGGCCGGCCCTGCGTTCGAGGGCGCGGGCCTGTCCTGCGGCATGCCTGCGGCGCCGGGCGCGGTGCGCGCGGTGTGGCGCGAGGGCGATCAGATATGCTTCGAGACCGTGCAGGACCAGCCCGCCAAGGGTGTGTGCGGTTCGGGTATCCTGGATGCGCTCGCGGTCATGCTGGAAACCGGGGCGATCGACGACTCGGGCTTTCTCGAGGAGGATTTTGCCATCGGCGGCAGCGGCGTGCAGATCGACCAGCGCGACGTGCGCCAGATCCAGCTGGCCAAGTCCGCGATCTGCGCGGGCCTGATCACCCTGCTCGAGGAAGAGGGCGTGAACGCGGCGGGTGTCGAGCGGTTCTCCATCGCGGGCGGCTTTGGCAGCTCGATGAACTTTGACTCCGCCTGCGCGATCGGCCTGTTCCCGGCGGCGCTGCGCGACAAGACCGGGTTTATCGGCAACGGCGCGCTGGGCGGCGCGTCCATGCTGCTGATGAACAAATCCCTGCGCGAAAAATCCGAGCACATGGCACAGCAGGCAACCGAGCTGTCGCTCTCGGCCAGCCCGGCGTTCATGGATTATTATGTGGACTGCATGTCGTTTATGGAATTTTAAGGGGCTCGTTTCCGTCAATCCGCTTCAAGCGGGAGGAGACGCACCGCACATAGCGTAGATACTCCCAAAACTGCGAAAAGTTCCGCCGCAGGCGAAACTTTTCTCCTTTCTTGTTAAAAAGCCCGGCACAGCTGGGCTTTTTATGACGCTGACCGTGATCACTCCCAGCGGCTGTTTGATGCACGCATGATGGCACAGGATATACAAACAAAGCGCCTGCGGTTTTGAATACCGCAGGCGCTTTGTTTTATTCCGGTCTGGTTTGGCTTTTCTGTTCCGTTTCGCGCAGGATATGGCGGAATCGGAAGAGGAACAGGGTCGTTGTCGTAGCAGCAGCAAGGAAATCTGCCACCGGCTCTGCACAGAATACGGCAAACAGCTTGTCTGACATAAACTGCGGCAGAATCAGAATCAGCGGAATGAGCAGAATGACCTTTCGTTCCAGCGCAAGGAACAGCGAGATCTTCGCTTCCCCCAGCGCGACAAAGCACTGCTGGAAGGTATTCTGGAACGCCATCGTAAAGCCGACAGCGAAATAGATGCGCAGCGCCCACGCAGTCATATCCACCAGTTCGGTATTGCGGTTGAACATCTGCGCCACGGCATGCGGCGCCAGTTGTACCACACCCCAAACCGAAAAAGCAAACACGCAGGCGATGATCAGGGTATAACGCACGGACTGCTTCATCCGGTCCGGACGGCCGGCGCCGTAGTTAAAGCTTAAAATCGGCTGCGCGCCCTGCGCCAGTCCCAGCAGCGGCATTTGTACCATCTGGGAAACTGATGTCAGAATGGTCATCGCTCCGACCGCAAGGTCACCGCCGTACCGCTGCAGTGAGACATTGAATGTTACCGTAAGCAGACTCTCGGTCGCCTGCATGACAAAGGGCGAAGCGCCCAATGCAACCGCCGGAAGCAGCAGCTTGCTGTCCAGCCGCAGAAAAGCTTTGCGCAGGCGCAGCGTGCTCTTGCTGCCGGACAGGAACACTACTACCCATGCCGCGGAAACTGCCTGCGAAATGACAGTTGCGATCGCCGCGCCGCGCACACCCATGCCGAACACAAAGATGAACACCGGGTCGAGCACGACATTGAGCACCGCTCCGATCAGCACGGTTTTCATCGCCACACCGGATTTCCCCTGTGCAGTGATAAAACCGTTGAGACCCAGCGCAGTCATGACAAAAATCGTGCCCAGCACATAGATATTCAGGTATTCGAGCGCATAGGGCAGTGTATCCGGGGACGCGCCGAACAACACGAGCAGCGGCTCCTGAAACAGCAGGAACAGTACTGTCAGCACAATGGACAGCCCCCACAGCGCCGCCGAGCAGGTTCCAAGCGTACGTTCGGCTTTTTCATGCTCGCCTGCGCCCATGAAGATGGACGCGCGCGGCGAGCCGCCCATGCCGATCAGCGCCGCAAACGCAGAGATCAGCGTGATCACCGGGAAGGTGACACCCATGCCGGTCAGCGCAAGCGCGCCCTCGCCCGGGATCTGGCCGATATAGATGCGGTCGACGATGTTGTACAGCAGATTGACCACCTGCGCGCAGATCGTCGGCAGCGCGAGGCGGATGAGCAGCGGGCCGACCGGGTCGCGTCCCAGGTCGGCCTCACGCTTGTTCTGTTTTCCCTTTCTCATACCGCTCCGTCCTCCCGGATCAGGATGCGCAGCGCCTCCACCGCGGTCCTCACGCCGCGCTCGGCCGCATCCGGCGGGATGCTGGGCGCGTCGTCGTTATCCGCGTTCCACAGCACATTGAGCACCGCGCCGCAGCGCACATGCAGCACCTGCGAGACGATAAACAGCGCCGCGGTCTCCATCTCGCTCGTAAGCGCGCCCGCGGCCTTCCATGCCTTCCACTTGGCGAGCAGCTCGTCTGCGATAGGCTGCTGCGCTGGGCGGATCTCGCCGTAAAAGCTGTCCTTGGACTGGATGACGCCGATGTGGTGAGTGAGCCCGAGCTTTACCGCCGCATCCCGCAGCGCGGAAACGACGGAAAAGTCCGCCGCAGCCGGGAACTCGATGGGCAGGTATTCGCGGCTCGTGCCCTCCTGCCGGATGGCTGCGGTCGCGATCACGATATCGCCGCCGCACACCTCGTCCACAATGCCGCCCGAAGTCCCCACACGGATAAACGTGTCCGCCCCGCACTCGACCAGCTCCTCGAGCGCGATCGCGGCGGACGGGCCGCCAATGCCGGTCGAGCACACTGCGACCGGCACGCCGTCGAGCTTCCCCGTCCACAGGGTATATTCGCGGTTCTGCGCGATCTGTTTGGGCTCGTCAAAGTAGCGGGCAATCTTCTCCGATCGTCCCGGATCGCCCGGCAGAATGACATAGCGTCCAATGTCGCCTTTTCGGATTTGTATATGCATCTGCTTGCCGTCGATCAGCATACCACTTTTCCCTCCCGTTCGATAGTGCGAATGTTTTTCTCTGCCTTGCTGCGCGGCAGCATGACCTCATGCCCGCAGCCCTCGCATTTGAGCTTAAAATCCATGCCCGTGCGCAGCACCTTCCACTGCTTTGAGCCGCATGGATGCGGCTTTTTCATAGTCAGGATATCGCCGACCTGTACATCCATTCCCGGTTCACTCCTCATGTTTTTGCCTTCATTATAGCACACTTCCAGTGCTATTCCCACCGGATTTTTCATATAGTAGTGCAGACCCCAAAGGAGGCTCTGCTATATTATGAAAACAAGCGAATGCTACCTGCCCGAGGGCAGTTACACCGCCCTGCCCGAGATGCGGCAGGCACTCTCCTCCCCCGAAGGGCTGCGCCGTGCGCAGGACGAAGGCATGATCCTCGAAGCGGTCGCGCAGCGGTGCACAGCCGCGCATGACCTGCTGTTCGACTTCGGCTTTGCGCAGGGCATCATGCCGCGCTCGTGCTGCGCACTGGGCGTTGCCGAGGGCGACACGCGCGAGATCGCTATCCTGTCCCGTGTGGGCAAGCCGACCTGTTTTGCCGTGACCGAGGTGGACGAAACCTCTGATCCGCCCGTGGTCTGGCTGTCGCGCACGATCGTCCAGCAGCGCGCGCAGGACTTTTTCCTGGATACCCTGACCCCGGGCGATGTGATTCCCGCCGCAGTCACCCACCTTGAGCCGTTCGGCGCGTTCGTGGACATCGGCTGCGGGGTCGCGTCGCTCATCGGCATCGAAAACCTGTCGGTCTCGCGCATCTTCCATCCAAGCGACCGGCTTTCGGTCGGCCAATCCATCTATGCCGCGGTGCGGTCGGTGGACCGGAAGACGCGCCGCATTTCACTCACCCACCGTGAGCTGCTCGGCACATGGGAACAAAACACCGCGCAATTCTCCCCAGGGGAGACCGTGCGCGGCGTGGTGCGGTCGGTCGAGCCATATGGCGTGTTTATTGAACTTGCGCCCAATCTGTCCGGTTTGGCTGAGCCGCGCAGCGACCTCGCCGCAGGGACGGTGGTATCCGTGTACATCAAGTCCATCCTGCCCCAGCGCATGAAGATCAAGCTGACGGTCATTGACGTACTCGCCGCCAGCGAGGCACCGCCCCTGCCGCAGTATTTCATCACGGAAGGGCATATCGATGAATGGGTGTATACGCCCGCCTGCTGCGACCGGAAGTATATCGCAACCGTATTTGAGTAAATGGCATAGCTTTCACAGGAGCGCGCGTATCGCGCTCCTTATTTCTGTCCCTTAATCCTGTCCCAGTAGGCTTTCGCGGCCTGCTCGGTCTTGTTCGGGCCGAAATCGTAATAATGCGCGCCGCGCAGTTCATCCGGCAGATACTGCTGCGGCGTCCAGTGATTTGGGAAGTCATGCGGGTACTGATAGGTCAGCCCGCGGCCCAGCTTCGCCGCGCCGCTGTAATGCGCGTCCTTGATGTGCGACGGGATGTCTCCTACTTTTCCCGCGCGCACGTCCGCCTGCGCCGCACCAATGGCCACGGCTGCGCTGTTGGACTTGGGCGCGGTCGCCATCAGGATGACCGCCTCACCCAGCGGGATGCTCGCCTCAGGCAGGCCAAGCTGGAACGCGCTGTCCACGCACGCCTTGACGATCGGCATACACTGCGGATAGGCCAGCCCCACGTCCTCCGCCGCAATGACCAGCATGCGCCGCGCGGCGGAGATCATGTCCCCCGCCTCGAGCAGGCGCGCGAGGTAGTGCAGCGCCGCGTCCGGGTCCGAGCCGCGGATGGACTTTTGGAACGCGGATAAGATATCGTAATGGCTGTCGCCGTCGCGGTCGTAGCGCATGTTGGAGCGCTGTGCGGCCTGCTGTGCGTCCGCGAGCGTCACGCCCTGCTCCCCCGCGCCGAGCACGAGCAGCTCGACCGCGCCGAGTGCCTTGCGCACGTCGCCGCCCACCGCCTGCGCGATGTGCGCGGCCACGCCGTCCTCGACCGGGATTTCCTTATCCCCGATGGCGAGTGTAAATGCCCGCTCGACCGCCCTCTGCATGTCGCGCGCCTCGATGGGCTTGAACTCAAACACCGTGCAGCGGCTCAGGATCGCGTTGTAGATGTAAAAATAGGGATTTTCGGTCGTGGAGGCGATCAGCGTCATTTTGCCGGTCTCAATAAACTCCAGCAGGCTCTGCTGCTGCTTTTTGTTAAAATACTGGATCTCGTCCAGATACACGAGCGCGCCGTTCGGCGCAAGGAAGGTGTCCAGCTCGTCGATGATCGCCTTGATATCCGCGATGCCCGCGGTGGTGGCGTTGAGGTGGTACAGCTTGCGCTCGGTCTGCTTTGCGATGATGGACGCGACCGTGGTCTTGCCAACGCCGGACGGACCGTAAAAAATCAGGTTCGGGATGTTGCCGCTCTCGATCACGCGGCGCAGCAGGCCGTTTTTGCCCAGCAGGTGCTGCTGGCCGACCACGTCGTCGAGTGTTTTCGGGCGGATCTTGTCTGCTAAGGGTTGATACATGGTTTCCTCCTTGTGGAGACTTCAAAATACTGCGGAGAGCCCGGTGATCATTGCCCAGCCGAATACGCTGGGCAGATACAACAGCGTGAGCACCAGCGCGGCAGGCTTTTCCGCATTGCTGCATTTTCCGCGGAACAGCCGCACAATGATACAGCAAACGAGTGCGGCAAACAACACAAGCCATAAGAAGGCGGTTCTATACATCCAGGCTGCTGCGCTGTATACTCCCATCAGGCCGCCTATATCCGCAGCAGTTATCACCCAGACCGCCAACGAGAACAACGACCAAAGCGCTGCTGCATAGCCCAGTGCATATCCTGCCTGTTTTGCCTGTTTCATATTGATCCCCGCCTCCCTTATATGATATATCCCATTATAGCACGCCCACCCATCGAACACAAACAGGGCTTGACTTTCTCGCTTTACTATGATAAACTATCCGCAGTCAACAAACTGCAAAAAGGAGAATGCCTTATGGACAAGCCCTTTCTCGATAAGCTCCGCAAGATCGACCCCTATGTGCCGGGTGAGCAGCCGCAGGCAAAGGATATCATCAAATTAAATGCCAACGAGAATCCCTATCCGCCCGCGCCAGGCGTGCAGGAGGTGCTGCGCACCTTCGATGCTTCCTCGCTCGCGCTCTATCCGGATGCGAACGGCAAGCGCCTCAAAACCGTGCTGGCTGAGCGCTTCGGTGTAAAAACCGCGCAGGTGTTCCTCGGCAACGGGTCGGATGACGTGCTCGCGCTCGCGTTCCAGTCGTTCTTCTGCTCGGACAAACCCATCCTTTATCCGGATATCACTTATTCGTTCTACCCGGTCTGGTGCGACCTGTTCCGCATCCCGTATGAGACCGTGCCGCTTAGTGAAGACTTCTGTGTGAACATCCGCAATTACGACAAGCCGAACGGCGGCGTGGTGCTGCCCAACCCGAACGCGCCGACCGGGCGCGCGCTGCCGCTGGACGCGATCGAGGATCTGCTGCAGCGCAATACTGACTGCATAGTCATTATTGACGAAGCGTATGTGGATTTCGGTACAAACAGCGCTGTTTCGCTGCTGAAGCGGTATGAAAACTTGCTGATCGTACAGACCATGAGCAAATCGCGCTCGCTCGCCGGCCTGCGCATCGGCTATGCGCTCGGCTCGGAGACGCTGATCGCCACACTCGAAGCGGTCAAGAATTCATACAACTCCTACACCATGGACGCCATTGCACTCGCCGCAGGCGAGGCCGCCGTGCGCGACGAAATGTACTTCCAGCAAATCTGCCACAAGGTCATTGCAACGCGCGAACGCGCGGCAGAAGCGCTGCGGGAGCTCGGCTTCACGGTTTCTCCCTCGCTTTCCAACTTCCTGTTTGTGACGCACCCCAAAAAAGAAGCATCGGTCATTTTTGAGTATTTGCGGCAGAAAAATATCTTTATCCGCTATTTTAAGCTGCCGCGCATTGATAATTATTTGCGCATTACGGTCGGCACGGACGAGCAGATGGACAAGTTGATCGCCGCGCTCAAGGAATTTCTGTAACAAAAAGCGTTCCGCGAAAGTCCTTTCGCGGAACGCTTTTTGTTATACTTTGATGACAAGCCCCAGCCGCTTCGCCAACATCGCGGCCTGTTCCATGGTCACGACCGCGCCGCGCAGCTCGGCATTGGTGTCCGATACAGCGATCCCGTCCAGTTCACAGCCGGTCAGGTCCAGCCCCGCGAGCGGCGTATGCAGAAAGCTCGCCGACCGCAGCATCGTCCTGTCCAGCTGCAGCCCCTTCCATGTGCATTCATTCAGGGAAGCATTGCTGAGGTCGCAGCCGGAGAATATGGCCTCGCGCAGCCGCGCGTGGTCAAACACCACGTAGGACAGCGCACACGCATCGAACGACACACCCCGCCAGCCGGTCTCGCCGAAGCCCGCGCCGACCGCCTTGCAGTCCTCGAACGCCACGCGCGCGAAGAACCCGTCGCGCCAGCCGCTGTTCGACAGCTCGCACCGCCGGAACACAACGTCACTCAAATCCGCGCGTTCCCACCGGCACCCGGTCAGGCGGCAGCCTTCAAGCAGCACGCCGTGCAGCCGCAGGCCCTCAAACCGCGTGCCGGACAGGTCCGCCCCGCAGATGTGCAGCCCCTCGGCCGGCAGCTCCTCCCGCTCGCAGTGGGAGAGCAGCTCTGCCGCATCGGATACCTGCTCCAGCGCCGCTGGCAGACGCGCGGTCACGTCTTGTCGAGCAGTTTGATGATCTCGTCGATCTTCGCCTCGCGAGCCTGCTCGTCACCCGTCTCGAATGCCTCCTGCACGCAGCCCGACAGATGGGCGCGCAGCACCTCGCGCCGCGCCTTGTGCACCAGCGACTCGACCGCCTGCAGCTGCGTGGCGATCTCCATGCAGTAGCGGTCATCCTCGATCATCTTGAGCACGCCGTCGAGCTGCCCCCGCGCGGTGCGCAGGAGCGGCTCGACCTTTTTCCGGTCAGCCCTCATTCAATGCCGACCACCTTGTAGCCCGCCTGCTCGACCGCTTCGGTCAGCTTGGCGTCGTCCGGAATGCTGTCGCCGTGCAGCGTGGCCTTGCCGCTCTTGAGATCCACATCCGCGGTCACACCCGGGAACGCCTCGAGCGCCTTTTTCACATGGGCTACGCAGTGCTCGCACATCATGCCCTCCACCTTGACTACCTTTGCCATTTTTGCTTCCTCCTTTGGCAGAACTGTATATTCGCCCGGCTTCACTGCCGGTTTAGGGGTACTCTGGAAGAACTTGAGCCGCAGTGCGTTGGATACCACGCATACCGAGCTCAGGCTCATCGCGGCCGCGCCGATCATCGGGCTGAGCCCCAGCCCCAGCGGAAGCCACAGCACGCCCGCCGCGATCGGGATGCCAATACAGTTGTAGAAAAACGCCCAGAACAGGTTCTGGCGGATGTTGCGCATGGTCTGGCGGGACAGGCGGATCGCATCCACCGCATCCATCAGGTCGCTCTTCATCAGCACTACATCTGCAGACGAAATCGCTACATCCGTACCCGCGCCGATGGCGATGCCCACATCCGCACGCGCCAGCGCGGGCGCATCGTTGATGCCATCACCCACCATGGCGACCTTGCGGCCCTGCGCCTGCTTCTCGCGCACCACGCGTTCCTTATCCTGCGGCAGCACCTCGGCTACGACGTCCTTGATACCAAGCTCGGCGGCAATGGATTTGGCGGTCGCCTGATTGTCGCCCGTGAGAAGCGTTACCTCGACGCCCAGGCTTTGCAGCGCGTCAACTGCCGCGCGGCTGGTCGGCTTGAGCACATCCGCGACCGCAAAAATACCCGCCACCTGCCGGTTGGCTGCGAAGTACAGCGGCGTCTTGCCCGCCGCAGCGAGCTCCTCGCCCATCTGCTGCGCGGAGCGCGACAGTGCAAGCCCGTTCGCCAGCAGCATGCGGCGGTTGCCCGCCATGCAGCGCACGCCGTCGATCGTGGCACGCACGCCCTGTCCTTCGATCATTTCAAAATCCGTGACCGTGCGCTCTTTGACATGCTTGCTGCGCGCATAGCGCACGATCGCGTCCGCGAGCGGGTGGTCGCTCCTGGACTCGATCGACAGCGCAAGCGAGAGCAGGTCCTCCGGCTCGACACCGAAGGATTTGACGTCGGTCACGACCGGACGGCCCTCGGTGACCGTGCCGGTCTTGTCCAAAATCACACTGTTTACATTGTGCAGGTTTTCCAGCGCCTCGGCTGACTGGAACAGCACGCCGTTTTTCGCGCCCACGCCCGTGCCGACCATGATGGCGACCGGCGTTGCCAGCCCCAGCGCGCACGGGCACGAGATGACCAGCACGGCGATCGCGCGGGTGAGCGCGAAGCTCGGCGTTTCGCCGTACACCAGCCACACGATGGCGGTGACCAGTGCAATGCCCATGACGACCGGCACAAACACGCCCGCGACCTTATCCGCGAGCTTGGCGATCGGCGCCTTGGAGGCACCCGCCTCCTCGACCAGACGGATAATCTGGGACAGCGTGGTATCGTCGCCCACGCGCGCGGCCTTCATCACAAAATAGCCGCTCTTGGATACAGTCGCGCCGATAACCGTATCTCCCACATGCTTTTCAACCGGCATACTCTCGCCGGTGATGGCGCTCTCATCCAAAAACGCATTGCCCTCTGCGATCTCGCCGTCCACCGGCACGGACTGGCCGCCGCGCACGACCACCAGGTCGCCCACGTGCACGTCCTCGATCGGGACGGAAACCTCCTGCCCGCCGCGCAGCACATTCGCGG
Source organism: Candidatus Agathobaculum pullistercoris (assembly GCA_019114345.1). Classification (GTDB taxonomy): domain Bacteria; phylum Bacillota; class Clostridia; order Oscillospirales; family Butyricicoccaceae; genus Agathobaculum; species Agathobaculum pullistercoris. The sequence continues at coordinate 5,686 of DXFS01000064.1, read as the reverse complement.
TCTGCGGCCGCAGGTCCATCAGCGCGGCGATGGCCTCACCGGTCTTGCGCTTGGCGCGCGCTTCAAAATACTTGCCGAGCGTCACGAGCGTCAGGATCATGCCCGCGGACTCGAAGTACAGGTCGTGCACAAAGCTGTGCACCAGTTCGGCATTGCCTGCCGCGCCTGCGTAGCCGATCTGGAACAGGGCGTAAATGCCGTACACCATCGCCGCGCCCGAGCCGACCGCGATCAGGGCATCCATGGTCGGCGCAAGGTGGAACAGCGTCTTAAAACCGTTGATATAATATTTCCGGTTAACGATGCAGATTGGCAGCGTAAGCAGCAGCTGGACCAGTGCAAGCGCAAAAGCGTGCTCCGTGCCGCTGACAAAGCCCGGCAGCGGCAGGCCGAACATCGGCCCCATGGAGAAATACATCAAAATAATGAGGAACACCGCGGATACGATGATGCGAGTCTTCATCTCACGCAGCTCGCCGTCCTCCTGCAGACCTTTCGCAGGTGCTGCGGCCTGCTGTTTGCCGTCGTCCACCGCAGCCGTATAGCCGCCGGACTCGACAGCCTGGATGATCTTGTGGGCGTCGCACGCGCCCTCATCGTACTGCACGACCATACTGCCCGCGAGCAGGTTGACCTGCACCTCACGCACGCCCGGCACTGCCGCGACACTTTTTTCCACATGCGCCGAGCAGGCCGCACAGCTCATGCCGCCGACACGGAATCGTTGTTTCATATCTTCTCTCCTTATCCCAACCCCTCCCCCGGGGAGGGGGTATGTTCGTACTTAGTATACGGCAGCGGCCGGATTTTGTCAAGCGTATTCCTGCATCCGTTTTCTGCCGGGCAGGATACGGCCTTACGGCATCCCCCTGCTTTACGTCCCATCAGGCTTATTTTTCGCCGCAGAATGCAAAAAAATCCGCGCCGCAACCGATAGTTGCCGCGCAGTTTGCTGACTTTTGCGCCGCGGGATGCTATACTGAACGCAGAAAAGGAGGTGTGCACCATGACCACTGAGACTTTGGGCGAACGCATCCGTGCGGCGCGGCAAGCCGCCGGGCTGTCGCAGGAAAAGCTGGCTGAGCGGCTCGGCCTGACCCGGCAGGCGGTCACCAAATGGGAAACCGGACAGTCCGCACCCAGCACGGAGAATCTGCTGCATCTGGCCGAGGTGCTCGGCGTCCCGGTGACTGCCCTGCTCGGCGAAGAGGCGCGCGAACCGCAGCTGCCGGGTCAGCCGGTGCGCATCCTGTCCTTCCGGGAATTTGCGCAGCTGCTCTGGAACAACCTGCGCGCGGCGCTCATTATCCTCGCAGGCTGGGTGCTGGTGTATCTGGCCGGGCGGCTGGTTTGCGCCTATCCGTATGAGACCAGCCTGCTCGGCTTTCTGTTCGACGACTGGTCCCGATATTACCTGTTCGGCTGGCTGACCCGAAGCGGGCTATTTAGCACTGCAATGCTGATTTCCGTCTCAGCTGCCCTGTTCCTCGGCACATGGCGATTTGCCGCTGTTACCTTTATCCTCTCCGCGATCGCCATCCCGATTGGTGAGTTACTCGGCCCCAACCCGGCGAACGCGCCCTACGGCCACGGGCATGATGGTTGGCTGATCTGGATCTGCCTGTATTTTGTCGCGTTCGTTTCCGGCATTGTCCTCGAACGCATGGCGAAAAAAGGCGTGCGCCTGCGCTCCAAAAAGGGCGCTGTCTGGGCGGCGGCCACGCTTCTTGCCTGCATCGCGGTGATCGTGCTGATCCTGCTTACCCGTCCGGTCATGGCCGGCTCTTAACAAAGGCAAATCAAAACCTCCCGTGCATATTCACGGGAGGTTTTCCTGTTTTACTCGCTGACCGTGGTCGTAAACGACAGGGTTTCGCTCTGGCCGGGCTGCAGGACACGCACACCCGTCTTATGCTCGATCGCGTGGTCGAGGTAGCTGCCGTCCGGCAGGGTGCTCCACGGCTCGAGGCACACAAACGGCACGTCGAAATCCTTGTACTGACTCCACACCGCGAAATAGTCAAAGTCCGCAAAGTCCATGGTCACGCGGCGGCTGCTTTTCGTGCAGCCGATGGACGCGCGGCGCACCGGCAAGCCCTCGGCCATGACCGCGTCGTTTGCAAACAACTCGCGGGTGATGGGCAGGCGGCCGTTGTCCAGCGGCACATCCATGCGCTCCTCGGTAAGCATGACAGCCTCATCCGTCACAATGCGGCACAGCTTGTCTGTCCCCTCGAATGCAACATAGTAGTCGGTGACCTGCTCGCCGTCCTGCCAGCAGAGATTATAGGCGTCGTGCCCGCCTACCTCATAATACATGGCCGAATCGCTGCAATTTTCCGTGATATGCTCCTTTTTGAGGGACGCGCCGTCCAGTGTGTACCGCACCGTGCACTTGAAATCCCACGGATACATTTTCTTCGTATAGTCGTTTGGCGTGAGCGTGAACGATACGCAGGTGTCGCTCTCGCGGTTTGCCTGCCATTCCAGATCACGGCCGAAGCCGTGCTGGGTAATCTCGTACGCCTTGCCGTCCGCGGTATAGGTCTTGTCCTTGAGCCGCCCGACGATCGGGAACAGGATAGGCGCGTGCCGCTTCCACGCCACAGGGTCAGCCTGCCAGACGTATTCGGTGCCAGTCGTTTTGCTCTTGAAGCTCGTCAGCTCCGCGCCCATCTCGCTGATCTCCACGCGGAAACGCTCGTTTTCCAATACCTGCATGATGTTCTTCCTCCCTGTCTGCTTTGATGCTTTCAGCATACCCGCTTTTGTCCGGAAAGTCAATTCCACACCGGGTTTTCTGTGTATATCTACAAAAAGCTCCCGTTTTCGTTGACACTTCCGCTACTTTGCAATACAATATAGTTACTACATTGCATTGCAAGATACCTAAAGAAAAGGAGGGCGGCAGATTGATCCCATCGCAAATGCTCAAGGGCACGCTGGAGGGCTGTATCATGGCGATCATCAGCCGCCAGCCGACCTACGGCTACGAGATCGCCGAGCAGCTCAAAAACTACGGCTTCGGCCAGATCGCAGAGGGCACGATCTATCCCCTGCTGCTCCGGCTGGAGAAAAACGGGCTGGCCAACGCGGAATACCGTGCTTCCGAGGTCGGCCCCAAGCGCAAGTACTATGCTTTGACCGCCAAGGGCCGCGAAGAACTCGCGTCCTTCCTCGCCAGCTACCGCGAGCTGACGAGCGCGGTCGACCGCCTGATGGATGAGATGAAAGGGGAATCATTATGAGCAGTCGAACCAGACAACTCCGGGAGGAAAACCGGGAAGCCGCGCGTTTTCTGTCCCAGGCCTCCAACGCTGCGCTGGACGATATCACCGACCGTCTGCGCGCCGTGTCGATCACCGCTTATCAGGTCGAAACTGTGCGGCAGGACGTCATCCGCATGCTGACGGATGCGGACGCGCGCGGGGACACGCCCGAGGATGTGCTCGGCGATGATTACGACGCATTTTGCAGCAACGTGCTCGCAGCACTCCCGCAGCCGCCCCTGTCGTATCAGTTTCTCAACACGCTGCGCACTATGCTGCGGGTCGCAGTACGGTGCTCCGTGATCTCGCTGCTCCTCCATATGCCGGAAAACATGGCGGGCGTCCGGCAGAACTGGGGGCCGTTCGATCTGCCGGAAAGCGTCCGCCGCGTTTCAGAGCCCGAGTACTTCACGATCACGCTTGGCTTTTTGCTTGGCTGGCTGCTTCTTCTGGCCGCTTTCTTCATTATAGACCTCTGGCGCACACGTACAGCCGGGCGCAAGCGCACGGGGAGCGAATCCATGCTGAGCGCACTGCTTTATGCACTCGTTTTGGCACTTTTGATCGCGGTGGGCCTGCTGTTTCCGCAGAAGCTGTTCCGGATGCACATTTCCGCCATCCTTGTGCTGCTGGCCGCGATGTACGGGCTTTGGAAACTGCTGGACGCCAAGCTGGATTAAAAAAGGGGGGATCACCATGAGCAAGCGACTTCGCAAACTCCGCCGTGAGAACAAACGCGCGTTGGAACCGCTTTCCACCGCGTCAACGGTCTTGATCGACAACATCACGGATTACATCCGCAGTGCGCCCGTCCGCCCCTTTAATCAGGAGCTTGCGCGGCGGGACATGATCCGCATGCTGGCGGATGCCGAGGCGCGCGGCGAGCCGCCGGAAGCGGTCATCGGGGCAGACTACCGGCTGATGTGCGACGAGATCATCTCCGCCTTTCCGCCGCCGTCAGGACGCTACCAGCTGCTGGCGCTGCTGCGGGATGTGGCGTTTGCGCTCGCCGTCCTGCTGCTTACCCCGGCATTGCGGGCGTTCGACGGGTGGCCGGTGTTGACGGTCGATACCGGCCTGGTATCCTTCACTGCCGCCTTGTTTTTCGTCCTGCTCTCGATCATCGTCCTGCTTTACCGCAGGCCGTATGTCAGCTCCATCCTAAGCAACCGCAGAGCACTTGCCCTGTGTATACTGGGTCTCTGGTATGAGGATGTGCTGGACCTGTTTTTCCATGATGCGTTCCGCACCGTGCTGTTCCGGCTGCCCGCCGCGCCGGTTATTGCATTGACCGTTGTGTTCTTCGGTGTCTACGGCCTGCTGTATGCCACGCTTGACTGACAGCCAAAAGCGCCCCGCGTAGTTAGGCGGGGCGCTTTGCCGTATTCTCTTATTCCTCCGCCAGCAGGTGCATTTTGGAGTCCGCTTCGGTGATCGGGCGCAGCGGCCTGCACGGCACGCCGACCGCAAGATATCCTGCTGGGATGTCCTTGGTCACCACGCTGCCCGCGCCGATGACCGCGCCGTCCCCGATGGTCACGCCGCCCAGCACCACGACATTCGCCGCCAGCCAGACGTTGCTGCCGATGTGGATATCCTTGGCAAACTCGGACATGGAGACGTGCCCGTCCGGATAACGCATGCTGGTGCGCTCGTGCGCAATCAGCGGGTGGTCGGTCGCCATGAGCGACACATTCGGGCCGAACATCACGTTGTCCCCAATGAAGATGCGCGCGTCGTCCATCACGGTCAGGTTGAAGTTGCAGAAAAAATTCTCCCCAATAAAGGTGTGCGAACCATAATTGAACTGGATCGGCCCCTGAAAATAGTATTTCCCGCCGATTTTCCCGATGAACTCGCGGATGATGGGCAGGCGCGCGGGGTCGTACTCGTCCATCTGGTTGAACTTCTGGCACAGGATGTGCGCCTTGTGCTTGATGTCGCGCAGCTCCTTGGTGCGCGCGTCAAACAGCTTGCCCGCAAAAATCTTTTCTTCCTCCGTCATGGTTTACCGCCTCCAAAATTCTTTTGTCTGCGGCGTCCGTCCAATCAGGCGAGCGCCTTTTTCAGTTCCTCGATTTTATCGGTCTGCTCCCACTTGACACCCAGCTCCTCGCGGCCCATGTGGCCGTAAGCGGCGAGCTTCTTGTAAATCGGCTTGCGCAGGTCGAGCGTCTCGATGATCGCCGCCGGGCGCAGGTCGAATACCTTACGCACCGCCTCTGCGAGCTTGCCCTCGTCCACCGCACCGGTGCCGAAGGTTTCGACCATGATGGATACCGGATCTGCCACGCCGATCGCGTAAGCGAGCTGGATCTCGCAGCGCTTTGCCAGCCCCGCCGCAACGATGTTCTTGGCGACCCAGCGCGCCGCATACGCCGCCGAGCGGTCGACCTTGGTCGGGTCCTTGCCCGAGA
>DXFS01000007.1 GCA_019114345.1 Candidatus Agathobaculum pullistercoris | reverse complement strand
GCCCGCGCGCTGGGCGAATACGGCGCGACCAGCATGCTGATCGGCTACACGCCCGGCCGCACCGCGACCATTTCGACCACGGTATACCAGCTCTGGCGCACGGGGGACGACCTACACGCCTTCTACTGGGTGCTGGTCAACCTCGCGATCTCGGCGGCAGTGCTGCTCACGGTCAACCTGCTTGAGAGAAAGCAGCGCAAGGGGGTGCGCGGCGCATGAGCCTGTTCGTGGATATCCGCAAGCGGCTGGGCGATTTTGTGCTGGACGCCCGGTTTGAGACCGACGACCCAGTCACCGGCCTGCTGGGCGCGTCCGGTTGCGGCAAAAGCATGACGCTCAAATGTATCGCGGGCGTGGAAACGCCGGACGAGGGCCGCATTGTGCTGGACGGCGAAACGCTGTTCGATTCCGCGCGCGGCGTCAACCTGCCGCCGCAGAAGCGCGGGGTAGGCTACCTGTTCCAGCACTACGCCCTGTTCCCGCACATGACGGTGGAGAAAAACATCCTGTGCGGCCTGCACGGCGAAAAGGACAAGGCTGTCCGCCAGCAGCGCCTGCGCGAAATGATCGCCATGCTGCAGCTCGAGGGGCTGGAAAAGCACCGCCCCGCTGAACTTTCCGGCGGGCAGGCACAGCGCGTGGCGCTCGCGCGCATGCTGGTCAGCCGGCCGCGCCTGCTGCTGCTGGACGAGCCGTTCTCCGCGCTGGACAGCCACCTGCGCGACCAGCTGCAGCCGCAGTTCCTATCCCTGCTGCGCTCCTATGGGCGGCAGGCGGTCATGGTCACCCACAGCCGGGACGAGGCTTATCACCTGTGCTCCCGCCTGTGTGTGATGGATGGGGGCCGCATCCTGCGCGCTGGCGGCACCAAGGAGGTCTTTGCCGACCCGGGCAGCGAACCCGCCGCCCGGCTGACCGGCTGCAAGAACATCGCCCGCGCGTTCAAGGCGGGCGAGTACGAGGTGGACGTGCCCGAATGGGGCGTGCGCCTGACCGCCGCAAAACCGGTGCCGGACGACGTCCGCGCGGTCGGCCTGCGCGCGCACTACTTCCACCCCCGCGCGGCGGCAAACCGCTTTGCCGTCCAGCTGGAAAGCGAGCTGGAGGAGCCGTTCGAGTGGATCCTGCTGTTCCGCTACGCGGGGCAGGATGCCGCCTCCCCCGCGCTCTGGTGGCGCATGCCCAAGGACAAAAAGCCTGCCGCTATGCCCGAAACGCTCGGCATTGCGCCGGAAAACGTCTTACTGCTGAACTGACAACGGAGGAAACAACGATGATCGGACAACTGCTGCAAACCGCGCTGGACGAAATACAGGCCGGGCATCCGGTGATGCTGGTCTCGGTCGTGCGTTCAACCGGGTCGACCCCGCGCGCGGCGGGCGCGCTCATGCTCGCCGGGGCAAACGGGCTGCTGTGCGGTACGGTCGGCGGCGGGCTGCTCGAGCACCGCTGCCTGGAGATCGCCGCGGCACAGCCCACCGTGCCGCACCGCGAAACCTTTGTGCTGGACAACCGGCAGGCGGGCAGCCTGGGCATGGTGTGCGGCGGCACAAGCGAGATGCTGTTCACCCCGCTGGACGATCCCGCACCGCTTGAGGCAGCACTGGACGCGCTGCACGCCCATGTGCCTGCGTGGCTGTGCCTGCCGCTTGACGGCACAGCCCCCCTGCTTTCGCTCGATACCAGCCTGCCGGTGCAGCCCTCTGTTCTGCACCGGCAGGGGCAGGAGGTGCTTGCCGTGCGGCTGGCAGACCAAGGGCGGGTCTTTGTACTCGGCGGCGGGCATGTGTCGCTCGAGCTGGCGGCGCTGCTGCACCGGTTGGATTTCCGCCATATTGTTGTGGACGACCGCGCCGCCTTCTGCTCCCCTGACCGCTTCCCCTATGCCGAGCACACGCTGGTCGCGCCCTTCGGCGCGCTCAGCGAGGTGCTCGCGGGCGAACTTACCCCCACCGCGGCAGACGCCTTCTGCATCATGACCCGCGGGCACGAGGGCGACACGGATGCGGTCCGTTTTGCGCTGGGCACGCCCGCGACCTACATCGGTGTGATGGGCAGCCGCCGCAAGCGCGAGGCCATGTTTGCCCGTCTGGCTGAGGACGGCTTTGCAGACGCACGCTGCCGCGTGGTGACCCCGATCGGCCTGCCCATCGGGGCGCAGACCCCGGCGGAAATCGCGGTCTCTGTCGCCGCCCAGCTGATCACATGGCGTGCTGAAAAACAGGCGGTTTCAGGTGCATCAGAAATTTTTTAGAAAATTGTAAAAAACATGTTGACAATCCGCCCCTCTTTCGATATAATACTACTTGTCGCTGACAGTGAGGCGACTCGATACGAGACAGAATGCGAGTGTGCTGGAACTGGTAGACAGGCACGTTTGAGGGGCGTGTGTCAATCGACGTACGGGTTCAAGTCCCGTCACTCGCACCACCTTCTCAAACAAAAATCGAATATGCGGATGTGGCGGAATGGCAGACGCGCTAGCTTCAGGTGCTAGTGTTCGCAAGGACGTGGGGGTTCAAGTCCCCCCATCCGCACCAAAAGGAAACGTGTTTACGTTTCCTTTTTTATTTATTGTGAATCCAGTCACACAGTTTTTCCCGATCATGCTCCCGGACATGTCATCTCTATCAACACTCTGTTGACTTTGCAACACTATGCTGATAAAATAGCATCACCAAGGAGGACCATGTATGGGAGAACACAAGTTGAATCGGCGGGTGCAATATACCCGCACCGCTCTGCGCGAGGCCCTGATCGATCTGATCTGCGAAAAGCCGCTGGCCAGTATTTCTGTTACGGATATCTGCGCGCGGGCTGATATTAACCGAAGCACTTTTTACCTGCACTATCAGGGTGTCCACGAGCTGCTTGGTGAAATTGAAAACCAAATTATTGCGCAAATCGAAAAGCACCTCGTGCGCCCGCCCTCTCTGGATACGCTCAACTCTCTGGTCACTTTCCTGAACCACATCAGGCAATCCCCGCGCGATATCAAACTGCTTTATGCCCTTGTAGGCGAGCAGGGTGATCCACATTTTGTTTCCCGCCTGCAGCGGCTGACCTATGATGCCTTCCAGATCGGCTGGGCACACCGCATGCCCGAAGCAAGCGAAAGCCATAAGAAACTTACCTTCTCTTATATCGTCACGGGAATCATCTCGGTCCTATCCGCGTGGGTCCATGGGGATATTCCTGAAATCAGTGCCGAAGAGGTGGTTGCTCTGCTCAGGAGCATCATCGAGAACGGCGTGCACGGCGTTTATGAACATATCAGCAGAGGATCACGCCCGTAGCATTTCCTTTTTTTATTTTCCCTTGACAAGTTTTTTTCTCCGTGCTATACTACTTCTCGCTAAAACATAGAGTAAAACCCTGTTTTTATCGCCGGATAAAAATTTGAGCGTCATACTTTCCATCGCAGGCCTTTGAAGATGGGAAGCAGGGCGCTCTTTTGTTTTGAAAAGGAGGAAACAATTGGAACAGGAAGCAAGCCTCCGCTCATTTGGCAGGTATGCGGCGCCGGGCATTCTGGGACAGGTCGGCATATCCTGCTACATATTGGCGGATACGTTTTTTGTGTCACGCGGCACAGGGGCGACCGGTCTGGCCGCGCTCAATATTGCGCTGCCGCTCTATAACCTGATGAACGGCATCGGTCTGATGATCGGCGTTGGCAGCGCCACACACTTTACTATCTGCCGTGCGCAGGGTCAGCAGAAGGAGGCCGACCGCGCCTTTACACATGCGGCCGGGCTTGGCCTCATGGCCGGGCTGTTTTTCCTGCTGCTCGGTGTATTGGCAGCCGGTCCGCTCGCACGGCTGCTCGGCACGGATGCGGAGACCTTCCCGCTGACCAGCATCTATCTGCGGACACTGCTGTGCTTCGGGCCGTTCTTCATTATGAATAACGTGCTCCTTGCCTTTGTCCGCAACGACGGCGGCCCCAGCCGTGCAATGTGCGGCATGATCATCGGCAGCTTATCCAATGTGGTGATGGACTATGTGTTTATCTTCCCGCTGGGCATGGGCATGTTCGGCGCTGCACTTGCGACCGGCGTATCCCCCATCATCAGCATGCTGATCCTGTCCGGGCACCTGCGCTCGCCCGCGCGCGGCTTCCATCTCCTGCGCACGCGGCTGCATCTCTATCTGCTGCCCGCGTTGTGTACGCCCGGCCTGCCCTCGCTGATCTCCGAGCTGTCCTCCGGCGTTGTGCTGCTGCTGTTCAACCAGGTGCTGCTGCGGCTGGCCGGGAACACCGGGGTTGCTGCCTATGGCATTGTCGCCAACCTCGCGCTGGTCGCGGCGGCCGTGTTCACCGGCCTGTCCACCGGTGTGCAGCCGCTGGTCAGCCATAGCAGCGGGACGGGCGAATCAGCTTCCCTGCGCCGCCTGTTCCGTTACGGCATCGTGACTGCGATCGCGATCGCGACCGTGCTGTTCACCGTGGTGTTTGTATTTGCCGGGCCGATCGCCGCGGTGTTCAACAGTACGGGTGACCCAGTGCTCGCAGGCTATGCTGTGACCGGTCTGCGGATCTATTTTCTCGGCTTCTGGTGCGCTGGGCTCAATATCGTCTGCGCGGCGTTTTTCAGCGCCTCCGGCCGCTCCGGCCAGGGATTTGCCATATCGCTGCTGCGCGGCGTGATTTTCATTCCACCCGTCCTGCTGGCGCTGACGGCGTTTGCTGACGTAAACGGCGTGTGGGCTACCTTCCCCACCGTTGAAGCGCTGGTCGCCGTCCTGACGCTCGTATGCCTGAGCCGCACCTTTCGCCGCAGCTGACCATTACAT
>DXFS01000063.1 GCA_019114345.1 Candidatus Agathobaculum pullistercoris | reverse complement strand
TGAACCGGCTGAACACCGGGGACACGGTCACGTTTACCGATGTAGACGGTAACCAGTTTACCTATGCCGTTTCCCTGATTGAGGATTTGCCCGGCACGGCTATTGAAGAAATGCAGGCGGGGGAATGGGATCTAACCCTGTTCACCTGCACGCTGGGCGGCCGCAGCCGCGTCACCGTGCGCTGTGAGCGGACGGCAGACAGCTGAACACAACGCCCCGTAAAGGGACCGGCAGCGGATGAACACTCAAAATGCCGTGTGTCCAAGCCATATCAGGTGTACCAAAGATGAAAAATCCGAACGTTGTTCCACGCAGGGACGCGTTCGGATTTTTGCTTTTCCCCTGAATAGGAGTACAGAAAATGGCATCCGCCGACAATCCGACAAATAAAAGGATATCCTGCCTGTTACAATATTTGAATTTTTGTGATATAATAAAGGCAAAACCAGATGAATATGGCGAAAAATGCTAACATAAGAACCGCATCCACTTTGCACCCATGCACATGGTTAGGCTCTGCTTGCCGCAGGCGTGCGCACACTGGAAGGCATGGTCAAGCTGAAAAGCTATACGGGGCAGGTAGCCTGCGTCCTCGAGCAGGGTAAACAAAGGGAAAAAGATAGCCATGGGCGGCAGCATGACGGATATGACAGTTGCCAGCACGCGCCACAGGCCGTCTGTGAGCAGGGAGATGGCGGCCGGCGGCAGACCGAGCGCGGACAGGGCGGCAGCGAGCGGTTCTGTCAGGCCGAGCAGATGCTCGCTTAGCCATGCGCTTGGCACATTTGCACCGGACAGGGTGATGTAAAATACCACGGCAAGTAGCAGCAGCATGAGCGGCACGCCCCAGCGGCGGCTGAGCAGGATGCGGTCGAGCTGGCGGTCGCGTGCATAGGCAGATCCGGGAGTCTGCACGCAGCGAAGCGCGATTTCCTCGGCGCGCAGGGCTGCTGCAGCGGTGATCTGATCATCCAGTAGTTCGGCAGTCAGGCCGGACGGCGGGTTTTGCACCAGTGCGTCCAGCGCTGCAGCCCGCGGCAGGCCCGAACGCTGGATGGCATTTTCAATCATATCCGGATAGCGGATGGCAGCAGCATGGGGAATCGAGCCACGCTTCAGAACACGGTCTACGGCCTGCGTCAGCTCGGTCAGGCCACGTCCTTGCCGCGCAGCGCAGGGTACGACCGGGATGCCGAGCGCGTGCTCAAGTTCCCGTGTATCAATATGGATATGCTTGCGGCGCGCCTCGTCCATCAGGTTGAGGCAGAGCACTGCGCGGGAGGTGATCTCGAGCACCTGCAGAACCAGGATCAGGTTGCGTTCGAGACAGGTCGCATCTGCGACCAGAATGGTCACATCCGCCTCGCCCGAGGCGAGAAAGTCGCGCGCCGCGCGCTCTTCGGCCGAGCGGGCGCGCAAGGAATAGGTACCCGGCAGGTCGACCAGCGTCATCGGCGTGCTGCCGCAGCGCATGGCGCCGTAGGCGTTCGCGACCGTCTTGCCGCTCCAGTTGCCGGTGTGCTGGCGGCTGCCGGTGAGGGCGTTGAACACGGTCGACTTGCCGACATTGGGATTGCCCGCAAGGGCGATGACCGGCGTGCTGGACGCGGCCCTCAAGGCGCGCCCCCGACTTCGATGCGCGCCGCGTCCGCCTGCCGCAGCGCGATCACCGCACCGCGGATCAGATAGGCGGTCGGGTCGCCCGCCGCGGCGCGCTGGATACAGGTCACCCGTGTGCCCGCCACCAGCCCGAGGTCCTGCAATCGGCGGCGGATGCTGCCGGAAAGACGCAGCGCATGGACGCGCGCGTCCTCGCCCTCGGACAGGCCGGACAGCGGGAAAATGCTTTCATGCTTCATGGTCTCAGTCCTTACTGACTTGTCAGATGTAGCCGCGCTCCAGTTAGGAGGGCGGCTGATTCATGCTATGCAGGAAAGAGACGGTTTGTTATTATGTTAAAAAGAGACGGTAGAATAATTGAAAAATTATTGATATTGCATACATATGTGTGTTATGCTGGAAAAAACAGGCGGTGTAAGCTGTGTGAGGAGGAATAGGGTATGAAGAAAAGGCTGGTCAGCCTGATGATGGCGGTGTTGATACTGACGGCGATAGTACCGGCGGCATTTGCGGTTGGCAATGCAGTGGATTTCAATGGGCATCGCTATGAGCGCATTGAAGAAGGCATGACATGGAAACAGGCGAAGAAATATTGTGAGGACCGGGGCGGTCATTTAGCGACGATCACTTCTTCGGCAGAGCAGGAAGCGATAATGCAACTCGTCAAGAATGGTGAAAAAGCACAGTATTGGCTGGGCGGCACGGATGAAGCCGAGGAAGGTGAGTGGGAATGGATTACCGGCGAACCTTGGGACTATTGGTATACTACGATTACATTTAACAATTATCAGGGAACAGAGCATTATTTGCAGATGGAGCGCCATCACTGGGGCGATGAGAGCAGACTTGGTGTGTGGAATGACATCAATAACGAAAATTACATTTCAGGACAGGAAGAGTTCTTCTCAACAGAAAATGTCGGCATTATCTGCGAGTATGAGCGGATCGGTTCGGGATGGGCGCAGAGCGAACTGGAAAAAGCCGAGGAATATGACCTGATTCCGGAGGTGCTGGAGGATGCGGACTACACCCTGCCTATCACTCGGCTGGAGTTCGCGGCGGTCGCGGTAAAGACCTATGAGAACCTCTCCGGTACAAAGGCGCTGCCCGCGGTCGTCAACCCGTTTACCGACTGCAGCGATACCGAGGTTCTCAAGGCGTACAACCTCGGCGTGGTCAACGGTATGTCCGCTACCACCTTTGCGCCCAATGAGCGGCTGAGCCGCGAGCAGGCCGCGGCCATGCTCACGCGCGTGTTCAAGCGCGCGACCATTCCGGGGTGGACGCTGGCGGAGGACACATCGTATCCGTTGGATTTCACCCGCCCGGCTGTTTTCGCGGATGATGCGAATATCTCAGCCTATGCAAAGGAAAGCGTGTACTTCATGGTTGCCAACAACATCATTAACGGCATGGGCGGCAATAAGTTCGCACCCAAGAACACCACCAGCGCCGAGGAAGCGCAGGGCTATGCCAACGCAACACGCGAGCAGGCGCTCGCCATTGCGGTGCGCATGGTGGATAACCTGAAGTGATTTTGAGCCGCAGGCTAAAAGATTCCGCGCCGTAGGCGCGCATGCGTGGAAAAGTACGGAGGCGCGAAGCAGAGCCGCGCTTTTCCCAAAAAACGAGGACAAGCGCCTCGTTTTTTGAACAAACAGAAAGAAGCACCGAAAACACAGTTTTCGGTGCTTCTTTCTGCGATAGCCCTTACAGGCGTAGCCTGTCAAGGGTGTTTCTCGTTTGAAGCTGTACGCTTCAAACGAAGTGTGTTATTCTGCCGAGGACAGCATCAGCTTGATGCGGTTCTCCTGATTGATTTTGGATGCGCCAGGGTCATAGTCGACCGCGACGATGTTCGCCTGCGGGTAGACCTCGCGGATCTTGCGGATCATGCCCTTGCCCGCGATGTGGTTGGGCAGGCAGCCGAATGGCTGGGTGCACACGATGTTGTTGACGCCCTCGCTGATCAGCTCGACCATCTCGGCCGGCAGCAGCCAGCCCTCGCCCATCTTGACGCCCTGGCCGATGATGCCCTGCGCATTCTTGCGCACCTCATCAAACGGCATGGGCGGGCGGAAATTGCCGTCCTTTTTCATCAGCTTGATGATATCCGCCTGCTTGCCCAGCATGAACTGGTATACGAACTTGTATACCGCTGCGCGCGAGGCGGAACGGCCGTACAGCTCGTGGTCGATGACCGAGTTGTAAATCGAGTACAGGCAGAAATCCATCAGGCCGGGCAGCACGGGCTCGCAGCCCTCGCCCAGAAGGAATTCCTCCAGCCGATTGTTGCCGAGCGGGGAGAACTTGACGTAGATCTCGCCTACGATGCCGACCAGCTTTTTCTTTTTCGACTTGTCCAGACGGATCTTGCCGAACGCGGTCAGCACATAGCGATACAGGTGCTTGACCTCGCGGTAGGAAACCATGCGGTCGCCCGTGAAGCGGGCGGTGACTGCGTTCATGCAGATCTCGATGGCCTTGTCGGTCGAGCCGGGCACGACCTCGTAGGGACGGCACTGATTGGCTACCATCATAATCAGGTCGCCGATCAGCAGCGCATAGGCGACCTGTATCAGCATGGTTTTGGTCAGCTTAAAGCCGGGGTTTGCGTCGGTCTCCAGACCCGAGAAATTGAGCGAGATAACCGGGATGAACCCGTAGCCGTTTTTGACCAGCGCCTTGCGCATCAGATGGATGTAGTTGGACGCGCGGCAGCCGCCGCCGGTCTGCGGCAGGATGAGCGCGATCTTGTGGATATCATATTTGCCGGACTCGATCGCATCGAGCAGCTGGCCGATGACCAGCAGCGCAGGGTAGCAGGTGTCGTTATGCACGTTGCGCAGGCCCTGCTCGGCGATGTTCGGCCCCTCGGTGTGCAAAAGCTCCATGTTGTAGCCGAAGTTTTTCATCAGACGGCACATCAGGCCGAGCTGCACGGGCAACATGTTGGGCACAAGGATGGTATAGTCCTTGCGCATCTCTTCGGTAAACTGCGGGAGCTTGTAGCCCTCAGTGGGGTTAGCCGACGTGCTGGTTGGATTGTTGTTCTGCAAGTTTTCTGCCCTCCTCTACGGCGGCCAGCATACTGCGGATACGGATCTTGGCCGCACCCAGGTTGCTGATCTCGTCGATCTTGAGCTGTGTATAGATTTTGCCGCCATTTTCACAGATGGCGCGCACTTCGTCGGTGGTGATCGCGTCGATGCCGCAGCCGAAGGACACGAGCTGGATGAGCTGCGCGTTTTCCTTCCGGGTCACATACTTGGCTGCGCCGTACATGCGCGAATGGTAGGTCCACTGGTTGATCACGTGGACCTTGGGCTCCTCGGCCAGCTGCCACACCGCGTCCTCGGACACGATGACCAGCCCGAACGAGGCGATCAGCTGGTCGATGCCGTGGTTGATCTCCGGGTCAACGTGATACGGACGGCCCGCTATGACCGCGATATCCAGCCCGTGCGTGTCGGCGTAGGCGATGGCCTTCTGGCCCTCAAGGCGGATTTCGGCGTAGTAGTTGTCGAGTTCCTGGAACGCCGCCTCGGCTGCTGCCGCGACCTGCTTCTTTTTGATCTGCGGGTATTTGCCGCAGAAGTATTTCGCTGCCTGCTGGATAAACCGCTTGTGGTCGGTCAGCTCGAAATACGGCATCATGAAGTCGAAGTCCGCGAGCGCAGCAACGTTCGCGTGCAGCAGCTCGGGGTAATATGCCACGACCGGGCAGTTGTAGCAGTTGGTCGCGCGGCCCTCGTCCAGATTGTAGGTCATGCAGGGGTAGAAAATTGCATCCACGCCCTTTTCGAGCAGGTTCTCGATGTGGCCGTGCATGAGCTTGGCCGGATAGCACACGGTATCCGACGGGATGGAGTGCTGGCCCTGCATGTATATGTCGCGCGTGGACACGTCGGACAGCACGGTCTCGAAACCGAGCGAGCGCAGGAATGTGGTCCAGAACGGCAGCAGCTCATAGTAGTTCAGGCCGAAGGGCAGGCCGATCCTGCCGTTTGGCATGGGCTTGCCCGACGACTCGCCGTAGCTGCGGAGCTTTTCCAGCTTCCACTGGTACAGATTGGGCAAATCGGCTTTTTTGGTGCCGCCGAGCGGGCGCTCGCAGCGGTTGCCCGAGATAAAGCGGCGGCCGCCGCCAAAATCGTTGATGGTCAGGCTGCAATGGTTCTCGCACAGGCCGCAGCGCGCGGATTTGACCGTGTGGCGGAAAGAGGCGAGCACATCCATGCCGACCAGCGAGGTCTGCGCCGGGCGGTTGTCCTTGGCGTGCAGCGCGGCGCCGTACGCGCCCATCAGGCCCGCGATCGCGGGACGGGTCACGTCGCGGCCGATCTCCTGCTCGAACGAGCGCAGGATCGCGTCGTTGAGGAATGTGCCGCCCTGTACGACGATGTGCTGGCCGAGGTCGTCCGGCGAGTGGGCGCGGATGACCTTATAGAGCGCGTTCTTGACGACCGAGACCGACAGGCCGGCCGAGATCGCATCGATGCCCGCGCCGTCCTTCTGCGCCTGCTTGACCGACGAGTTCATGAATACGGTGCAGCGCGAGCCGAGGTCGATCGGGTGCTTCGCGAACAGGCCGAGTTTGCAGAATTCCTCGATCGAGTAGCCCATCGAACGGGCAAAGGTCTCGATGAACGAGCCGCAGCCGGAAGAGCACGCCTCGTTGAGCGAAATATTGTCAATGCACTTGTTGCGGATCTTGAAGCATTTGATGTCCTGTCCGCCAATGTCAATGATGAAGTCGACGTCCGGGCAGAAGTGCCGTGCCGCGCGGAAGTGCGCGACTGTTTCGACCAGGCCGAAGTCCACGCCGAACGCGTGCTGGATGAGCGCCTCGCCGTAGCCGGTGACTGCGCTGGATACGATATGTACGCGGTCGCCGCACAGCTCATAGAGCTTTGTCAGCTGCTCGCGGATGACATCCGCCGGGTTGCCCTTGTTGGACTGGTAGTGGTGGAACAGGATCTGGTGGTCCTCGCCGATCAGCACCAGCTTGGTCGTGGTCGAGCCGCAGTCGATGCCGAGATAGGCGTCGCCCTCGTACATGGTGACGTTCTGGGTCATCACGTCGTGCACGCCGTGGCGGCGTTTGAATTCCTCGTACTGCTGCTCGCTTTCAAACAGCGGGGGCAGGTAGTTGGCAACCACGGGTGCGCCCGCCGCGTGTTCGAGCGCGTCGAGCAGCGAATCGACCGAATAGGTCTTCTGGGTGTCCTTTGCGTATTCTGCCGCGCCCGCCGCGATCGCGTATGGAGCGAGGGCGGGGAAGTGGGCGTGCATATCGTCCAGCTTCAGCGTCTCCTGAAAGCGTTTCTGCAGGCCCTTGAAGAAAAACAGCGGGCCGCCGAGGAAGAGCACATCGCCTTTGATCTCGCGCCCCTGCGCGAGGCCGGCGACCGTCTGGTTGACGACCGCCTGGAAGATGGACGCGGCAACGTCCTCCTTGCGCGCGCCGTCGTTGAGCAGCGGCTGGATGTCTGACTTGGCGAACACGCCGCAGCGCGAAGCGATGGTGTAGATCTGCTCTGCGTGCTGGGCAAGCTCGTCGAGCTCGCCGGGGGTCACGTCGAGCAGCACGGCCATCTGGTCGATGAAAGCGCCTGTGCCGCCTGCACAGGAGCCGTTCATACGCTCCTCCAGCTGGCCGGACAGGAACACGATCTTTGCGTCCTCGCCGCCCAGCTCGATGACCACGTCCGCCTGCGGCACATGTACGCCTACCGCCTTGCGGGTGGCGAATACTTCCTGCACGAAGTCGATGTCCGCCGCCTTGGCAACGCCGAGGCCGGCCGAGCCGGTGATGGCGCAGCGGACCGTCGCGTCCGGGCCGATGGCCTCGCGCGCATTCTGCACCAGCTCGACCGCCTTTTCGCGCACCTTGGAGAAATGGCGCTCATAGTGCTTGTGGATGATTTCTCCATCGCGCACGACAACGATTTTAACCGTCGTCGAGCCGATGTCGATTCCTACATTTACGTTCATATATCCTTATTCTCTCCTGTAAACGAAACCGTGCGAGCAGCCCTTGCAAAGAAAGCCGCACAGACTGGCCGGCGGCAGGCAAAATCTCGCGTATTTTAATCTATAATAATTATAAACGCACACAGGAAAATGTCAATCCGAAGACAATATCCTAATTTGCCGAATTTATCCCTTGACAAAAGACGTGAATTTATATAAAATAGACCGCGTAAATCGTATATATGACCTTATCGAGAGCGGTGGAGGGAACGGCCCTGTGAAACCCGGCAACCTGCGCGGAAAATGCGCGTAAGGTGCCAAATCCGGCGTAGGAACACGAAAGATGAGGGGGCAAAACGGTCATTACGCTCCCATTTGGGAGCGTTTTTTTATTGCACCCCAACGTATGCAGAAAGGAACAGGACATCAAATGGCACATCACTTTTTCACCTCGGAATCGGTCACCGAAGGCCATCCGGACAAGATCTGCGATCAGATTTCGGATGCAATTCTTGACGAAATCTTAACACAGGATCCCTATGCGCGCGTCGCATGCGAGACCACCTGCACCACCGGCATGGTGCAGGTCATGGGTGAGATCTCCACCTCCTGCTATGTGGACATCCCCAAGGTCGTGCGCGACACCGTCCGCGAGATCGGCTATGACCGCGCGAAGTACGGCTTTGACTGCGACACCTGCGCGGTGCTGACCGCGATCGACGAGCAGTCCGCGGATATCGCGCTGGGCGTGGATAACTCGCTCGAGCGCAAGGAGGGCGCGTCCGATGCCGATCTCGCGATCGGCGCGGGCGATCAGGGCATGATGTTCGGCTATGCGTGCAACGAGACGCCCGAGCTCATGCCGCTGCCCATTTCGCTGGCGCACAAGCTGGCAAAGCGCCTTGCCGAGGTGCGTAAGAACGGCATGTTCGACTATCTCCGCCCGGACGGCAAGAGCCAGGTCACGGTCGAGTATGACGAGCAGAACCTGCCGGTGCGCGTGGATACGGTGGTTATCTCTACCCAGCACAGCCCGGAGGTCTCGCTTCAGCAGATCCGCAAGGATATGATCGAGCAGGTCGTAAAGCCGGTCATCCCGGCGCACCTGCTGGACGAGAACACCAAGTACTTCATCAATCCGACCGGCCGCTTTGTCATCGGCGGCCCGCAGGGTGACTCCGGCCTGACCGGCCGCAAGATCATCGTCGACACCTACGGCGGCATCGGCCGTCACGGCGGCGGCGCGTTCTCGGGCAA
>DXFS01000006.1 GCA_019114345.1 Candidatus Agathobaculum pullistercoris | reverse complement strand
TTGCAGTTGATCTCCACGTTTTTGAGCGCGCCGCCGTACATGACGGACGGCGCCAGCTCAAACAGGCCGGTCTGCTCGAGCGTCTGCATCATCCGGTCAACCGCTTTGGGGTTGAGGTCGTGCAGGATCGCCTTGAGGATGCGGCCGTCTTCTTTGTCCAGCAGGACGCGCCATTTGTCCCAGCTGTCGATGAAGAAATAGCCATCTGCCGTTTCGTCCAGCGCTGTCGTGCCGCGTTTCCGGATCTCCTCCAGAAAACGCAGGAACTCCCTGCCGTAATACAGGCTGTCGCCCGTATACAGGCAGGGGTCGGTGTCAAACTGCGCACAGACTGCAAATATTGCCTCGCACCGCTGCCGGTCGAGCCCGTCGAAAGTGAGCTGTACGCCGTCCGACAGGCGCTCAGCCGCCGCTCCGTTAGCGATGACGATCCAATCTGCCGGGGCTTCCAGCTGGCTGTTAAATGCGCGGCTCTCCGTCAAATTGCGGCCGGTGCACAAAGCGATCTGCACGCCTGCTTGCTGCGCGAGGCGCACTGCACGGGCGTTCGCTGCGCTGACGCGGCTGGTTGGACCAAGCAGCGTGCCGTCCAGATCAAGTGCGAGCAGTTTGTAGTTTGACATGTGTTCCACCTTTGGTTTTACTGAATTTGCAGCGCACCCATCGCCCAGATCTCCGCCTGCGCGCCTTCCATCTGCACGCCGCAGGAGGCCGGGTCGGGATAATACCGCGTGGTCATCACCTGCTCTCCGCCGTTGATGAAGATCTCAAGCGAGGAGGTGTCCGCGAGCACCCGCAGGGATTTGACGGCGCCAACATCCGCATAGCGCACGGTGCGTCCTGCGCCGCCCTGCACAAGCGTGAGCGAAAGCTGCTGCTCGTCCCATTCTACCACAGCCGCCCCGCGGATGACAAGCCTACCTACAGCCTCAGTACGGCACACCATATCAAACACCTGCGCCCGTTCCGTCGGAATGTGTTCGCCGCGCAGGGCGCTGATCTCGCGCGCCGGGACGCGCAGCATACGTTCGCCGTCGCGTTTGATTTCGCACGGCACGGTCAGGCAGTGCTGCCAGCCGTTTGCGACGGTCGGGTTGGCATAGTCCGCATCCGGCATGCCCATCCAGCCGATCAGCAGGCGGCGGCCGCCGTCTGAAAAGGTCTGTGGTGCGTAAAAATCAAAGCCGCAGTCCAGTTCGCGGAACGCTCCCAGCGTATAGTCCCCGCGGAAATCGCCGTGCAGCGGGAAATACCCGCACGAATACACGTTCTGATACTTGTTGCCCTGCCGCGTTACGCCCTGCGGCGAGCACATGAGGAACCACTTCCCATCCAGCTCGAACAGGTCGGGGCACTCCCACATATAGCCGAATTTTTCCGGTGTGGTCAGGGTGTTGATGTGCTGCCAGCTTCGCTTGTCCGCGGATTCGTAGACCAACAGCTCGCCGCGGTCGTCTTTGGTTCGCGCACCGAGCACCATGTAATACGTTCCGTCCTGCGCCCACACCTTGGGGTCGCGCACATGGCAGGTGAGGTCCGCCGGGTAGTCTTTGTTCTCCAGCAGCAGCTCATTGGACTCGGCCGTCACCCCGTCGCGGGAGACGGCGAGCGCGGTGTTGTGGCCGCGCCCCGCCGTGATATAGTCGTAATTGCCCGCGTGCTTGACATTCCCGGTATAGTAGAGATACATCGTGCCGTCCTCGACCAGTGCGGAGCCGGAGTACACCCCGTGGATGTCCCACGGCTGGTCGGGGTACAGCATAGGCGGCAGCTGCTCCCAGTGCAGCAAATCGCGGCTGCGGTAATGCCCCCACATCTTTACCCCGCCCGCGGGGTCGAACGGGCCGTACTGGTAAAACACATGGTACCATTCCCCGCAGCGGCACAGACCGTTGGGGTCGTTCATCCAGCCGACTGGCGGCATCAGATGAAACCGCTGGCGGTACGGGTCGGCTGTGGCGCGCGGGCCGTCCTCCCGCTCGATGCGGCTGACCAGCCGTACCAGATCGCGCTGCAATGCGTTGCTCATACTCTTTTCTCCTGTCGCTTAACGTTTGAGTTTCATCAGTGTGTCCTTGCACGCGGCCACCGTGCCGATCATACGCTCTACCTCGGCATAATCGTCCGAATTGGTCACAATGACGGGTGTGATGGTCTTATAGCCTTCCTTTTCGATCGCCGCGATGTCAAACTCGAGCAGCAGGTCACCCGCTTTGACGCGCTGTCCCTCCTCGACATGGCCGGTGTAGTGTTTGCCGTCCAGGTTTACCGTGTCGATACCGACATGGATGAGCAGCTCCGCGCCGTTGCCGCAGGTCAGGCCGACCGCGTGGCCCATGACCGCGGAAACCGTCGCGTCACAGGGCGCAAACACCTTGCCCTCCGAAGGTTTGACTGCAATGCCCTTGCCGAGCGCCTCCGCAGCGAATGCCGGGTCGCCGGTCTCACTGAGCGGCACCGCTTCGCCGGTCAGCGGGGAAACAATGGACACCGCGCCTTCCTGCAGAGCGGTAACTGCCTCCGGGGCAGGCGGTTCCGGTGCAGGCACTGCCTCCGGCTGCTGCTCCTCTTTGGGCAGACCAAAGAACCACGAGATCACAAAGGCCACGCCGGTCGCAATCGCCATGGTAATGATGTACTGGACCGGATGATGCAGGTGCAGCAGGATGCCGAAGATGCCGGTCACGCCCGTGCCGGTCGCGCCCAGGCCGACGATCGAGGCATACAGCGCGCCGCATGCGCCGCCAATCGAGCCGGCGATAAACGGGCGGAAGAACCGCAGGTTGACGCCGAAGATGGCCGGTTCGGTGATACCCATGAACGCGGAAAGCGAAGCGGGCAGCGCCATGGATTTGAGCTTTTTGTTCCGGGTCTTGAGTGCAACCGCAAGCGCCGCGCCGCCCTGCGCCACGTTTGCCGCCGAGGCCAGCGGCAGCCAGAAGGTCATGCCGTAGGCGCTGATCTGGCCGAGGTCGATGATGGTATACATGTGGTGGATGCCTGAAACAACCGTCGTCGCATACAGGCCGCCCATGATGAACGAACCAATACCGAGCGGGATGGCGATCAGCCACTGCACGCCGTCGATCACGAAATTTTCCACAGTGGTAAACACCGGGCCGATGACGGCAAGCGTCAGGTAGCCGGTCACAAATACGCTTACCAGCGGAGTGACGAACAGATCAAACATGGCCGGTACAATCTTGTGCAGGCGCTTTTCGAGGAAACACATCACCCACACGGCGATGATGACCGGGATCACATGTCCCTGATAACCGACCAGCGGCACCTGATACAGACCGAAAAACACTTCCTGATATGTATGTACCCCTTCGGTTGCCACCGTCCATGCATTCTGCAGGTCGGGGTGCAGCATAATCATGCCGATGACCGCTCCGAGGAACGGGTTTCCGCCGAATACCTTTGCCGCGGAAAACGCGATCAGGATGGGCAGAAAGGTATACGCCACATTGGAAAACAGCTGCGCGAACACATAGATCGAGCTGCTGGTGTTCATCTCAATGAATCCATTGTTGACCATGAAGTTCAAGGACTCCATAATACCCATCAGGAAACCGGATGCCACAATCGCCGGGATGATCGGCACGAAGATGTCGCCCAGCGTCTTGATTGCGCGCTGGAACCAGTTACCCTTGGCTGCACCCTGCGCCTTGGCCTCGTCCTTGCTGACCGCCGCCGCACCCGAGAGCGCGATGAACTCGTCATACACTTTATTGACCGTGCCCGTGCCGAAGATGATCTGGAGCTGGCCCTGTGCCTCAAACACGCCCTGCACGCCGGTCGCGTTTTCCAGTTCTTTTTTGTTAACCTTGCCGTTGTCCGCAATGACAAGGCGCAGCCGCGTTGCACAGTGCGCTGCGGACACAATGTTGTCCTTGCCTCCGATGTTCTGGAGCACTTCGGAGGCCGCCTTTTTGTAATCCACCTTTTGTTCCGCCCTTTCGTATATTTCATGAAATCGATTTCATATTTCTTGTCTGTATTATACTGCTGCCGCCCACATTTTGTAAACCCGCAATACTACCCAAACCTTTGCCATGGTTTTTGCGCACTTTTCCTAATTATCCCGCGCATTCTCCTCAGTATACACAAAAGGGCTGTCTGTGTCTTGTTGACACAGACAGCCCTTCCGCCGTTTCGATATTCCGTCAGACCGATTCTCCTGGATACACTTCATAGCCCAGCATCAGTTGTTTTTTTCGGTCGATCCCCTGCTCGATCATTTCCAGCAGGTCGCGCGCGGCCTCCTCGCCGCTGGTCTGATAGTAATAGTGCGCGGTTGCAAGCTTAGGCCGCACCAGTTCGCTCAGCCGCGAGTGTCCGATGCCCACGAGGGCAATCTCATCCGGGATGCGCCTGCCGTCCTCCTCAATGCGTTTCTTTGCTCCGATTGCTATGGAATCGGTTGCACAGAAGATACCCTCCATATCCGGTACACGGGCAAGCAGCCGCTCTGCCGCCGCATAGCCGCCGTCGATCGAGAAATCACTCTGCTCCATCCACGCCGGGTCGGGCTCCTGCCCGGCCTCGCGCATGGCCGCCTGCCAGCCCGCGCGCCGCGCCGCGCCCGCCGCTTTATCACGCGGGGTGACGCCGATATAACCGATGCGTCGTCTGCCGGTTTGCAACAGCAACTCAGTGACCGCGCGCGCTGCACCCTGGTCGTCGTGATACACGCAGGACATGCCCTCCATGCGCTGGCCTGCCAGCACGGCCGGGCAGCCCAGCGCGCCCAACGCCTGCTTATGCGCACCGGATAATATAGTCGCCACCAGGATCACACCGTCCACATTGCCGCTGCGGAACACCTCAAGGTATTCCAGCTCCTTCTGGATATTGTTGTCCGTGTTGGCGAGCAGGAGCCGGTAGCCCTGCGCCTCAAGCACTTTGGAGATGCCCGCCACCACCCGGCTGATGGATTCCGAGTCGATACGCGGCACGATCACACCCACCATCCGGCTTTTGCCGGTGCGCAGCGTCTGCGCCTGCTGCGAGGGGACGTAGCCGGTCTCCTCGATCACCCGGCGGATGGCCTCCCGCTTTTCCGAGCTGACATAGCCGTTATTCAAATAGCGGGACACCGCGGCCTTGGAAACGCCCGCGCGGGACGCAATTTCCGCAATGGTCATGGGGTTATTTCCTCCTCTTTATGCATGGTCATTCGCGCAGGAGTGCGCGGCGGGCACGGTAATCCGGCAGGTACTGCCCGACCAGCGCCCAGAACTGCGGCCCATGGTTTTTGTGCACGATGTGTGCCAGCTCGTGCACCACAACATAGTCCACCGCCGCCTCGGGGTAGTCCATCAGCCGCCAGGAAAAGCAGATGCGGTTTTTCCCACTGCACGAGCCGAACCGCGTGCGGGCGGAGGTGATGGTCAGCCCGGCGGGCTGCACACCCATCAGCCGCGCATAGTGCGCCACCTTGGGCGGCAGCTCGGCCTTTGCGCGGCGGATGAGTTCCGCGCGCCGCTTTTCATCCGGTTCGGGATGTGCAGCCAGCCGCTCGCGCTGGTGCTCCTGCGCCCGGACGATCCAGTCCGCATGTGCGGCGACGAACCTCTCGATCTGCTTTGCGGACATGCGCAGCGGTGCGCGCACGATCACCTGTCCCTCGCGCGTCACCTCGAGCGCAAGCGTTTTGCGCCGCGAGCGCCTCAGCTCATACCTTTCCGCCACTTGCCTGCTCCCGGCTTTCCAAGGTGCGGTTATAGAAGAACATCAGCACGGACACGCCGCAAATCACGAAATAGCCGATAAAACTCAACCCGTCCGGGATCTGCCCGAACAGGAAGAATCCGAGAATAGCGGAAAACAGCACCTGCGTATAATCGAATACCGAGATCTCCTTGGCCGGGGCGTGTGCATAGGCTAACGTCACACCGAACTGGCCAAGCGCTGCGGACGCGCCCGCCGCAAGCAGGCAGGCAAGCTGGCCCCATGTCATGGGATGGTAATCCAGCAGCAGGTACGGCAGGCAGGCAATCGTGGAAAATGCAGAGAAGAAAAACACGATGCGCGCGCTCTTCTCGCCTTTTTTCGACAAGGCGCGCACCGCGGTATACGCCGCGCCCGCCCCCATGCCGCCCAGCAGGCCGATCAGCGCAGGAAACGCCTCGGACGAAAAGCCCGGCTTGACGATCAGCATACTGCCGCCAAACGCCGCGAGCACCGCGAGATACTGCACCGCATTGGCACGTTCTTTCAGCAGCACGAGCGAAAACAATATCGCAAAAAACGGCGACATCTTGTTCAGAATGTTCGCGTCCGCGAGCACCAGATGGTCGATCGCGTAGAAGTTACAGAAAATGCCCAGCGTGCCGCAGACCGACCGCAGGAGCAGCAGCGGCAGGTTGCCTTTCTCCCATCGGAACCCAGCCCCTTCCCGCCACAGCACGACAGCCGCCACAGCCATGGCGACAACATTGCGGAAGAAGGATTTCTGGATGGACGGCAAATCGCCCGCCAGGCGCACAAATGTGCTCATCATTGCAAAACCAAAGGCAGACAGCAAGATGAAGCCGATCGCCTTACTCTTTTTGGAAAGCAACAGCTTTCCCCCTCCTTTTCAAGATTTTTTGTCCGCTATCTATTGTAGCACAACCGCATGCAATATGCAAAAGCGAATACGGCTTGACCGGCGCTCAGGCATGTGTTATCTTTTTGATAGTATAACGAGATGCTGTGCAGGCGGCGCAGCACACAGGCTAACGGAGGGGCTTATGGAACAGGAGATCAAGCTGACCAAGCTGGCGAACTGCGCGGGGTGCGGGGCGAAAGTCGGCGCGGGTGTGCTCGCCCAGCTGCTCGAGGGGCTGCCCGTGCACCGCGACCCCAACCTGCTCGTCGGGTTTGACAAAAGCGATGACGCGGCGGTCTACCGCGTGTCGGACGAACTCGCGCTCGTGCAGACCGTGGACTTTTTTCCTCCTATCGCGGACGACCCCTATCTGTTCGGGCAGATCGCGGCAGCGAACGCGCTGTCCGACGTCTACGCCATGGGTGGCGAGCCTAAAACCGCGCTTAACCTGCTGTGTGTGCCCAAATCCATGCCCGACCACGCGGTGCAGGACATCCTGCGCGGCGGGTATGACAAGGTATACGAGGCGGGAGCGGTCATCGCGGGCGGGCACAGCATCCTGGACGAAGAACCCAAGTACGGCCTGTGCGTGACCGGCTTTGTGCACCCGGACAAGGTGCTCACCAACGCGGGCGCGCAGCCAGGCGATGTGTTGCTGCTGACCAAGCCGCTCGGCACGGGTATCCTGACCACCGCGGCCAAGGCCGACCTATGCCCGGAAGATGTGCTCGCGGGCGTTTTCGCGCGCATGGCGACGCTCAACAAGGCCGCGCGCGACGCAATGGTGCAGTACCGCGTACACGCCTGCACGGATGTGACCGGCTTCGGCCTGCTGGGACATGCGCTCGAGCTGGCGCAGGGCGGCGATGTACACCTGATGATCGACACGAACGCCGTCGATATCCCGTCCGAGGCGCTCGAGTTTGCGCGCATGGGCGTGCTGCCCGAGGGCATGTACCGCAACCGGCGGTACGCGGAGCCGTTTGTCGATCCGGGCGATACCCCGCTCGAGGTGCAGGACGCGCTGTACGACCCGCAAACCTCGGGCGGCCTGCTGATCGCCGTGCATCCCGAGGACGCGGACGCGCTGTTTGCTGGGCTGCAAAAAACCGTCCCCAGCGCACAGCGCGTGGGGACGGTCGAAAGTTATTCCGGCGGGGCGCGCATCAGCCTGCGCTGACGGCTTTGATTGCCCGCAAGGCGCGGTCGATGTCCGCTTCCGTGTTGAACCAGCCGAGGGACAGGCGCACCGTGCCGCGCGGGAAGGTGCCGAGCGTACGGTGGGCAGAAGGCGCGCAGTGCAGCCCGCACCGGGTCAGGATGCCGAAGCCCTCTTCCAGCCGGGCGGCGATCTCCGCGTTGTCCTTTCCCGGGAAATCCAGGCTGAACACGCCCACGCGGTTCTCGACGCTGTCCGGCCCGATGAGCGCCACGCCCGGGATCTCCCGCAGGCCGCCCAGCAGCCGCGCGGTCAGCGCGCGGTCGTGCGCGGCAACCGCCTCGACTGTGATGCCTTCGAGGTACTCGAGCGCGGCCTCCCAGCCGTAAATGCCGGGCAGGTTAGGCGTACCCGGTTCAAAACGGTCGGGCAGGTAAAGCGGGATGTCCTCGCTGTCCGACACACTGCCCGTGCCGCCGCTCACAAGCGGCTCGATCGTTTTCGCAAAGTCCGGCCGGAGCAGCAGCGCGCCGATGCCCTGCGGC
>DXFS01000062.1 GCA_019114345.1 Candidatus Agathobaculum pullistercoris | reverse complement strand
AGCAGGTTGACCGTGAGCAGCACTGCCGCCGAGATCGCGAGGTTGACCAGCACCCAGTAGAAGGCGTGTAGGTCGTCCCCCGTGCGCCAGAGCTGGTATACCGTGGTCGAGATGGTCGCGGTGCGGCCGGGCGTGTAGCCGATCAGCATGCTGGTCGCGCCGTATTCGCCCAGCGCGCGGGCGAACGCCAGCACGATACCCGCGAAAATGCCCTGTCGGCACGCAGGCATGCGGATGCACCAGAAGATATAGGTGTTCGACAGGCCGAGCGTCTGCCCCGCCTGCGCAAGCGTCTCATCAAACGCCTCGAATGCGCCGCGCGCGGTGCGGTAGAGCAGGGGGAATGCCACGACCGCCGCTGCAACCACGCCGCCGTACCAGGTCATGACGAACTTGACGCCGATGCTTTCAAGCGCCATGCCGAGCGGCCGCCGGGTGCCGAACAGCAGCAGCAGGAAATAGCCCACCACCGTGGGCGGCAGCACGAGCGGCAGCGTCAGCACGACGTCCAGCACACCTTTTATCATACGCGGCAGGCGCACAGCGTAGTACGCCGCCGCGATGCCGGTGAAAAACACCAGCACACTGCTGATCGCTGCGATGCGCAGCGAGTTCCAGAGCGGGAACCAGTCCACTGCTTGACCTCCTTTTCGCACAGGCAGGGCGAATGCCCTGCCTGTGTAAACCATCAAATATACATGTTACGCGACTTTTGAAAAGCCTACAGATTCGAATACGGTCATCGCGTCATCGGTGGACAGGTAATCGAGGAACGCCTGCGCCTCGGTCTGGTGCTCGGACGTGTTCAACACCGCCGCGGGGTAGATGACCTGGCCACACATCTCCGGGGTGGCCTCGTCCACCACGGTCAGGCCGGCGCTGAATGCATCCGTGCAATAGATGATGCCCGCGTCCACGCTGCCCTCGCTGACCTGCGTGGTGACCTCCTTGACGTTAGTGCCATAGGTAATGCAGCCCGCGTTTGCAAGCGCGGCTTCATCCAGCCCGTACCAGGTCAGGATCTTCTGGGTGTACTGGCCGACCGGCACGTCGCTGTTGCCCATGGCGAGCAGGATGTCGCCCGCCTCCAGGTGCTCGGCGAGCGCATCAAAGCTGTCAATGCCCTTGGGGTTGCCTTCGGGCACGGCGAGCGTGACCTTGTTTTCCAGCAGATCAATGCGGCTGCCCTCGAGCACAAAGTCCAGCCCCTCGGTGTTGACCGACGCGTCCGCGGAGGCGTCCAGCTGGTCCATCTGCTTCTGGCCCGCGGAAATGAACAGGTCGCAGACTGCGCCCTCCTGGATCTGGGTCTTGAGCGTGCCGGAGGAGTCGAAATTGAAAGTCAGCGTCACATCGGGCGCGACGGTCTTGTAGTCCTCCGCGATCTGGTTCAGGGTTTCGGTCAGGCTCGCCGCCGCGAATACGGTCAGCTCGACCGGATCGGCGGTTTCGCCGCCGCCCTGGGCGGATTCGTCCGCCGTGTCGGCTGTGTTGCTGCTGCATGCGGCCAGGCTGAGCGCCATCGTCGCGGCCAGCAGCCATGCAAGTGCTTTTTTCATGTAGTTTTTCTCCTTTGCCCCGTCTTTCAGGGGAGATGTATTTTCAACCCGCCGGTTTTACGGCGAAATTGAAGCAATACGATGTTACAACCCCGCAACGCCGCCTTTTTCAAAAGAAGGTATCAGGATCGTCCGTAATGAAATAAAGCGGGGATTTCCTACCTCAAATCAAAAAGCGCGTTTTCATAGTCCTTTACATAGTATCGGATATTCTTTCGCCCCTTTTGCAGGATCGTATGGCCTTCGGAAGCCAGTTTTTCTTTTTGCGCTTCAATGCCGCCGGGATATTTGGCATTTAACTCGCCATTTGCCTTCAGTGTCCGCCAATACGGCGTTTTGTCCGCAGAACGCTGCCAGCTTGCCCATGCCGCAATGGATACAAAAATTCCGGCAGTCATTGGGTCGGTAAAATCAGCGTGGTTCTTCTTTGCCAGATATTCTCTGATTGCACCGACGGTGATGACCTTTCCAAAAGGAATTGTTTTCATGATTTCATCGTAAGCAAGCGGCGGGGCGAAGAACATTTTCTCTCCGCCATATTTCCTGATGACGGCTTCGTCCGTTATGATCTGCACCTTAGGCATATCGGTTTCTCTGTGCAGCATTGCATTAAAGTCTTTGCTGTTCTCGTTTGCCATATCCGCGCCTCCTGATTGTCTCCTCCAGCTTTTAATTTACCGTCCGCAGTCCTGCGGCGTGCCGCGCAGCAGCTCAAGCGCGTGCGGGAGCTGATCGAGGAACACATCCATGCTCTCCATGCACGCCTTGGGGCTGCCGGGCAGGTTAATGATGAGCGTTTTGCCGCGGATGACCGACGCCGCCCGGCTGAGCATGGCGCGCGGGGTGATGCGCAGGCTTGCCGCGCGGATGGCCTCCGCGATGCCGGGTGCATCCCGCTCCGCGACTGCGCGTGTGGCCTCGGGCGTGATGTCGCGTGGGGCAAAGCCCGTGCCGCCCGTGGTCAAAATCAGGTCGAGCTGGCGCTGGTCGCACAGGCGGATGAGGCTGCGCTCGAGCGGTTCGCGCTCGTCCGCAAGCAGCAGCTGCTCGACGATGATGTAACCCGCCTCCATCAGCCGCTTTGCGACCGCGGGGCCGCTCTTGTCCTCGCGCTCGCCCGCGGCGCAGCGGTCGGACAGCGTAATAACCGCGGCCTGAAAGGGGAAAGGGGCAGTGCGCGGGAGCACATGGATTTCACCGCCCACGGAGATCTGCCCGCCCGTGATGACGCGCGCAAACACGCCCTCGCGCGGCATGATGCAGTCGCCCATCTTTTGATAGATCGCGCAGTGGCTGTGGCATTCCTTGCCAATTTGGGTAATCTCGAGCACCGCATCCCCGCAGCCGAGCAGCGTGCCGACCGGCAGGCGGCGCAGGCCGATGCCCTCGACCACGAGGTTTTCTCCGAACGCGCCGGGCTGCACACCCGCGCCTTTTTCGTTGAACGCTGCGATCTCCTCCGCGGAGAGCAGGCTGACCTGACGGTGCCAGTGTCCGGCGTGCGCGTCCCCGCGGATGCCCCAGTCCTTATCCAGCCGTGCGGTGTCCCGCGGCTGCTTTTGTACGCCGCGCACGTCGCTCATGCAGATGGCGATGATCTTTCCCATGTTATCCTCCGATCTGGTTCATGCTTTTGCGCTCTGTGACCGCTTGCCGCTCGGCAAAGCAGTGCGCGGCGGGCTTGCCCCGTACCGCCTGCTCGATCGCATCGCGCAGCGCTGCGTCGTCCGCGCCGCCGCGCAGGAGCGGCTTTAAGTCTGTTCCCTGTTCGTAGCACAGGCAGGGCTTCAAAAGCCCTGTGCTGGTCAGCCGTACGCGGTTGCAGCTTGCGCAGAACGCATGGCTGACCGCCTCGAT
Organism: Candidatus Agathobaculum pullistercoris; assembly: GCA_019114345.1. Lineage (GTDB taxonomy): Bacteria > Bacillota > Clostridia > Oscillospirales > Butyricicoccaceae > Agathobaculum > Agathobaculum pullistercoris. Next base: position 6,331 of record DXFS01000062.1, on the reverse strand, counting down.
CAGCCCGATGCAGCCATTCAGCTTCGTCGAGGCATAGTACCGCGCCGGGCCGTTGCCGCACCGTTTCTGAACAGACGCAAGATCCGGCCAAGCCGCGCGTAAAAGGTCGATGGTTTCCTTGTGTGCAGGTTCGCTGGCGCTGGCATCGGCCGCGCCGAGCGGCATGCGCTCAATAAACCGCACGTCTACCAGCAGCTCCTCCGCCAGCCGTGCGAGTGGGACAAGCTGCGCTGCGGTCTCGGACAGCAGCACGGCGTTTACCTTGGTCGGCAGACGTCCGGCGCACAGGCGCACGGCGTGCAGCACTTCATCCGCGGTATGGCTGCTGCGGGTGATGGCCTGATACTGCGCGTTGTCCCGTGTGTCCAGGCTGATGTTGACCGCGTCCAGCCCGGCATCCAGCAGCCCGTCCAGCAGGGAAGGGAGATGGAGGCCGTTGGTTGTCAGTGTCACCTGCCGCACACCGGGGAGTGCCTTCAGGCTGCGGATAAAGTCCACGATGCCCCGCCGCACGAGCGGCTCGCCGCCCGTGACCTTGAACCGGTCGATGCCGAGCGAGACCGCTGCCTGCGCCACGCGCAATAGTTCCTCATACCGCAGAATATCGCCGTGCGTGGTGGGCGGCACGCCCTCCATGGGCATGCAGTAGCGGCAGCGCAGATTGCACCGGTCAGTGACCGACAGGCGCATATAGTTGATCTCCCGGCCGAATGCGTCACGCATGGTGCAGCCCTCCGCCGCAGTATTCATTTTCCGCAAGCGCCGGATTGGACGCGCCGCCCCGGACAAATTGTGTTCCATTCATGACGTACTCCTGTTCCCCACGATGAAAGCGGTGTATCATATCCCTTTGCCGAAGCCGCAGTTCGGGAAATGGCAGTCTGGGCAGTTCAGGCACAGCCCGCCGTGCCCCAGCCCGGCGAGCCATTCCGCTGTAACAGGCACGTCCGCCAGCAGGCGCGGCAGGACAAGGTCGAAGATCGTGCGCTTGGCGTACATCACGCATCCGGGCAGGCCGCAGACCGGCCGCCCGCCCGGCAGGTAGGACACGAGGAACATCGCGCCGGGCAGCACGGGTGCGCCGTAGCTGACGATCTCCGCGCCTGCATTGCGGATCGCAAGCGGGGTGCGGTCGTCCGGGTCGACGCTCATGCCGCCGGTGCACAAGATCAGCTCCACGCCGTCGGCCGCCATCTTACGGATCGCGGCGGTGATCTGTTCGCTATCATCGCCGCAGACCGCGTGCGCCGCCATTTCGCAGCTGTATTCCGCCATTTTTTTTACGAGGACAGGGGTGAACGCATCCTCGATCAGGCCCTTTGCGACCTCGCTCCCGGTTGTGACCACGCCGAACGAGCGCGCCCGGAAGGGGAGAAGCTGCAACAGCGGTTTGCCGCCCGCGGCCTGCCGCGCCTGTTCCATCTTTTCCTTCTTGATGACCAGCGGGATGACGCGCGTGCCGCACAGCTTGTCACCTTTTTTGACCGGGAAGCCGGAGGCGCGTGTGGCGATCATCATTTCGCCCAGCGCGTTGACCGCGCGCAGGCGCTCGATGTCCACGAGCAGCAGGCCGTCTGTCTCGGCGGTCAGCTCGATCTTGCCCTCTTTGGGCGCGGAGGCGCGCATGTGCTCCCCTTGGCAGATCGCGCGCAGGATATCTGCCGCATCGTTCTCATGCAGCATGGTTTCATCGTTTTCCCAGATGTAAATGTGCTCCTTGCCCACGCTGAGCAGCACGGGGATATCCTCCTCGCGGATGATATGGCCCTTGCGGAACACCGCATCCTTGGTCACACCGGGGATGATCTGGGTGATATCGTGGCAGAGCACCTGTCCGACCGCATCCTGCACGCGCATCAGTTTCATGGATAACGCCTCCAACCGTAAACTACGGACTGCCGCGGGGCAATCCTTTTTTGTTTTCATTATAGCATATCCGAACATATTCCCGCAACGAATATGATATTCGAACAATCGACAAGGGTATTACAGGATATTTCGTTATATTTATAAATGATGAACGAAAATACGGTGCATCCGTTGTGCGGTGTGCCGGGAGCTGGTATAATCATAACAAAGAAACCTAAAGGAGGGGACGCCGGTGGCGGGACAGATCAGGGTGCGGGCGAGCCTGCGTCTGGTGAAGGAGGATAAGCTGTTCGGCCCGGGCGCGGCGCAGCTGCTCGCTGGCGTGGACGAGCTTGGCTCGCTCAGGCGCAGCGCAGCGCGCATGGAAATGAGCTACAACAAGGCGTGGAGCGTGATTCACGGCTGCGAGGAACAGCTGGGCTTTGCCCTGCTCGAGCGGCGCATCGGCGGCGCGGGCGGGGGCGGCGCGGTGCTGACCGAAAAGGGGCGTGAACTGCTCCGCCGCTACCGCGCGTTTGATAAAGAGGCGCATGAGATGCTTGACCGGCTGGCGCGGGAACATTTCGCAGGATTTTTGGAGTGAGAAGAGGGAGGAAAGACGGTGAAATTGCAGAATAATCAGCCCTGGGTGCTGGTGCGCGGCGCGGGTGATCTTGCGACCGGCGTGATCGTGCGGCTGCACCGGTGCGGGTTCAAAGTCATGGTGACCGAGTGCGCCAACCCCTCTGCCATCCGCCGCAAGGCCGCGCTGTGCGAGGCGGTCTGGCAGGGCGCGGCGCAGGTTGAGGGTGTAACGGCGCGCCGCGTTGCGGATGCGGCGCAGGCGGAAAAGGCTTCGCAGCTGGGGGAGATCCCGCTGCTGGTGGATGAAAATGCGGCATGCATTACCACGTTGCAGCCCGCCGCGGTGGTGGACGCGATTTTGGCCAAGCGCAATCTGGGAACATGCCGGGAGATGGCGCCCATCACGGTCGGTCTCGGACCGGGGTTTGCCGCCGGGCAGGATGTGGACGCGGTGGTCGAGACCATGCGCGGGCACCAGCTGGGGCGCGTGATCCGGCAGGGCGCGGCGATCCCAAACACAGGTGTGCCGGGTGTGATCGCGGGCTATGCGGCCGAGCGGGTCATCCATGCGCCGGGCTCCGGTGCGATGCAGTTTGTCGCGGACGAAGGCGGAAACATCATCGACATCGGTGCGCTGGTCAGGTCAGGGCAGGTCATCGCGCGGGTCGGGGATACCCCAGTGCATGCAACGATCGACGGCGTGCTGCGCGGGCTGATCCGCGAAGGCTATCCGGTGACCAAGGGGCTCAAGATCGCGGACATCGACCCGCGCCCCGAACAGGCGGCATACTGCGATACAGTTTCCGACAAGGCGCGCGCCATCGGCGGCGGCGTGGTCGAGGCGCTGCTTGAACTGGCACAGAAAAAGCACATCCGGTTGCTGTAAATAAAAAACGGGCTGAAAAGCCCGTTTTTTATATTTCGGATATCATCCAGTCTGTGAGCGCGGCGGGTTCATACAGCAGGCTGCCCGCGCGGCAGTCCAGTCCCTCGGCGGACAGGATGCGTGCAAGCGGCGCAGCCTGCGCGTACAGGGCAGGCGTATCCGCCTGGTTGAGCCATACGCGCACTTTTTTGCGCGGCAGGCGGCAGGCGGCTGCCGCCTCGCGCACGCAGTACAGGATTTTGTCCGCGCCGACCCGCCGCTGGGGGTCGTGCGCCCAGTCCGGATGGCAGTCATACCGGTGCACGGCCTCGCACACCAGCTGTCCCCACGCAGACAGCCCGGCGATGATCAGGCACAGATCGGATTCCAGCGGCACGACCGGCTCGTCCACCCGGTGCAGCTTGAGCGGCAGGTGATGCGCGCCGTCCGCTTCGCACAGGGTTATGTCCGCCGCGCGGACAGCATGCCGGAACAGGTCGGGCGCGAGCGCGCCCAGCTTGCCTTCGGAAGCGGCTGTGCCCGCGCAAACAACGCCGGGCGAAGCAAGCGCATCCACAAGTTTGTCTGCCTCCGGGTCGATCAGCAGTGTGCGGCTGTCCGGCGGCGCGACTGGGTAGATATGCGTCGAGGTGGTCAGCAGCACGCGCCGGTCGGATAGCGCCTGGGCCAGTGTCAGCAGTGCGGTGGTCTTGCCGCCTGCACCGATAACAGAAATAATGGTATGTTGCTTCATAGGGGTCACTCCTCATTTTGCCATAGCGGGCGGTATACCGTATCCAATACAGCGTACAGCGCCTCCGCGTCCCGGTCGAGCAGGGCGCGGCAGTCGCTTTCCGCCCAAAAGCGCACGCAGGTGCCGCAGGATGAGCTGAGCGTGCGCGGTACGGGCTGCATCTTCGCGCGGCAGCCCGCGTCTTTCAGCGCCTGAAAGGTCAGCATGGCGCTTAAATGCGTGTGGAAGGTGGCGATGTACTCGTTCATGCCTTTTTTACCAGCGTGAGCGCAAACTCGTCGTCCCCGGTGGGGCGGGAGGTTGCCTCGTAGCCGTTGTTACTTGCAAAGCGCGTGATGTTCTCCACCGCGCAGGGGTCGTCTACCAGCACCTCGAGCGTCTGCGGGGCGTTTGCCTTGACTTCCTTCTGCACCATGACCACGGGCATAGGGCAGGAATATCCTCTTGCGTCAATCATTTTGCTTTTTCCTCCTTGTGCAGGTTTGCAATCGAAATCACGAGCAGCAGCACCAGCCCGATGCAGATGCCGATGCGGCCGGACAGGGCCACGCCGCCCGCGGTGAACACGCCGTCGGTCATGGCATCCGCATTGCCCGCCATGCCGAAGTTGTGCGCGATCGCCGCGCCTACGATCATGCCGAGCACGGTCACCGCGCTGTCGCCGCTGCCCTCGCCTGCGAGGATGAGCTGGCGCAGCGGGCAGCCGCCCAGCAGTACCGAACCCCAGCCCGCAAGCCCCATGCCGAGGAAGCTCCACAGATAGTCGTGGTGCGCCACGGGCTGCACCTCGAGCGCAGCGTGAAAATTACCCAAAATCAGGTTGCCGATCAGCACGGTGACGAAGATCGCGATAAAGCCGCTCACCAGATGAAAGTCGCGGAACAGGAACACATCGCGCAGGCCGCCCGCCATGCACAGACGGCTTTTCTGCGCCAGCGCGCCGACGACCAGGCCGCCGATGAGCGAGACCAGCCAGAACGCATGGCTCGCGCCCGGGCCGGACTGCGAGAAATGGATGAACGCCGGCGCCACAATCAGCAGCGCGAGCACCGCGACCATAAAGCCGGGCAGCACGAGGCCGTCCGCCTTTTTCACCTTATACGCGCGGCCGAGCGAAAAGCCCTTTTTGAGGAAAAGTACGCCCGCGCCGATGCCCGCCGCAAAGCCCAGAAGCCCCGCGATCGCGGTCACGTCGCCGCCGCCGAGGCGAATGACCATGCGCAGCGGGCAGCCGAGGAAGGCGAGCGCACCCACCATCACGATCATGCCCAGCACAAAACGCAGGGCAGGCGCGGAACCCGCCCGCGCGCGGAACTCGCGCCCGGCGAGCGCCGCAATCATTGCGCCGAGCACCAGCCCGGCGATCTCCGGGCGCAGGTACTGCACCTTTTCCGCGCTGTGCAGCCCAAGGCCGCCCGCAATGTCGCGCAGGAAGCAGGCGATACAGAAGCCCATGTTGGCGGGGTTGCCCGCCGCGGTGAGGATGAGCGCCGCCAGGCCGACGGCCACACCGGTACCGATGACTAAATACTTGCTTTTACCCATGTGATTCTCCCTTATTTTATATAGAAATGGTTTTATATCAAACACCGCCGGTTTTACATTTCGGCGGCGGTGTGATACACTGAAGAAAACGACGCGCCGGGAGGGACCGCCATGCACACCGTATATCTGGACAATGCCGCCACCTCGTTTCCCAAGCCGCCCACGGTTGGGGCGCGCATGCGGGAATATGTGGACGAGGTGGGCGCGTCGGTGAACCGCGGCTCGTATCAAGCGGCGCAGCAGGCCGAACTTGTCACCCTCCGCTTGCGGCAGCGGCTTTGTGCGCTGTTCCGCTTTGCCGACCCGGCCCATGTGATTTTAACCCCGGGCAACACCTGGGGGCTGAATATGCTGCTTCTCGGCGCGCTGCGGCGGGGCGACCATGTGCTGGTCTCTGCGATGGAGCACAATGCGGTCATGCGACCGCTGACGCAGCTCGCAAAGCACGGTGTGGCCTTCGACCGCATTCCGTGCGACGCGGAAGGGCGGCTGCAAGCCGACCGGATCGAGACGATGCTGCGCCCCAACACTCGGCTGGTGCTGCTCGCGCACGCGTCCAACGTGTCCGGCACGGTGCAGGACGCGGCGGCTGTGGGCGAGATCTGCGCCGCGCGCGGCATCCCGTTCGCGCTCGACGCCGCGCAGACCGCGGGGCATATCCCGCTGGACTTTACAGCGCTGCACCTTTCGGCGCTGTCCGTCCCCGCGCACAAAGGGCTGATGGGGCCGCAGGG
>DXFS01000061.1 GCA_019114345.1 Candidatus Agathobaculum pullistercoris | reverse complement strand
GCGCTCGGCCTGCCCTACATCGAGCACCAGAAGTTCGGCGGGCAGGAATACGCGGTCACGGCCTACACCATGAGCGAGATCATCGCCTCGGTCTACCGCGAGATGGAGCGCACGGGCGTCAAGGAGGGCATTTTGTTCCTCGACGAAATCAACTGCATTTCGGAGACACTTACGCCCATGATGCTGCAGTTTTTGCAGTGCAAGACCTTCGGCAACCAGCGCCTGCCCGAGGGCTGGGTGGTCGTGGCGGCGGGCAACCCGCCGGAATACAACAAATCCGTGCGCGAGTTCGACGTGGTCACGCTCGACCGCGTCAAGCGCATCGACGTAGAGGAGGATTTCGCGGTCTGGAAGGAATACGCCTACCGCCGCGGCATCCACGGCGCGATTTTGTCCTACCTTGAGATCCGGCGCGACCATTTTTACCGCGTCGAGGCGACCGCGGATGGGATGCAGTTCGTCACCGCGCGCGGCTGGGAGGACCTGTCCGAGCTGATGCAGACGTATGAGGCGCTCGGCCTTGCGGTCGACCGGCAGGTGGTCGAGCAGTATCTGCAGCTGCCCCGCGTAGCGAGCGATTTTGCAAATTACCTTCAGCTGTACGAAAAGTACAGGCGCGTCTACCGCGTGGAGGAAATTCTGGACGGCACTTGGGAAAAGGTGCGCGCCTCCGAACTGGCGGGCGCGGCGTTTGACGAAAAGCTTGGCGTGCTCGGCCTGCTGCTCGCGCGGCTGGCGGACAGTGCACGCGAGACCTACCGGCTGGACGGCCTGACCGACGCGCTGCATCAGGATCTCATCTATGTCCGCGAGGGTGAAAAGACACTCGGTACGCTGCTGGACGAAAAGCAGGCCGCGCTCCAGCGCCGCCGCGCGGCGGGCTCGACCGATAAGGACGCGCTGTTTGTCGCCGCGCGCGAGGCTGAGCGGCTCGCCGCCTTCCGTCAGTCGATCGCGCTCGAAAAAGTACCCAGGGGACAGGCCTTTGAACGGATCAAGGCGCTGTTCCAAGCGGATGTGCAGGCGCGTGCGGACGCGGCCGGCCGGACGGACAGGCAGCTGGCAAATGTGTTTGCCTTCCTCGATGCGGCGATCCCGGACAGCCAGGAACTCGTGCTGTTCGCGACCGAGCTGACCGCGAATTTCTTTACCTCGTGGTTTATCCAAAACTTCGGAAGCGATGCGTATTACGCACACAATAAAAAGCTGCTGTTTGACGATGCACAGCAGCACCTGCTGGACGAGATCCGGCAGGCGAAGCAGGAACCGTAATCTGCAAAGGAGGGGATTTGCGATGAAATCCAGACGACGTCAACGCGCAAAGGCGGTTTTACTTTTGCTTGCCGTGCTGATCGCGCTCATTTGCATCTGGTTGATCACCAACCCGCCCGGTGTGACGCGCTCCCGCATTGAGGCCGATGCACGCAGCGGTCAGCATATCCCAGCAGATTATCAGATTGTGCAGGATGTATCCGACTCGACTGCCGCGCTGCTGTTTTATGGCGATACGGCGGACAGTCATGTCGTTTCTATTTATTTCAACTACAGCGGGCCGGATTTGGGCTACCATTTCCATACGGGTGGCTCGCTGGGTGCGATTGCTGACAGCGTGGCGGAATTCTCGCTGGATGGCCACGACACTGCGCTTGTTTCCATGAACCGGCCGCAGGTGGCCCGCATCGAAATGGATAACGGTCAAACCATCATGATTGACAGCAGAAAACCTTTCGCTGTCGTAATCCCGCGCGACAGCGGACAAATCACGCTTTACGACAGCAATGACCAGCCCGTTGAACAGATCGCAGAACTCATGTAAACCTGCGACTAATCTCCCACATAACAAAAACGCGCCGCAGCGGATTACCGCTGCGGCGCGTTTTTTCGACAAGCTGAAATGGGCAAGGCATCATGCCTTTCCCACTTGTTTTTACCCGAAATGCCCCATCGCGCCGTACATCTCCGGACGGCGGTCGCGGAACGTCCCCCAGCTGCGGCGCAGCTCGCGGATCTCGTCCAGATCAAACGTGTGCGTCAGGATGCACGCGCTTTCGCGGTCGGCCTGTTCGACCAGCCCGCCGGTCTCGTCCGCAATGAAGGACGAGCCGTAGAACGTCAGCGACGAGGACTGGTTCTGGTTGTCCGGCGAGGGCGTGACCGTCTCGGTGCCGATGCGGTTCGCCGCGATAAGCGGCATGATGTTTGCCGCCGCGTGCCCCTGCATGCAGCGCCGCCAGTGCGGCATGGAATCGCAGTCCAGGATCGGCTCGGAGCCGATCGCGGTCGGGTAGAACAGCAGTTCCGCGCCCATCAGCGCCATGCACCGCGCGGACTCCGGGAACCACTGGTCCCAGCAGATGCCCACACCGATTTTGGCATACGCCGTGTCCCACACGCGGAAGCCGGTGTCGCCGGGCGTGAAATAGAACTTTTCCTGATAAAAATGGTCATCCGGGATGTGGGTCTTGCGGTACTGGCCCAAAACCGAGCCGTCCGCATCGATGATAGCGACCGTGTTAAACGTCGTGTTGCCCACGCGCTCATAATAGCTGACCGGAAGCACGACCCGGAAGTCGCGCGCAACGCGGCGCAGCTCCTCCACTGCCGGATTTTCCTCCAGCGTAGTCGCGAGATGGTAGTTTTCGTAGTTCTTTTCCTGGCAGAAGTACCAGTGCTCAAACAGCTCGGGCAGCAGGATGATCTGCGCGCCCTGCGCCGCCGCTTCTTCCACCTTTTGTACCGCAGTTTCCAGCCCGTAGGTCATCTGAACCGCGGCAACCGTCACTTTGCTCATCGTTTTGTCTCCTTTATTTTCCGGCTTCGCTTTATGCCTTGGGAATCTGCTGGGTGATGCAGTGGATGTTGCCCCCGCCGATCAGGATATCCCGCGCGGGGATAGCGACCACCCTGCGCGTCGGGAACAGCCCCTGCAAAATCGCCTGCGCTTTTTCGTCCATCGGATCGCCGAACGCGGGCATGACCACCGCGCCGTTGGCGATATAGAAATTGACGTAGCTCGCCGCCAGCCGCTCTCCCGGCGTGCGGGTCGGCTCGCCGTCGCACAGGTCAAGCCCTTCGCACTCCTCCGCCGTGATGGTCACGGGCTGGGGCAGCGGCAGCTTGTGCACGGTGATTGTGCGCCCCTTGGCGTCGGCCGCGGCTTCGAGCGCGTCCAGGCTCGCCTTGGACAGCGCATACTGCGGGTCGCTCTCGTCGTCCGTCCACGCGAGCACAACCTCGCCGGGCGCCACAAACGCGCACACATTATCCACATGCTCGTTGGTCTCGTCGTTATAGATGCCGTGCGGCAGCCAGATCACCTTGGAAACGCCCAGATAATCGCACAGCGTGCGCTCGATCTCTTCCCTACTCAGTTCCGGGTTGCGCCCCGCGGAGAGCAGGCACGCCTCAGTCACAAGCGCGGTGCCCTCGCCGTCCACGTGGATCGAGCCGCCCTCACAGATGAAGTCCCGCTTGTCGTAGCAGTCGGTCTCCATCAGGTCGCAGAACTTGCGCGCCACGCGGTTGTCGCGCTCCCAGCTGGGATACAGGCCGTCCACCGCGCCGCCCCAGGCATTGAACCCCCAGTCGATGCCGCGACGCTCGCCCTTGCCATTTATCACAAAGGTCGGCCCCACGTCGCGCGCCCAGGCGTCGTCCGTCTCCATCACGACCAGACGCACCTGCGGCGGCAGCTGGGCGCGGGCGTTGTCATACTGTCCCTCCGAGCACAGCACGGTCATTTTTTCGCTCTCGCTGATCGTCTCAATCACGCGGAGGAAGGCCTTGCGCGCGGCGTAAGCGCCGTACTGCCAGGAGTCCGCCCGCTCGGGCCAGATCATCAGGCAGCCCTCGTGCGGGGCGAACTCCGCAGGCATGAAAAAGCCGTCCTGCGCGGGAGCAGTGTGTAAAATTCTCATTATATTTCTCTCCGTATCATATTCTTCTTATAGGGTACAACATTTCATTTTAACTTGCAACGATTTCCCGTATATGTTACACTAAATACATAAATTCTTCAATGTTTTATCAGGAGGAAACCATGTTCAGCAGTTACCCCTATGCTTATTCCTATACCACTTACAGCATGCCGCTTTACAACTATTTTCTGCCCATATTGGCGCTGATCGTCATTATCGCAGGCGGGCTGGCGCTGTACTTCCTGTTTGTGCGCAAGCCGAACCACTACCAGGGTGTAGCTGCCAGGCTGCACGACGCGCTCACCTTCCGCACGTTTTACACGGAAAAACTGCTCCGCGCGCTGTACTGCATCACCGTTGTCGCAATCCTGGTGAGCAGCGTTGTCCTGCTGTTCTCCAACTTTTTCGGCGCGCTGCTTGTGTTCATCAGCGGCAACCTGATCGCGCGCATCGTGTATGAATTCGCGCTGCTGCTGCTCGTATTGTGCCGCAATGCGCAGGAGATCAACCGCAAGATGGGCCCGCTGCCCGAGGAGCCCGCCGCGCCGCAGGCACCCCCGCAGGGCACGGTTCCTCCGTCCCAGCCGCAGGCCGCGCAGCCGGGTGCCGTTCCGCCGCAGCCGCCGCAGAGCCATACCGCTCCGCAGAACAATGTTCCCCCGCAGGCTCCTATCCCGCCGCGTCAGGAACCCCCGCAGCCGCCGCAGCAGTAAATTCATTCAAAAGCCGCCCCGCAGATGCAGGGCGGCTTTTTCATCCCAAACGGCGGAAATCCAACACCGCCACGCCCGACTGCGCCGCCTCGCCCGTGACAAGGTTTTGCGGCGCGGGGATGAGCAGCATATAGCCGTCTTCCCCATAGCGTTTGCCGTATCCGCGCGCATATTCCTCCTCGACCGCGACCGACTGCACCTCGCCCACTGCCATGGCCGTGATCCCTGCGCCGGTCAGATCCTGCAGGCTGTGCAGCGTGCACTCCATGGCCACAAAGCTCTCTGCGATGACCGGTGCGTCAATGGTTTGCGCCTGCTCGAGCGTAAACCCGCCCGCGGCAAACTCATCGGTCTCCGCGCCGTTGTGCGCAATGGTCTCCAGCAGGTGGTCATACCGGGAAAGCGGCAGGAAGTTGAGTGCAAAGCATTTGCCCCGCCGGATGTTAGCATAGGTGTGCGTATGCTGGAACAGGTTGCCCATGACCGCAAAAAACGCGGTCTTATCCCCGTGGAAGCACGCCCACGAGTGGAAGCATACGTTGGGTTTCCCGTTTTGCTTCCATGTCGTGATGGCGAACAGCACCTGCGGCACGCCCGCTGCGCACTCCATATGCGAGACGATCTCAAACTGGCCGGGATATTCCTCCCGGAAATGTACGGGCCGTTCCTTGCCGATGCGGATTTTCATATTCTGTCCCCCCGTCAGTCGCGGGTGATAAAGGCCAATGTGTTGTTGTCCGACAGGCTCTGCTCATACTGGAAGCCATTCCAGTCGAAAAAGGTGAGCTGCTCGGGCGCTTCGATGCGGTTCTCGATGATATACCGCGCCATGCGGCCGCGCGCCATCTTGGCGACCGTCGCGAGGCAGCGCAGCTTGCCCTTGCGGTAGGCCAGGAATTCGCAGGTGACCATACGGTCAGCAGGCAGAAGATACGGCCGCACCGCTTTGCTGTATTCGTTCGAAGCCAGATTGACCGCGATACCATCCCCATCCCCGAACAGGTCGTCGTAGAACGCGCGGCCCCAGAAATCATACAGGCTTTTGCCGTCCAGTTTGTGCGCCAGTTCGAGCCGGTAGGGCTGGATCGCGTCCAGCGGCCGCAGCGGGCCGTAAAATGCGGAAAACAGACGCAGATGATCCTGCGCGAACTGCAGATCGGCTGCTGTAAGCGTTTCCGCCTCCAGATATTTATAAGCCAGCCCGTCATAGGCATAAACCGCGGGCACGCCGCCCTCGTTCGTCCAGTCCTGATAAAGCGCCGCCGCGCGCAGCGCGATCTGCGGGCTGGTCTGCAAAATGCTCTCCAGTTCATAGGGTGCTTTGTCCCTCAGGCTGGCGGCCAGCCCCTCGGTTTTATACAGATAACGCGGCGCAGCCGCCGCGGGCACGTCCGCCGGCGCTGCGGGCATTTCACGCATGTTCTTGGCGGGTGACAGGAATACTTTCATCATTACCCCTCCTCTGTCCCCTATTGTACCGAAAATCGCACGCAGGCGCAACCGCCCTGTCTTGCAAAAAAATTGTTCCTATGATAAAATAAACATACTATCCCTTTATTATCGCAGAAAGCGAGGTCACATGCCGTGAAGATCCAGGAAAGCGCGGAAAACTATCTGGAAGCCATCCTCATCCTGATGCAGAAAAACGGACAGGTGCGCTCGATCGACGTAGCGCATTACACCGGCTTTTCCAAGCCGAGCATCAGCCGCGCGGTCGGCCTGCTGAGGGACAACGGCTATGTCTCCATTGACCAGAACGGCCTGCTCGGGCTGACCGAAGCCGGGCTCAAGATCGCCGAAACCATCTACGAGCGTCACACCGTGCTGACCGACCTGCTCACCAAACTGGGCGTTTCGCCCGAAACCGCAGCTGAGGACGCCTGCCGCATCGAGCATGTCATCAGCGCAGAGACCTTTGACAAGCTCAAGGAGCATGTGCGGAAATATGGCGCACTGGCTGGTGAATAATCCCGCATCCCAAAGGCCGGCCCATTCGGGCCGGCCTTTCCGTTTGTATGCAAGAGGAGGGCATTATGCCGCAAACCATCGAACATCTGCCGAACGGTCTGACCCTGCGGCAGGACGACCGTTTTTTCAAGCTCGGGCAGGACAGTGTGCTGCTCTCCGCCTTTGCCAAACCGCGCCGGAACGCACGCGTGCTCGATCTCGGCTGCGGCACTGGAGCGCTCGCGCTGCTGATTTACCGTCCTGACCTTCAGATCACCGGTCTTGAGATCCAGGAGGGCGCGCTCGACCTGTTCCGCCAGTCGATTGCAGACAACGGCGTGAAGATGACAGCGCTGCAGGGCGACCTGCGCCGGATCCGCGCGCTGCTGCCGCACGGCAGCATGGACTATGTGATCTGCAACCCGCCGTATTTCGACCGGGGCGCAGGCAAAAGCGCCGCTTCTCCCGAAAAACAAACCGCACGGCAGGATACGTCCTGCACCGTGGAAGATGTCGCGGTCGCTGCCTCCTTCGTGCTGCACACGGGCGGCAAAGCGGCGTTTGTGTTCCGTCCGGAGCGGCTGTGGACGCTGCTCGAAGCATTGTCCCGCGTACGCCTCGTTCCCAAGCGGCTGCGCTTTGTGCATCAGAATCCGCTCGCGCCGCCGAGTGCGGTACTGGCGGAATGCCGCAAAGGCGGCAGTGCGGAAGGGCTGATCGTCGAGCCGCCGCTGCTTGTGCAAAGCGAAGAATACAGCAGAATATACGGAAAATAATTTATCAGAGGAATATTACAATGAGTGAATCCATATTATATCTGGTCGCCACGCCGATCGGCAACCTGGGCGACTTGTCCCCCCGCGCACGGGAGGTGCTCTCCTCGGTCGATTTCATCGCGGCAGAAGATACCCGTGTGACGCAAAAGCTGCTGACCGCGTGCAGCCTGCCCCGCAAGCCCCTGATTTCCTACTACGAACACAATCGCCGCGCGCGTGGCGAGGAAGTGCTCGCCAAACTGCTTGCGGGCGAAAGCTGCGCACTTGTCACGGACGCGGGTACGCCCGCGGTCTCCGATCCGGGTGAGGATCTGGTGGCCTTGTGCGCGGAGCATAACGTACCGATTGTCCCGATCCCGGGCTGCTGCGCTGCGGTATGTGCGCTGACCGCTTCGGGCCTGCCGACAGGGCGCTGGTGCTTTGAGGGTTTCCTGTCCGTGAACAAGAAGGCGCGGCGCGCGCATCTGGACGCACTGCAGGATGAAAAGCGCACAATGATCTTTTATGAGGCTCCGCACAAGCTGTGCGCCACGCTGCGCGACCTTGCTGAAGCCTTCGGCGGCGAGCGCCGCATCTCGCTCTCGCGCGAACTGACCAAGCTGCACGAGGAGACGCTGCGTATGACGCTTGCAGAAGCCATCGCCTATTTCGACCAAACGCCGCCGCGCGGCGAATTCGTCCTCATCGTAGAGGGAGCCCCGGATGAGCCGGAAACCGCTCAGGATGAACAGGAACGGCTCGCCGCTGCAGCCGCTGAGGTCCGCCGCCGCATGGCGGAGGGCCAGACACAGAAGGATGCCGTCAAGGCGGTCTCCGCTGCAGCCGGCATCAAGAAAAATGCACTCTACCGCTATGTCTTAGAGGATTCCGCCGAATAGGTCACAGGGTATTTCCAGTTTGTTCACACAAAGAACAAACTATTGAACTATACTTAAGGTATCCGATTACCGAGGTGGAATTACCATGTCTACGATTTTGATCGCCGATGACGAGGCGCGCATCCGCCGTCTGGTCAGTGATTTCCTCAAGCGCGACGGCCATACCATTCTCGAAGCCGCAGACGGCCGTGCAGCCATGCAGTTGATTGAAAACCGCCGTCCCAGCCTGGATCTTGCCATTCTGGATGTGATGATGCCTGGCATGGATGGATTTGACGTCCTGCGCGAGCTCCGCAGCCAGGAAGGCAACGATAAACATCTGCCGGTGATGATGCTGACCGCCCGTGCCGAGGATGCGGATCAGGTACGCGGCCTTGAAGAGGGGGCGGATGATTATGTGACCAAGCCGTTTTCCCCAATTGTGCTTGCCGCCCGGGTCCGTGCCCTCCTCAAGCGCGAGGGCCGTTCCGCGACGCCGGTCGGGCAGTTCGGCCCGCTGTCTATCAACGAACTGCGCCGTGAGGTGCTGGTGAACGAAACCCCAGTCGACCTGACTCCCAAAGAATACGAACTGCTGATTTATTTCAAAAATAACCGTTCGATCGCGCTTTCCCGCGAGAGCATCCTGAATGCGGTGTGGGGCTACGATTATTTCGGCGACCTGCGCACTGTGGATACGCATGTCAAAAAGCTGCGCGCCAAGCTGGGCGACTGCGGCTCGATGATCGAGACGGTGCGCGGCTACGGTTACCGTTTTGAGGGATGAATATGAAACGCCGGTCGATCCGCTTCAAATTCTTTGTTGCGATCAGCGCCGTTACGCTGGTCTTTATCGGCGTGCTTTTGATTCTCAACCTGTTTTTTTATGAGGATTATTATATGCTCATGCGGCGGGGTGAGCTGCGCGACGCATATCAGGGCATCCGGAACAGCTACTCCGGCGATATTGAAGAAATGATGACCGTGCTGGATAACTATGAAAGCCAGACCGCGATCCGTATGGCCGTTGTCTGCTCGGATGGCACCGTGCTGTACACTTCGTTCAATACGCGGTCGGACGAGGGAAACGCCGATACGCAAAACCCGTTCCAGCTGCCGGATTTTGATCTGCTCGACCAGCAGCGCCGCGGCTATACGATCCTGCAGTCCATTGCACAAAATGTCAGCTGGAACACGCTGGACAGCCACAGCTATCAATTCCTGAACGTCACGCTGTGGGATAATGACCAGTATCTGTGTCTTGCCGGCGTTTTAGATAACCAGGCAGACAAATGTCTGTTTGCTTATATGCCCTACGCTTATATCGAGCAGAACTCCTCGCTCAATCTGGTCTTTCTCGTCATTGCCGGCGGCTGCGCGCTGCTGATCTGCCTTATATTCGCTTATGGGGTTTCCCGGTGGTTCTCCCGGCCGCTGATTGCGATGGCCGGCCTGGCAGACCGCATGAGCGAGTTGGATTTTTCCACCAAGTACCAAGGCGGGAGCACAGATGAAATTGGCCAGTTGGGCCAATCCCTCAACCGGTTATCTGCCTATCTGGAACAGACCATCCGCGAACTCAGGCAGTCCAATGAACAGTTGGCGCAGGAGATCAAGGAAAAAGAACGCATTGATAACATGCGCCAAGAGTTCATCGTCAATGTGTCGCATGAACTCAAAACACCGATCGCACTGATCCAAGGTTATGCTGAGGGATTGACTGCCGGCGTGGCAGACGATCCGGAAGACCGGAAATACTACTGTGACACAATTGCCGATGAAGCCGATCACATGAACAAGCTTGTCATGCAGCTTTTGAACTTGTCCCGGCTTGAACTGGGTGCAGAACAAACTTATAGCGAGGATATTGACCTGCATGAACTGTGTGCTGAGGCTGTGCGGAAAACTGCTGTTCTATGTGAAAGCCGCGGCCTGACAGTGGAATATGACGATACCTGCATCACGGTCCGCACGGACGGTGATCTGCTCGACCAGGTATTGATGAATTATCTGTCCAATGCAATCCGCTATACAGTAGACGGCGGAAAGATAAAAATTTCTGCCAAACAGACGGGGGATTGTGTACGTCTGACGGTATTCAATGAAGGGGACGGCCTGCCCGAAGAGGAACTTCCGAAGATCTGGGAGAAATTCTATCGAACCGACCGCGCGCGTACGCGGGAAGCTGGCGGCACCGGCATCGGTTTGTCTCTGGTACGCGCCATTGCGGATACACTGCATGGCAGTTGTGGTGTAGAAAACGTGGAGGGCGGTATTGTTTTCTGGTTCGAACTATCTGCTTCCGCAGAAAACGACAGTGATTCTCCCGAGTCGGAACTATAATTTTTCTTGTGTTTCATTTATTTTACTTGACAACAGCTGCAAACCGTGATATAGTATATAAGCACTTTAAAGAAAGTTTCTATATCGCGGGGTAGAGCAGTTGGTAGCTCGTCGGGCTCATAACCCGGAGGTCGTTGGTTCAAGTCCAGCCCCCGCAACCACTAAAAAGCACTGATTTCGGAAGAAATCAGTGCTTTTTCTTTCTTTTTGCTCCCAGAAAGGAGAATCCAGCTTGAATTCGGACAAAGAAATTGAAATTTGGGAAAACTATGCAAAAAACAATCAGTATTGTCAATATGATCGACTTCCCGCCTTATTGAAAAGGTATTCCTTTGATGAAAAAATACGAATCTGCTATGAATATTCGAGCAAAATTCTTCAAAAAGGGAATCTCCGAAACCCCGAATCACTACAAGGGCTTCCTCTGCCATTCACATTGGAAACTTTTCTTATGCTGTCGGTTGAGGCTACGGAGTATCAGAACCGCACGTTCTCCGACAAAAAAGAACACCGCCACTTTTTTGACATGATAAACGCAATCTGGCACCATACTCCCCACAAATTAGTTAATCTAAAATCCCAAGATTTTATTGACTGGTACTTATCTCTTGCGCCACTAACTCAGTTTTTCTATCAGCAAAATTATTGGATCCTGTATTATCGCTATCACTATTTTTTTACTTTCAAAAGCGAGCAGATAGATGTCCCAGCCCATTTTTATAATTGCTTTGGAACGTATTATGACGAATTTCTGCAATGCGGTGTTTTGTTGTACTATCTCATCTTCTCCGGAAAGCCCCTCCCTCAAGATGAAATACAAAATTTATTAACAAGCAAATTTAATACTGTGACTGCGAAGCTATCTATTTCACGAACTGAATATGTTAAGCTACAACGTCAGGCATTAGAAAACCAAACCGTTGATGAGTACATCTTTTCTCTCCGTCCATCCTACACATACGCATTCATAAAACATGCTAACCGCTACTTTTTTCCACTTCCTCACCTCCTCCCAAGGAATATCACCTCGTCACTGTATTATCGCCTCACCGAAGGTAATGACACCTTGCGTTCATTACTCGGAAAAAACGTTATTGAACAATATGTATTCGAAATCGTACAACAAACCCATTGCTATACAGATGTCCGCCGTGAGATAGCATATTTAGGTCCTCGAAGAACTCATGCACAAAGTCCAGATATCATTGCCCGTCACGGAAACAGCATCCTTCTGTTAGAATGTAAATCTACCGTACCGGGTATTGGAATGAGAACAATATCAGATAAAACATACTGCAAAACGAAAAAGCAACTCGCCAAACAAATCGTACAACTATATAAAAGCATCCAACATTTCGCCCAATATAACCCTTATGATGATTTAAAGGTTACGAAAGATGACATCTGGGGTTGTGTCATATTATTGGAAGATCCCTATATTCGTCGCGAAAATATATATCCACAAGCATTTGACTCTCTGGACATTTTGGAAAGCAGTGAGGAAGCAACATGGATCATGCACCACATCAAGATCATTGACCTCTATCAACTAGAAGTATTATGTTTTTGTTCAAACAGCATCATCGATGCTATTAAGAAAACCAACTCAACAGGAGAAATCACCGCCATTCCCTTAGAAGTGCCCGGGGAGCTTCAACTCGCCAATCCTGCATTCCTGCAGTTTCGCGCGTCTGTGATTGAACAGATCAAAAAGGCGATTGCATAATTTCAACCTTGCAGCAGAAAGGGCGTTGCAGAACAAAATCTGCAACGCCCTTTTTCTTATCCCCTACTGTGCCAACCGATTCCATGTCCCCGTATTCTGCGCCGGCTGCAGCACCGGCCGGATGTTTTCCATCGCGCGGTTCATGGCCTTTTCGCGCGGCCGGACGTAAAAATGCGTCGTGGTCGTCACATCCGCATGTCCCAGAATGCCGGAAACCGTCGAAACATCAACACCGTTTTCGATCGCCCGCGTGGCGAACGTATGCCGGATCGCATGAAACTTGACATGTTCCAGTCCCAGCTTACACAACAGTCTTGCAAAATAATGCTGCAAATTGTCCGGATCGATCATGCCGCCGGCTTTGCTGAATATGATGAAGTCATCTTCTCGCGGCATGTGAAACTGCTGTGCGAAACGGCATTTCTGCTCCCGGAGCATCTGCTGCACCACCGGCGGCATGACCAACGTGCGCTCCGAGCTCTCCGTCTTGACCTCGTTGAACACCAGTTCGGTTTTGTTCGCCCCGGCAGCTGCATCATAATTTGGCAGGCGGCGCACGGTCTGCTCCACCGTCAACTTACCGGTCGCCTCGTTATAATTGCGCCAACGAAGCGCACACACTTCTCCACGCCGCAGCCCCGTGTACAGCGCCAGAACAATGCCCGGGTGGTAGATGTTGCGCGTCGTGAACAGATACCGTTCCAAACGCTCCTGCATCTCGTCTGTCATAATCTCCGGCCGCCGGGTCCGGCACGACTTGATCGCCGTGAGCGGTACCGGATTATGCGATACCACGTCCTCGCTCACAGCCTGCTTGAATGCCACATCCAGCACCACACGCATATTGCGCATGCTCTTGGTGGACAACGGGCCATGATTGCGCAGATTACCGGTGCGCGCCTGTTCGTTGAAAAAGCGCTGCAGCATCTTTGCACTAATCTCACCGATCGGTACCTCGCCCAACGCTGGAATGATGTGTTTTTCGCAGTTGTCACGGTAATGCGAATAGCTGGAGGGCTTTGCGGTCGGGCGAACATAGGTTTCCAGCCAATACATCAGCCACTCTCCCAGCGTCGTATGTTCATCAAATACAGTATAATAACCCGTCATATCATTTTCCTCCTATTCCGGGTGCAAAAACGCTGTGCAGGCTGTTTTTCTCTGCGCAACGCTTGCCCTCCGGCATCAGGAAGCCGACACGAAAACCCTTGCGGTCATTTTCGTGGGATGCTATACTGATGGTGCGGTGCAGCAAATGCTGTTGTGCAGGTGGTTAAGGCACCTGTGCAAGCGTATGGAGACGGCCATCTCCCTACGCTGCCGCATTTTTGCATTGATTATTGGTTTATATATGATTGAGTTTGAATTGGTTTGCAATAACCTGTCGGTGGCGGCGGATCCACCGCCACCGACAGCGGGATAAAAATAACTGTGTTCGCATTCACGCGCCCGTTCGCGTGCGTTACACCCTGACGACCATGGGCGTTTTATCTTTTTATTGATCGAGCAGCCGGATGCCTTCCTCCCGGATGTTGCGTGCTGCATTGTGGTTGCGATCCATTTCAGTGCCGCAATGTGGGCAAACGAAACGCTGTCCAATCGGCACACGACCCACACGGTATCCGCAAGCAGAACAAATCTGAGAGCTCGGATAATACAGATCCACCTTCACCATGGGCTTACCGTTTTCGTTCATTTTTTGTTCCAGCTTGTGATAAAAGGCTTTCGGTGCATTATCGTTCATTTTTCCGGCAAGTGCGGGCTGACTGCGCTGCATCGCTGCAAAATCCAAGTTTTCCACGCAAATCCCATCATAAACTTTTGCCAGTTCGTTTGCCTTTTTGAATTGCCAGTCCTTGCGCTGGTTACAGATATGCCGCCTGATTTTTGCCAAACGACGCTTGAACTTCCGAGAGCGATGACTGCCCGTATGAAACCGGCTGACCGCACGCTTGCAGCGCTCCAGCTTGCTTTTCGCCCGTTGACGATACGCCGGATAGCCTGCTCTGTTTCCCACAGAATCCACATACAAGCCGTCCTGCGCATAATCCAGACCAACCACACGGCCATACCGGAGCGGCACAGCTTCCACCATCTGCGGCTCCATACGAACGTGGAGCTCGATGTAATACTTTGCGCCGTAGCAATCCGAGCAAATCGTCGCGCCAAAAATATATGCGCCCTTCGGAGGCATACGATGCTGCTCCATCTCGATCGTACCGAGCACAGGAACAGCAACATGCTGTTCGCTGACACCAGCATACGCAAAATGTGCATTGCGATGTGCACGATTTGACTGACGCGGCTTCAACTTGTCTGTCTCCCCGCAAAACAGCTTGGCAGCCAGCTGCGAGACCCGCTTGCGAACCTTTTCCGCTGCATAACGATCTGCATTATTATTTGTCTCCAACGGGTAGCTCTGGATTTGATGCTTGACCTCTGCCTCCGTCTTGCCCAGTCCGTGCCATACGTTTGCCTGCGAGATCAGTTGATTGAAAAAATCGTCCTCGATTGCAAAGCGCACATCCAGTTCGTTTTTCTGCTCCAGCGTGGGATAGATCCGGTGCTGATAAGTACGGAATACGGTACTGTGTAAATTAACATGCATGATTGAAACCTCCTTTGATAATTGTTGATGGAATCTGGATCTTGGTGTCAAACTATCGTTTTCTTATCAAAAAACATTTGCATATCCAACACCATTCATTCCTTTTCCTTTCTATATTCTTATTATATTATATGGTTAACCATATATCAAGCAGCATATTATACAAAGTTAACCATATAATTTGTGCATTATATATATGGTTAACTCCACATTCTCCATATATAATACTATAACCAAGGGAGGTGGGATAATGGCAGTCAGCGAAGCGCAAAAGAAAGCATCCAACAAATACAATCTTGAACACATGGCAACTCTAGGATGTAAAGTCCGAAAAGAAGATGCCGAGGCATTTAAAAAGTATTGCTCGGAACATGGCAAAACCCCCAACACTGAATTAAAAGAGCATGTCTTGCATTGTATTGGAAAATGATAAGGTAAGATAAAGGCTTGGTGGACGGGAAAGAATTAGCGGCTGATGGAACTTACCTCCCAGCGAACGTTTCCAGAGACAGTTGGATTGAAACTGAAGTGGAAGCCGAGTTGAGTATGCAGAGCTATCTGGACCGCTTAGACGAAGAGCTTTCAAAACAGCCCGGGTT
>DXFS01000060.1 GCA_019114345.1 Candidatus Agathobaculum pullistercoris | reverse complement strand
CGGCAGCCTGACCACCGGCGACCTGACCAGCCTGTTCAGCTACATCATGAGCCTGCTGATGAGCCTGATGATGCTGTCCATGGTCGTTGTCATGATCAGTATGTCCATGGCGAGCATCCGACGCATCAGCGAGGTGCTCGACGAAACGCCCGACCTGCGCGATCCGGAGAACCCTGTGATGCAGGTCGCGGACGGCAGCATCGATTTCAACCACGTCAGCTTTTCCTACAAGCACGGCAGCGGCAAGAACGCCCTGTCCGACATCGACCTGCATATCAAGTCCGGCGAGACCATCGGCGTGATCGGCGGCACGGGCTCGGGCAAGAGCAGTCTGGTCAATCTGATCTGCCGCCTGTACGATGTGGACAACGGCTCGGTCTGCGTCGGCGGCGTAGATGTGCGCCAGTATGATATGGAGGCGCTGCGCAATCAGGTATCGGTCGTGCTGCAGAAAAACACGCTGTTTTCCGGCACCATCCTCGACAACCTGCGCTGGGGCAACACGGATGCGACCGAGGAGGAGTGCATCGCCGCCTGTCAGGCCGCGTGCGCGGACGAATTCATCGACCGCATGCCGGACGGCTACCACACCCATATCGAGCGCGGCGGCGCGAACGTATCCGGCGGCCAGAAGCAGCGCCTGTGCATCGCGCGCGCCCTGCTGAAGCAGCCCAAGGTACTCATCCTGGACGACTCGACCAGCGCGGTCGATACCGCGACCGACGCCAAGATCCGCGCGGCGTTTGCCGAGCGCATCCCGGGCACGACCAAGATCATCATTGCGCAGCGCATTTCGAGCGTCGAGGGCGCGGACCGTATCCTTGTGCTCGATGAGGGCCGCATCAACGGCTTTGACACCCACGAAAACCTGCTCGAGTCCAACGCCATTTATCAGGAGATCTATGAATCTCAGGTCAAGGGCGGCGGCGACTTCGACCAGCCCGCGTGAGAGGAGGAAAGCGTACTATGAAACCAAAAGGAATCCGGCGGCGGTCGATGGGCGTGCTGCGGCGCGTGATCGGCTATATGCTGCACTATTATAAGGTCCTGTTTGCGATCGTCATTCTGTGCATCCTGATCAATGCGGTCTGCTCGGTTGTCGGCGCGACCTTCCCGCAGAAGCTGGTCGATGAATACATCGTCCCCATGCTGGCGAGCGGGTCGGACGATTTCAGCCAGCTGGCCTCGGATCTCGTGCGGCTGGTCTGCATCATGGCCTCCGGCGTGGTGGCAGCGTATCTGTACAACCGCATCATGGTCAACGTCAGTCAGGGCACGCTGCGCCACCTGCGCGACGACCTGTTCCGCAAAATGGAATCCCTGCCGATCAAGTATTTCGACACGCACGCGCATGGCGATATCATGTCGGTCTACACCAACGATGTGGACACCCTGCGCCAGATGCTCAGCCAGTCCATCCCGCAGGCCATCAACTCGATCATCACCATGGTCGCCACGCTGGTCACCATGATCATCCTCAACCCGGCGCTGACCGTCATTTCCCTGCTCACGGCCGCGGTCATGCTGACGGTGACGGCCAAGCTCTCCAAGCTGTCCGGCCGGTACTATGTCAGCCAGCAGCGCGATCTGGGCATTGTGGACGGCTTTATCGAGGAAATGCTGGACGGCCAGAAGGTCGTCAAGGTGTTCTGCCACGAGCAGGCCGCCATGGACGATTTCCACAAGGTCAACGAGGCGCTGCGCGACAGCGCCAACAAGGCAAACCGCTATGCCAACCTGCTCATGCCGGTCAACGCCAATATTGGCTGGCTGAGCTATGCCTGCGTTGCCATCGTGGGCGCGCTGCTCGCGATCGGCGGTCTGGCCGGCGTCACGATCGGCACGGTCGTCACCTTTGTCGGCCTGAACAAGAGCTTCACCAACCCGATCATTCAGGTCAGTCAGCAGCTCAACTTCGTCGTCACGGCGGCAGCCGGCGCGCAGCGTGTGTTCGACCTGATGGACCAGACGCCCGAAAAAGACGAGGGCTATGTCGAGCTGGTCAACGCCAAGGAGGACGCGGACGGCAACATGCACGAGAGCGACACGCGCACCAACGTCTGGGCGTGGAAGCACCCGCACAAGGCAGAGGGCACGGTCACCTACAAAAAGCTCGAAGGCGGCGTGGTACTGGACGACGTAGACTTCGGCTACGATCCCGGCAAGCTCGTGCTGCATAACATCAGCCTGTGGGCAAAGCCCGGTCAGAAGATCGCCTTTGTCGGCGCGACCGGCGCGGGCAAGACGACCATCACAAACCTGATCAACCGCTTTTACGATATCGCGGACGGTAAGATCCGCTATGACGGCATCAACATCAACAAGATCAAAAAGCCCGACCTGCGCCGGTCGATGGGCATTGTTTTGCAGGATACCCACCTGTTCACCGGCACGGTGATGGAGAATATCCGCTACGGCAATCTGGATGCCACGGATGAGGAATGTATGGCCGCGGCGCATCTGGCCAACGCGGACGGCTTCATCCGCCGCCTGCCCGACGGCTACGACACCATGCTCACCGGCGACGGCGCCAACCTCTCGCAGGGCCAGCGTCAGCTGCTCGCGATCGCGCGCGCGGCAGTCGCAGACCCGCCGGTGCTCATTCTGGACGAGGCGACCTCCTCGATCGATACCCGTACGGAAAAGCTGGTGCAGGACGGCATGGACGCCCTGATGACTGGGCGCACGACCTTTGTCATTGCGCACCGCCTGTCCACGGTGCGCAATGCGGACTGCATCATGGTTATGGAGCAAGGCCGCATTATCGAACGCGGCACACACGACGAGCTGATCGAGAAGAAGGGCAAATACTATCAGCTTTATACCGGCAACTTTGCAGAGGAAACCGCATAACGGGATCATATATCATAAATACCATTCCGTTATGCTGCAAAAGAGATGCGGCAGCTACGCCTGATCGGTGTTGCTGCCGCATCTTTTTGTCTATATTGCTTTCATCTCCAGATGCGTAAAAAATAGGAAAAAATTAGTGGGTTGATATGCAGCGGCATGGATCTTTTCTCTTAGAATACTCCGTTAACTACCCGGAACACCTGCTCCCAGCGCCCGGTCAGGCAGCCTGTCAGGTTGCGGCAGCTGATACGCTGCAGCGCCTCGATCGACCGGCTGCTGTAAAAGGCCGCATGCGGGGTGATGATCACATTTTCGCGTCCCACCAGCGCGCAGCGGCTGAGGTCGGGCTTTTCTGCCTCAAGCACGTCCAGCCCGGCGGCGCGCACCAGCCCCTCGTCCAGCGCGCGCACCAGATCCGTCTCTACCATGCTGCCGCCGCGCGACACATTGAGGAAAATCGGATGCTTTTCCATACGGCAAAAGCGTGCATAGTCAAAAAAACGTTCATTCTCCCCAGTCAGGTTCATGTGGTTGCTGATCACGTCCGCCTCGCGCAGTACGGTCGCTTCATCGCTCAGGCACGCGCCTACAGCTTCTGCCTGCTCAGGCGTTGCCCGGGGATCGACTGCCAGCACCCGCATGCCGAAGCCCTGCGCCCGGCGGGAGACCGCCTTGCCGATCTTGCCCAGGCCGAACAGACCCAGTGTGCGCCCAGCCAGGCCCATGGGACGGGGCGCGGCGTAATACTGCCACCGGTGCTCACGGTCGATCGTACGAAAGTAGACTTTCAGATTGCGGTCAAGCGCCAGCATCAGCGCCATGGTATGGTCAGCTACTTCTTGCGTACAGTATTCCCCAATCGCGCAGACCGCGATGCCGCGCCGCCGGGTTTCTTCCAGATCGACAAAATTGTAGCCGGTCGCGTTGATGGATATCGCGTGCAGGCGCGGCATCCGGTCGAGCGCGTCCTTGTCGAGCGGAAGGAAGGCGGTCATCAGGCCGTCCGCGTCCGCCATTTCCCGGTAAAACAGCGCCGCGTCCCGGTAAGGGTGGACGACGATTTCCGCAATCGGGATATCCTCCCGCAGGAAGGCGAATTCCTTCTCCAGCTCGCGTCCCAGCACATCCGGATAATCCGCGATCACAATTTTCATACGCTTCGCCTCTTTTATTTCTTTTTCATCGCTTCGGCAAATGCAACATCCAGGATTTCGAGCGCCGTATCGATCTCCTCCCCGGAAACCGTAAGCGGGGCGATAAAGCGTACCACGTTCTTGTCGCACCCACAGGACAGCAGGTACAGCCCATGGTCGAGTGCGCAGGCACAGACCTTTGCGGTCAGCGCGCGGTCGGGCGCGCCGTCCGGCTGCACCAGCTCCATGCCGATCATCAGGCCGAGACCGCGCAGATCGCCGATAACAGGATATTTTCCCTGGATCTTTTTCAGGCCTTCCATAAAATACCGGCCCATTTTCGCTCCGTTTTCGACTGCGCCGCCTTCAAGTGCATCAATCGTGGCGAGCGCCGCCGCACAGGAGACCGGATTGCCGCCAAAGGTACCGCCGTGTGCGCCTGCAACCCATTTGTCCATGATTTCACTGCGGCCGACTACCGCGGACAGCGGCAGGCCGTTGGCAATGCCCTTGGCGCAGGACATGATGTCCGGCTTGACGCCGTGCGTCTGCCATGCAAACATATTGCCTGTGCGGCCGAAGCCGGTCTGTACCTCGTCAAAGATCAGCATGATCCCGTACTTGTCGCAGATTTCACGCACATACTGCACCCATTCGCGCGGCGGCACGACGTAACCGCCCTCGCCCTGTACGGGTTCCATCAGGATGGCCGCGACCGAATACGGATCGACCAGACGCTTGAAAATATCGTCAAACTGGGTGAAATACGCCTTGGGGCACGCACCGCCCTCGCCCGGGTATGGGCTGCCGAACAGCTTGGGATACTCGGCAAAGTAGATGGAAGGCACCAGCCCCTCATAGTGCTTGCGGTAGCCCGCGTTGGAGGCGGTCAGCGAGGTGCACAGCAGCGTCCGCCCATGAAATGAGCCTTTGAAGGCGATGACTGCCGGGCGCCCGGTCGCGTACTTGGCCAGCTTGACCGCACCCTCGACCGCTTCCGCGCCCGAATTGGAAAAGTAGACCTTGTATCCGCCGCCCATCAGTCCCACGAGCCGTTCGGCCAGCGCGGTCTCGGCCTCGTAATGGAACAGGTTGTGGCAGCAGTGGGTCATCTTGTCCAGCTGCGCCTTGGCCGCCTCCACAACGGACGGGTAATTATGCCCCAAATTGTTTACCGCAATGCCGCTGCCGAAATCCAGCAGTTTGCGCCCATCATCCGTGTAAAGCCAGCTGCCCTGCGCATGGTCGATACCGAACGGCAGGTCGTGCAGTGCCATCGGCGGCATGACCGCCGCGGAACGTTCTTTTAATGTGGGCATTGGGAACTCCTCCTTGTCTCAGTCAAAAAAGTGATGGATGGTTTTCAGGATAAAAGCCGGCAGTTTGCCGAAAGAGTACGGCATGTAGATGCGCTCGGTCCACTTGTGGCAGTCCTTGCCCCAGACGCCGTAGTTGACCGCCGGGATGTTGAGCGCCTTGGCGGTTTCAAGCGGCACGGGATACAGCTTCTGATAACCCGGAAAGCATTCCTGCAGCAGGGCGATCGATTCCGCGTCGTCGTCGATCTTCAGGTAGCTGGAATCGGTCAGGCTGGGGAAAAACTGCTGCAATTTGAGCGTTTCTCCGCTCTCCGCGGCAAATTCCGCCGCGATTTTTTCCAGCTCCGCAATCACCGCC
The DNA here is from genome assembly GCA_019114345.1 of Candidatus Agathobaculum pullistercoris. Taxonomy (GTDB): domain Bacteria; phylum Bacillota; class Clostridia; order Oscillospirales; family Butyricicoccaceae; genus Agathobaculum; species Agathobaculum pullistercoris. The sequence goes on along the minus strand of DXFS01000060.1, from coordinate 1,699 downwards.
GCCTCGTCCGGCATCTCACGCTTGAGCGTGTTGTGCGGACAGAAGGGCGTAGCGAAAAACACAACCACGGTCGGTGTTTTGATGCCGCACAGGTCGCTCAACGCCTGCACGATGCGCAACGAAGTGATCCGCATATCGTCGCCCGCGGCGATGGATGCATCCGTAACGCGATCGATATACGCGTCCAGATCGCCCGGATACACACCCTTTGCCAGTTCATACAGGGCGCGGTAATCCAGTACCTGCGTTTTTTCCATCAGCGGGCTGTACTGGTTGCCGTACAGCGCGCAGTAGTCCCGGTAGCGTGCATCCGCCAGCTGCATCACATTATCCAGCGCGGTGCGCGCCGCATTCTTGAGCTGCGCCATGATCTCGGTCACCTGCCGGTTATGCACAAAGTAGTTGAAGTACACGCAGGCCGTGTGCGGTGTCTGCACATTGTACCGCGGCTTGAGATCCTGCATTTTGAGCACGGTTGGCGGAAGGGTGTACTCCCCATTGTAACCGTCGCAGTAATCCGGATTGCGGTCGATCAGCCGCACCAGCTCAGCCGCGGTCAGGTCGGGCGAAAAGCCCTCAAAGCACTGCGCTACATGGGTTTCCCGGCCGATGATATAAAACATTGGCAACAGCTTGCCCACCGCTCCGGTATAGACATAGCGCGTGGTGTCGCCCGCATACATGGGGCAGATAAAATCGTTGTTGATGGCCAGCCGGAAGATCAGGTGATGCGCTTCCTGCAGCTGGCGCAGCAGCGGCAGTTCCTCGATAATGCCGCCATGCAGTGTTTCCTCCACCGGGTTGAAGGAAAGCAGCAGGTTGCCGTGCAGCTTTTCCGGTTGTTCAGCCAGATGCTTTGCCAGCACGAGAAACACTGCGTCCCCACCCTTCATATCGCACGCGCCGCGGCCGAACAGATAGTCACCGGATTCCAGATCACGGCGCGCATCCTCCGGCAGCGCCGCATCGTGGAACACCTCAGCGAGCCTATCGCAGTCAAAGGCATAAGGCTTATATTTGCCGAAGTCGTCCACGTCGACCGTGTCGATATGGCCGTGCAGCAGGATGGTGTCCCGCTCGTTGCCGTCGCCGCCCTTGAGCAGCGCCATGACGTTGCGCCTGCCCAGCGGGTCGTCCTTCAAATCCTGCACAATCACCAACTCGGGATGCGCTGCAAAATACGGGATCGAACGCAGATATTCCTCAATCGCATCCGCAATGTCCCGCTCTCCGGCGGTGCCGTTCATACTCGGAATGGATACCAGGCGTTTTGTCAGTGTTTTGATTTCCTCAAACAGTTCCATAACTTTGCTCCCTTTTATTGTATACTGTATACAATTAAGACGAAGGAGAGAGGCTTCCCTTGCGGGAAGCCTCCTCGCGGGGTTGCATGTTTAAATCTGATTCTGCTCCACGCAGATCGCACTGTATTCCTCGACCCACTGGTCGATCAGTCCCTGCTCCTGGCATTCTGCGATGACCTCGTTGATGATCTCAAGGAAGTCCTCGTTGCCAAGAGGCACTGCGATGGCAGTGTCTTTATACAGCACATCCTCCGGTAGGCTGGCTTCGCTCAGCACAAGATCCGGATTGGCAAGCAGATATGGCTGTGCCACTGTGGATTCAATAACGACTGCATCCGCGTTGCCAGTGGTCAGCTCGAGCACCGCATTCGGAATGCGCTCCATCTCCGTCACAG
>DXFS01000059.1 GCA_019114345.1 Candidatus Agathobaculum pullistercoris | reverse complement strand
AGTCCCCGCCGTGCAACGCGTCCAGCAGGCGCTCGGCCTGATTGAGGTCGCTCGTCAGCGCGGGCAGGTAAGCGTCCGCCAGCTCGTCGATGCCGGTCACCTCGTCCACCGCCGTGCGCAGGAATGCCGCGCCGTGCTCTGCCGCTGCGCGCGCCTGCGCAAGCAGCACGCGTCCGTGCGGCGTGTCCATGCCGCGGGCGTACAGCCCCTCGCGCACATCCGCGAGGAAGGCGCGCGGGTCGGGATGCGCCTGTATCTTTTCGTAGGTGCTGAGGATGACCTCGCCGAGCTTTTTGTCGTCGCGCCCGGCGGTCAGCAAGTCGCAGAGCGCAAAAAAGCCCTCGTCCCCGCGCTCATACGCCGTGTCGAGCACCTCCTCGATCACCTCGGCGCGCAGGATCTTGCCCTCATTTTCGTCCATCAGGCGGAAATCGGGCGCGATGCCGAGCGCCGCCGCCTGCTCGCGCGCGAGCGACAGGCAAAGCGCATGCACGGTCGTGATCTTCGCGCGGTGCACCAGGAACAGCTGGCGGCGCAGGCGCGTGTCGCGCGGGTTCTTCGCCACCGCTTCGCCCAGCGCGCGGCCGATGCGCTCGCGCATCTCGGCCGCCGCCGCGTTGGTGAAGGTCACCAGCAGCAGACGGTCGATGTCCACCGGGTCATCCGGGTCGGTCAGTCGCGTCAGCACGCGCTCGACCAGCACCGCGGTCTTGCCCGAGCCGGCTGCTGCCGAAACGAGCAGCGCACCGCCCCGGTTGTGGATCGCGGTTTCCTGATCTTTGGTCCACTGCGGCACGTCACTCACCTCCTACCTGCTGCCAGAAATCCTCATCTGATAAGTGCCTCAGCCACCGCGCCTTGTCGCCCGCCGTCTCGTCAAACCGGCAGGCCGCGCGGAACTCGCACCAGTCGCAATAGCTCGAGTTTTTGTCCTTTTTGCACGGGTCAGCGGTCACACTGCCGTCTCGCAGCTCGCGTCCCATCTCGAGCAGCTTTTCGTGCGTGTAGCGTGCAAGCCGCCCGAATTTTGCGAGATCGGCCACTGCGGACTTCGCTGCGAGCGTCGGCTCGTCCTCGCCCTTTTTGGTCTTGATCGTGACCGGTATGAACCGCCCGTCGCCCTCAAGCCCGTGCTCCATGGCCTCGAGCAGCTCCATGTCGTCACTGAGCAGGCCGCTGCGGCGCAGCGCCTTGTCGCGCATCGCGCGCAGGGCGTCCTCGTCGATGTCCCGCGGCGCGTCGGGCAGCTCGTCCCGCACCGGGACGTACAGCACGCCCGCGGGCACGATCTCGTTGAGTTCCGCCTCGATCCGCTGCCGGTAGCGGTCCAGCCCCTCCTGCTGGAGAGCATACAGATAGATGATGAGCTGCATGTTCAGCCCATACCAGATGTCCGAAAGCGAGAACGACTTTTTGCCGCTCTTGTAGTCCATCACACGCAGGTACAGCCGTCCGTTTTTGATGTAGCCGTCCACGCGGTCCACCTTGCCGGACAGGGACACCGACAGGTCGCCGTCCACGCACTCGACCGGCGACAGATCGCCGCCGCGCGAAAAGTCCACCTCATAGTCGATGGGCGCGAAGTCCGACACGCGCAGCTCTTCGAGCACGTTGTCCAGAATCTGCTCGACCGTGCGCACGAGCCGCTGGAACAGATAGCGGAAGCGCGCGGTCTTGGTTTCCAGCCCGCCGAGCTCCTCCTGCACATACTGCCGCACCGCCGCGCGGCAGACGCGCTTCACGGTCTGCCCATCCGCCGCAGCCGCGCCGCCCTCCAGCTTGCCAAGCGCGTCCAGCGCATGCTCGAGCACATAGTGGATGAACGTGCCGGTCTCGAGCGCGTCAAACCGCGCTGCCTTGCGCGGCTTTGCTTTCAGCCCGTACTGCATGAAGAACGCAAACCGGCAGGAATAGAAGGTATCCACGCGCGAAGCGGTCAGGTTCAGGCTCTTGCCGTACAGCCCGTCGATCGTGTGCGGGCTCACCAGCGGGCCGCGCCCGCGTTTCTGGGCAGCAGCGTTATGAACGCGCTCGTCGTCTTTATAATAGTCATACGCCGCGCGCACGGCTGCCGTCCGGTCGCCGGACAGATAGGCGCACGCGAGTTCGACCGCCGGGCGTTCAGCCTGCAAACGGTCGCGCACGGTCTCGGTCTGGTGGGCAGAGAATGGCACGCCGGGCAGCAGATCCTGCACCGTTCCGACAAAATACGATGGCCGCGTCTCCCCGCCGGACGCATCGGTCAGGTGCCACGAGAGCAGCAGCTCGTCCGTCGGGCAGGCGAGGGCGCGGTACAGCGTCTCCTGCTCCATGAGCAGGCGCTCCGCGCCGTAGGCTTTGAGTTCCACGCCGAGCGCGTCCAGCTTGTCGCGATCCATGTCGCTGAGCAGCGACGCAGGAGACGGCGCTTTGGGGATCAGCCCGTCGTTGACCCCGAGCAGGATGACGTATTTCGCGTTTTCCAGGCACGCGCGCTCGATATTGCCGCAGGTCACGCGGTCGAGCGAGACCGGGATGGTGCCCACGTCGTACTCGCCCAGCACCAGCCGGAACAGCTGCGCGAACCGCTCGGCGGTGAGCGGCGTGTCCCCGCACACCCACGCAAACTGCTCCATTGCGGAGACCAGGATCTCCCACAGCTGGCGGTATTCGTCCGCAAGCTGCAAACGTCCCGCAGCCTCGTGCGCCGCGGCACGCGCGGACATGCGTCCCGGCGCATCTACAGCAAGCAGAAAACCGTACAGCGCGCGCACGCAGTCGGATGCAGGGTTCTCACCTTTCAGCGCTTCGCGCAGGGCGGAGAACGGCGCGATCGCCCGCGCGCGCAGCTCGTTCAGTTCAGTGAGCTGCGCGCGGGAGCGGTCGTCAAACGGCAGGCCGTAGCCGTCCGGATGCTCGGTCCAGCCGCGCTCCCACGCGCCGCCGCGGATGTTCCAGGTCAGCACATAGTTTTCCAGCTTGTCCACCTCGTCGCGCGTCAGGCTGGTCAGCCCGGTCTTGAGACACCCGAACAGGTCTTCGTATTTGAAATAGGACTGCGCCGCCTCGAGCGCACCCGTGACCAGCGCCATCGGCGGGCGGGAGAGCAGATCGGGCTTTTCCGCGAGGAACACCGGCACGTCGTACCGCGCCATCGCCATGGCCAGAAAGGCGGTGTAGGGCTCAATATCGCGTGCGCAGACCACAAAATCACGGTAGCGCGCGCCCTCGTCGCGCACCTTGCGGCGGATGTACGCCGCCGCATGCTCGCACTCGTCAAAGGGCGACGCCGCCGCATACAGGCGCACGCCGCGCGCGTCCTCGTGCACGGTGCGCACGGGCAGCAGGCTTTCCTGCTCGATCGCCGCCAGACCCGCCGGGCGCGCGATCCTGCCCGCGCCGAGGTCGATCTGCTCGGCAGTCCTGTTGTGGCGCTTTGCCATGCGGGTCAGGGTCTTGACCGTCTTGCAGCCGGTGACGAAGATTTCGGGGTACGCCATATCGCAGGTAACGGCTGCCGCGAGCGGCACGCCCGCGGCCAGCATCGCATCCACAACCGCGAGCTCCTGCGGCGTAAAGCCGAGGAAGCCGTCCAGATAGACCGCCGCACCGTCCAGCACATGGCTGTCCGCCAGCCGGTCGCGCAGATGGGTCAGCCGGTCGCGCGGGTCGGGCAGGGATTCGTCGCACAGGCGCTCGTAGGCGGTCAGCAGCTGCGCCAGGTCGCCCAGCTTGGCGGCAAGTGCCGCATCCTCACACTCCTCGGACGCGGCAAACAACGCTTCCGGTGCAACTGCACAGGTCTTGCACTCATCCACCAGCCGCAGCGCTTCGCGGAGCAGCTCCGGTTTGTCCGCCAGCCCCTCCCACGCGGAAAGGCCGCCCTGCACGCGGCGCGCGGCCTCCTGCAGGGTCAGCAGCTGTCCCGCCGGGGTGAGCATCTGCTGCGCCAGCCCGCCTACCTCGGAGAACACGCGGTCGGCCAGACGCGAAAATGTCAGCACCTCCGCCGTGCGCGCGCCGTGATTTCCGGTTGCGGCGGCAAGGTGTCGCTCCATCTGGTGCGAGTTGAGCTCGGGCACGAGCAGGATCTGCCGCCCCTCATCCCGCGCGCACAAAGCAGCGATCTCCTGTAAGATTGCAGTTGTCTTGCCGCTGCCTGCGCGGCCGGTCCAGATTCGCATGGTGGTCTCCCCTCTCGTTGGCTTTTATCATACCATGCCCGGGACGGACACGCAAGCGCGCGCCCGGCTTCCTGGCGCTCTTGGTGTCCGGGAAAAAAGCTGTTGACTTTTCGCCGCAAATCGACTATACTATACAAGCGTCGCAAATGCCTCTGTAGCTCAGTCGGTAGAGCAGGGGACTGAAAATCCCCGTGTCGGTGGTTCGATTCCGCCCGGAGGCACCAGCTTTTGATTAGCGCCATACGGCGCTAATCAAAATCCTTTTGCTAACGTGAGGAATCGAGGCCGTAGCCCTCTGACCATTTCCTGCCGCTGTGCGGCAATGCAATGAGAGCAGGCGGTTCTTGAAAATATGCCGGTGGCATATTTTAACCGCCGTGGCTTTTCCGCAGAAAAGCGATTCCGCCCGGAGGCACCATAATATGCGGCTGTAGCTCATCTGGTAGAGCGCCACCTTGCCAAGGTGGAGGTAGCGAGTTCGAGCCTCGTCAGCCGCTCCAAAAACACAAGCCTGTCCGAAAGGACAGGCTTTTGTTTTTGGTAATGGACACAAGGCTCAAATGGGCGTGAAGCAAAACAGTCCGGTGGACTGTTTTGCAGCCCGTGCGACCCGGCAGGCTGCCGGCAACCGCAGCGCGCTTGCTCTTTTATCACTACGCCGTTGTATTTTCCGTGATCTGCGTTCCCCACTGAAAGGGTTCGCTGCATATCACGGGATCATTCTCCCACACGCCCGGGAAAACCAGCCGGTAGGTGCCGTCCTTCAGGCGCGGCAGGCTTTCCAGATCTACTTCACCGCTCACCGTACCCATTGGCGCGATAAAATAGCCGATCGCCGTTCTGCCCCCGTCAAACCGGCGGTTTCCCAGTTTGGTCATCACCTCCTGCCACGACTGTCCGTCGCGGTACTCCAATGCAGGAATGCCATCGTAATCCACCTCTTCTGTGGTGTGATTTTGCAGCACATAGGTGATTTTGTTGCTTTCTTCGTCGGTCTCGACCTGAACGGTCACGCCCTGCATGACCTCTGCATCCTCATACAGCGAGGGCGCGAGCTTAAACCGGTTGACCTGCCAGTAAAGCGCGCATAACAGCAGCACGACCACCACGATCCCAACGATGATACCGATGCGTTTTTTCCTGTCCGCCATTTTGGCACCTCCTCTGCCGATCCCTGCTATGACCCCATCTTACTATAAGACCGCGCTGTCCATGCGTTTGTTCCCGTTTTTTCCAAATTGTCACCTGCGCTTGTCCTGCATCCCCGTTTCATGTTATACTGTTCCCATCATCTTTTCTGCGAGGTGTTCCCATGCTGCATGAATTCTCCCGCGCAGAGCTGCTGCTCGGCGCAGAAGCCATAGAAAAGCTCGCCGCATCGCATGTTGCCGTATTCGGCGTGGGCGGGGTCGGCTCGTTCGCCTGTGAGGCGCTCGCCCGCGCGGGCGTGGGCGAACTGACACTGGTCGACAACGACGAAGTGGCGCTCACCAACCGCAACCGCCAGCTGATCGCGCTCGCCTCCACCACCGGGCAGCCCAAGGTCGAGGTGATGCGCAGCCGTATCGCGGACATCAACCCGCGCTGCACCGTGCATCCGCTCCAGATGTTTTACACACCGGATGCCTCGCTTGACCTGTCGCAGTTCGACTACGTGATCGACGCGATCGATACCGTGACTGCCAAGCTGCACCTGATCACCGAATGCGACCGGCTGGGCGTGCCGCTCATCTGTTCAATGGGCACAGGCAACAAGCTCGATCCCACGCGTTTTGAGGTCGCAGATATCTACAAAACTTCGGTCTGCCCGCTCGCGCGCGTCATCCGGCTGGAGTGCAAAAAGCGCCGCATCCGGCGCCTCAAGGTCGTCTACTCGAAGGAGGAGCCGCGCACCCCCCTGCCCTCGGACGAGCAGAAGGGCACGGCAGGCCGCTCTGTCCCGGGCAGTGTATCCTTTGTGCCGCCGGTGGCGGGCATGATCCTCGCCGGGGAGTGTATCAAAGACCTGACCGGCGTACGGTAACTCCATACACAGACACCCCGCGGGCCCTGCGGCTCGCGGGGTGTGTCTTATTGGGATTCCGGCAGCAGCTTGCGCCGCTTTTTCCGGTAATACAGCGCGCCTGTAAGATCCGCCAGCGCCCAGCCGATCGGGACGGATACCCAGATGCCGGTTACGCCGATGGCAGGCACGGCGCTCAACAGGTGCGCCAGCAGCACACGCGTACCCAGCGAGATCACGGTCAGCACCACCGACATGCCCGGCCGGTTCACCGCGCGGTACAGCCCGTACAGCAGGAACAGCAGGCCGATCCCCGTATAGCAGGCGGCCTCGATGCGCAGGTAGCCCACACCGATCGCGATGATCCCGGTCTCCTCCGGCTGGACGAACAGCCCCATGAGCGGCGCGGCAAACACGCACACCGCCAGCCCGACCGCGATGCAGAACACGACCGCACACACCGCCGCGCTCCGGATGCCACGGCGGATGCGGTCGGCTTTGCCTGCGCCGTAATTCTGCGCAATAAAGGTGGAAAATGCGTTGCCGAAGTCCTGCACCGGCATATAGGCGAAGGAGTCGATCTTGACTGCCGCTGCAAATGCAGCCATGACCGCCGTGCCGAAGCTGTTGACCAGCCCCTGCACCATCAGGATGCCGAGATTCATCACCGACTGCTGCACGCAGGTCAGCACAGACAAACCTGCAATCTCACATACCGCCCGGCCATCCCACCGTATATGCTGCCGCGCGACCCGCAGCGCCGGGAAGAGAAGCAGATAGTACAGCATGAGCCCTACGCCCGAGACATACTGCGCGATCACGGTTGCAACCGCTGCGCCCGCCACACCCCAGCGAAATACCAGCACGAACACCAGGTCGAGCACGATGTTGAGCACCGCCGATATGCCGAGGAATACCAGCGGCGTGACCGAATTGCCGACCGAGCGCAGCAGGTTGGCGAAAAAATTATACAGGAACGTGGCGATGATGCCGAAAAAGATGTAAAACAGATAGTCATGCATCAGCGGGGCAACCTCCGTCGGCGCCTGCAATGCGCGGATGATCCAGTCCAGAAGGACGAAGGATGCCGCTGTCAGCGCGAGCGCCACTGCACCGATCAGCACAAAAGACAGAAAGAAGCCGTTTTTCATCCGCTCATCGTCCCGCCGGCCGAACTGGATGGAAAAATAAGCGCTGCTGCCCATGCACAGGCCGAGCAGGATCGAGGTCAGGAAGGTCATCAGGGAGTATGCCGACCCGACTGCCGCCAGCGCATCCGCGCCGAGGAAGCGCCCCACGATCAGCGTATCCGCTACATTATATAATTGCTGTAACAGGTTGCCCGCCATCAACGGCAAGGCAAACCGCAGCAGCCTCCCGGTGATGCTGCCCTCTGTCAAATCGCCTTCCACCCGTCATCCCTTCTTTTTTGAAATAATTTTCCTTCTTAATGCAATTATATAGTAGCAATAAATTTTCAAAACGTCAATATTATATTTCCTATTGTGCTTACCGTTGTGATATAATGAAATCATATCAACTTACTTCAGCGGAAGGAGAACCCCTATGTATCTGGACTGTCTGGATGAACTGGATCAGAAAATCCTCAAACTGCTGACCCGGAACGCCCGCTATTCCTATTCCGAGATCGGGGAGCTGGTCGGCCTGTCGCGCGTCGCGGTCAAAAGCCGGATCGACGCGCTGGAAAAGAAGGGCATCATTGAGGAATACACCACTATCATCAATCCACAGAAGATCAGCGGCGCGGTCTCCTGCTATTTCGAGATCGAGACCGTGCCCGCTGCGCTGAACGCTGTGATCGACCGGCTGTACCAAAGCGACACCGTGACGCAGATCTACCGCATGAGCGGGGCCTGCTGCCTGCACGTGCATGCGGTCGCCGCCTCGCAGGATGAACTCGAACGGTTCATCCGCGAGGAGATCGATTGTCTGGAAGGGGCAATGAGCGTCAAAACCCATATCATCCTTGCGCGTATCAAGGATGTAAAGGGGCTGCGGCTGTAAATCAACTGCTGGTTGATTTTTGCAACCATTGGTTAAACTTTGCCTCCATTGTGCGGCTGCGCACGGCATGGTATGATAAGGGCACAAAAGGCCTTTTGCATACCAAAATAAAGGATGGGATGCTATGTCACTGCAAATTGGAACCACCGTCGCGCAGGCGCGGCGCGCGAAAAACCTGACGCAGGAGGCGCTCGCCGATCTGCTCGGCGTGTCTGCCGCCGCGGTCAGCAAATGGGAGACAAATGCCAGCTATCCGGATATCACGCTGCTTTCCCCGCTCGCCCGGGCGCTGGGCCTGACCGTGGACGCGCTGCTCGGCTTCCGCGCCGCGCCGACCGACGAAGAACTCAAAAAAATCACAGCGCATCTGCGGGAAATATTCGACGGCCAGGGCTTTGCTGCGGGCCGGGATGCACTCGAGGAAGTGCTGCGCGAATACCCCACAAGCGGCGCGTTCAAGCTGGTCGCGGGCGGCCTGTATTATCATTACCTCGCCTCCGCCCTTCTTCAGGCGGATGATACCGGGCAGACGGCGGAGAAGATCAGCGAGCGGTGCCTCCAGCTGTTCGAGCAGGGGGAACGCGAATGCACCGATGTGCGCGAAAAGCTGAGCGCCCAGATGCTGAGCATCAATACGCTCACCATGCTCGGGCGCTACGAGGAGGCGGAGCAGCTGATCGAGGCGCTGCCGGCAAAACAGGTCGTCGACCCGGACGTGCTGCGGCTCAACCTGTACCTTGCGCAGGGGGAACTGGATAAAGCTGAACAGCTTGCACGCCGCAGCCTGCTCTCCCGTGTCATCGACGTATCCGGTGCGCTGATGAGCCTGTCCACTGTGGCGCGGCGTCAGCACCGTTTTGAAGAAGCAGCAGCTCTAATTAACGCTTACACCGCCGTGGACACGCTGTTCGGGCTGGACCGCTCAAACGGCGAAATGCTGCGCCTGATGCTTGCGCTCGATCAGGGCGACACCGCCGCGGCGCTCGACGCGCTCGACCGTTACATCGACGCCCGTCTTGCCTATACGCTCGACTACCGCGATAACCCCTTCTTTGCCGGGGTACAGACCGCTGTCCCCTCCCCGCGTGAAATCGCTGCAGCCCAGCGGCTGACCCTGCGCTCGCTCGAGGAGGACGAGAGCTATGCAGCGCTGCGCAGTGAGCCGCGCTTCCAAGCCGCGCTCGACCGCCTGCGCGCCACAATTCCTGCGGATGCATAAAAAAACACGCCCGAAACGGTAAACCGTTTCGGGCGTTACTTTTCCATGAGACGCATGTTCATATCCGGAATAGCGCTCCCCTTTGATTTTTTATTTTTCGGGAAATAGTTATAAAAAAACCACGCGGCGGCAATTCCGTTCAGCATGCGCGGCCAGCGTGGACAAATCGGTAAGCAGTTTACTTATCGCTTTGCGTCTCATGATCATCGCCGAAAATCAGATCGTCGATATCTGGCCGGTCGGGCTTCTGGGGAATTCTGATCTTTCTCATTGTCCATGTACCTCCTTTACATATTACTCTATGCATTAGTATAACATATTATGCAGAAAAATCAAATGAAATTCCTGTAAAGTTACACAAATGTAACAAATCATTTCCCAACACCATATCAAACCTTTGTTAAATCCAACAATATACTACTTTCTGTACTGTTAATTTATAAATCCTATGATTTTACAAGGTTTTCGACAAACATTAACACCGGAGCAGCCTGAAATCCAGGCTGCTCCGGAACGGAATGATGCCCCTCAGCCGGGCAGACGCTCGCCGCTGGTAGAAATGACGACCACCTGCCACGGCAGGAATTTGCCGCTGTTTTGCAAGGCAGTGCGCACCGCGTGCTCAATGCCGCCGCAGCAGGGCACCTCCATGCGCACGACTGTTACGCTTTTGATATTGTTTTGCCGGATGATCTCGGTCAGCTTTTCGCTGTAATCGCCCTCGTCCAGCTTGGGACAGCCGATCAGCGTAATCTTATTCCGGATAAAATCCTCATGGAAGCCTGCGTATGCATACGCTGTGCAATCCGCTGCTACCAGCAGATGCGCGCCGTCAAAGTAAGGCGCGTTCACCGGCACAAGTTTGATCTGCACCGGCCACTGCCGCAGCTGCGAGACCGCCGGAGCCGCTGTCACCGGCTGGACGGACGGCGCAGACCGCAGTGTTTTCGCCTGGCTGCCCGGACAGCCGCAGGCCGACTGCGGCTGCTGCGCTGCCTGCTCCCTGGCGCGCGTGTTGGCCTGCACCGCCGCCTCGTCATAGGCTGCGGCCTCGCGCTCGACAAAGGTGATCGCGCCGGTCGGGCAGACCGGCAGGCAGTTGCCCAAGCCGTCGCAGTAATCGTCGCGCAGCAGCTTTGCTTTACCGTTTACCATGCCGATCGCGCCTTCATGGCACGCAGACGCGCACAGTCCGCAGCCGTTGCATTTTTCTTCATTGATTTCTATAATTTTGCGGATCATGACTGTTTCCTCCGTGTATTGACTTTGTGGTTTTATGTTACTATACTGAAAGCGGACTGTACGTTGTTATAACAACAAACCAGGAGGAAATATGGACCTTTCAAACCTGTCGGGCTGCCGCCTGCTCCACGGCATCCCACCAAAACAGCTGCCCACTCTGCTGGACACGCTGCACGCCTTTCAAAAGCACTATGCCAAGGGCCAGCCGATCTACCACATGGGGGATATGGCGCATGCGCTGTGCGTGGTGCTGTCCGGCAGCGTAACCATCGAGCGCGGCGACGCCTGGGGCAACCGCACCATTCTGGACCGCATCCCGCCGGGCGCAGTATTTGCAGAGACCTACGCCTGTATACCCGGCACGCCAATGATGGTCAGCGCGGTCGCAGCAGAGCCGAGCGAAGTGCTGTTCCTGCCCGCAGAGAGGCTGCTCGCCCCGGCGCAGGGCGCCGCCCATGCCGTCCTTCTCCGAAACCTGCTGGACGTGACTGTGCGCAAAAACCTGACCCTGACGCGCAAAATATTCCACACGTCGCCCAAATCGCTGCGCGGGCGGCTGCTGTCCTACCTGTCCGCGCAGGCGGTGCAGTGCGGCAGCGATGCGTTCGACATCCCGTTCGACCGGCAGCAGCTGGCGGATTACCTGAATGCCGACCGCAGCGCATTATCGGCCGAGCTGGGCAAAATGCAGCGGGACGGGCTGATCTCTTTTCGCAAAAACCATTTTGTACTGCACTGTAGCGAAAACAGTGATATAGAGCATAATACAGCAACCGATTAAGGAGGATTTACAATGGACTGCAAACCCTATCTCCGCGCTCATGCGGACGAACTCATCGAAAGCCTCGCCGCGCTCATCCGCATCCCGAGCGTCGAGGGTACGCCCGAGGACGGTGCTCCGTACGGCCGCGAGGTCGCGCGGTGCCTGCGGGAAACGCTCGCGCTGTGTGAAAGGCTAGGCTTCCGCACCGGCAATATGGATCACCGGATCGGCTGGTGCGAATATGGCGAGGGCGAAGAGATGATCGCCGTCCTCGGCCATCTGGACGTCGTACCCGCGGGCGACGGCTGGAGCGAAGCGGAACCGTTTTCCGGCGAGGTCAAAAACGGCCGTATCTACGGCCGCGGCGCAATGGATGACAAAGGCCCGGTAGTTGCCGCAATCTACGCGCTGGCCGCGCTTAAGGCCGCGGGATTTATACCTGCGCGGCGCATCCGTATCCTGTTCGGCACGAACGAGGAGACTGGCTGCGGGGATATGGCGTGGTACCGTGAACACGGCGGCGAAAAGCCGGTCATGGGCTTCACGCCGGACGGCGAATATCCGGTCATCAACGGCGAAAAAGGCATCCTGAACGGCACCTTTGCCCGCCGCCTGCACCAGACCGGCGTCTACCGGCTGACGCGCCTTGAAGGCGGCACGGCATCCAACGTGGTTCCGGCTTATGCAGTAGCAGAGCTGCAGTGCCCTGCGGATGCGGCGGGCCGCATCACGGGAGAAAAGATCACGGTAACGCCCATCAAGGGCGGCATCCGTGTGGAGGCGCAGGGCGTTTCTGCGCACGGCTCCACCCCCGAGCAGGGTGAAAACGCCCTCGGGCGGCTGGCGCTGGCGCTGGCGCAGCTCCCGCTCGAGGGCGAACTGGCTGAGTGCATGGCCTTTCTCGCCGGACGCATCGGCATGGAGACGCGGGGCGAGTCGCTCGGCCTTGCCATGCGGGACGAGGTCTCGGGCGAGCTGACGGTCAATCTCGGCACCGCCGCCTTTGCGGACGAAACCCTGTCGCTCACTTTCTCTATCCGCTACCCGGTCACCAAAACCTATGACGAGGTCTACCCCCGCATGACGCGCGCATTCACACTCGGCGGCTTTGCCGAAACCGGCATGCACCACGACGCGGCGCTCTACCTCCCGCCCGAAAGCGAGCTGATCCGCAAGCTGTGCGCCGTGTATGAAGCTGCGACTGGAGAAAAGGCCGTGCCCAAGTCGATCGGCGGCGGGACCTATGCCAAGTCCATGCCGAACCTTGTCGCGTTCGGCCCGATCTTCCCGGGCGACGAGGTGCGCGAGCACCAGCCGGATGAATATATGCTGGTCGAACGCCTGCTGCAAAACGCGGAGATCATCGCGGCGGCCATGTACGAGCTGGCAAAATAACGCGGCGCACCTTGTGCCCCGCCTGCTCCCATGCTATACTGGGTGCAGAAAGGTGGGATACGATGGCATTTTTCAAAAAGCCTCTGCTGCGCGGGCCGGGATGCACCTTTGCATGCGGCTTCGCAACCGCCGCTTTCCAGCTGGTGATCGCCCTGCTTTTGGGAGCGGATTCATTCGTATTCAGCGATTTTTATGCGCTTGCGCTGCCGCTGCTGCTGTTTGTATCTGCAGGATGGTTTTTCATGCGCGGGCTGTCCTGCAAAACGCTCCTGCTGTCCGCCCTGCTGCTGGACGCAATCATCCTGCTGGCCGATGGGCTCGAAGCGTTGCTCGCTATGCAGGGCATAACCCCATACGTCACATATATTTTCACGCTCTGGCCGTTTTCCTATTTCAGCACCCCTGTATCGCTGGTGACTGTGCGGCTGGGCTTGGCGCCGCCGGGCGCTGCCTCGTATCTGCTCCCGCTGCTCCCGCCGCTGCTGTTTGCCGTATTCGGCCTGTTTGCGAAATCCGATCATACCGCCGGAAGCTAACCGCTTCCGGCTTTTGCTTTTGTCCCGGCCAGCCCGACGCAAAACGCCGTCCACGACGCGGCGTGCTCCACAAACGGTACCGGACAGGTCCTGTGCGTCACATCATAGTGCCGCAGCACATTTTCTGCCGGGATGCCGTACCGCTCCATCAGCATGCGCACCAGTGCCTGTGCATGGTACACGGTGTCCGGCATGAAAGTCTCCCGTCCGCCCCGCACCCGGCTGCACAGCGCCACACCGATGCTGTTTCCGTTGCGGCAGTATGGATGATAATAAACCCCACGCGTGCCGCAGTGCCATGCGGTTTCCTGTTCCCGCATCTGCTGCTGTGTTCGGTCTCCCAAAACGATGTAATGCACTGAGGTGCCTGCCGCCAGCCGGCCGTCTGCCGCGCCGTGGATCACAATGTATCGGATCTGCGCGCGGCCTCGCTCCGTCCGCAGATGCTTTCTTTCGTCTGCTGTCTGCCTGCTCTGCATCACATCACATCCCCTTCCTGCATAAACTCCAAAAAAAGGCGCGCAGATTGATACGATTTGGTCAATCCGTTCTATGCTTATGCAACAAGTTGTGTTATAATGTAAAATAGACACGTTTGAGAGGAAGATATTTCATGGTATACAGCAATATCCTGGAAGCGGTCGGCCATACGCCGATGGTCCGTCTGAACCGTATGGTCCCGGCGGATTGCGCCGACGTACTGGTCAAGTTTGAAGGGCTCAATGTCGGCGGCTCGATCAAGACGCGCACCGCGCTCAATATGCTCGAGGACGCAGAGCGCCGCGGCCTGCTGCATCCGGATACCATTATTGTTGAGCCGACCAGCGGCAACCAGGGCATCGGCCTTGCGCTGTGCGGTGCTGTCAAAGGCTACACGGTCAAGATCATCATGCCGGACTCGGTTTCCGAGGAGCGCCGCAAGCTGGTGCAGCACTATGGCGCGGAGGTTATCCTGGTGCATGACGCTGGCAACATCGGCGACTGCATCGCCGAATGCCAGCGCATTGCGGACGAAATGGCGGCAAACGACCCCAATGTCTTTGTCCCCGGCCAGTTCGACAACCCAGCCAATCCCGCAGTGCACCGCCACCACACGGCCACCGAGATCCTTGAGCAGGTCGGCGGCCCGATCGACGGCTTCTGTTCGGGCTTCGGCACGGGCGGTACGATCAGCGGCATTGGCGAGGTGCTCAAGGCGCAGAACCCGCAGATCGAGATCTGGGCGGTCGAGCCGGAAAATGCTGCCATCCTGTCAGGCGGCTCGATCGGCACCCATCTGCAGATGGGCATCGGCGACGGCATCATCCCGAAAAACCTGAACAAGGATATTTATAACCATCTGTACGTCGTCACCGATGACGAGGCGATACGGACCTCCAAGGATCTGGCGCGGCTTGAGGGCCTGATGTGCGGCATTTCGAGCGGCACGAACGTCGCCGCTGCGATCCAGCTGGCGAAAAAGCTCGGCCCCGGCAAGACGGTCGTCACTGTGCTGCCGGACACTGCAGAACGATACTTCTCCACCCCGCTGTTCGGCGAAGAATAATCCCTCTTTTTTGTATCTGAATATTAAAAAGGCTGCCTGAGGCAGCCTTTTTATTTTTATTTACCGGTCAGACTGATACAGTTCCCGCCGCTGCTTTACCAGCACGGCTGCGGAAAGCGCGGCTGCGAGCAATGCAGTACCTGCAAAATTCAGCCAAATGCCGGTCAGACCAAGCGGCCAGAGCGCAGCTACCAGCAGCGCCGGGAACACGAGCGCCGTCGAAACCGAAATCAGCGATGCGGAAAACGGTTTTTCGATAGCGAGCATATAGCTTTGGGTGGCAAACGAAAACCAGCGCGTGACGTAGGTGATGCTGAACAGCTGCAGCGCGCCAACCGACATCGTCAGGACCGCGCCCTGCGCCTCCGGCATGAACAGGCTGGTGATCGGTGCCGGAAACAGCACAATCACCGCTGCCGCCAGCAGCGATACTACAGCGCTTGCCGCAAAGCAGCATTTTTCGATCGCACGCACACGGGAAAACTTGCCGGCGCCCCAGTTATAACCTACTGCGGGCTGGAGCGAGTCGCACATGCCGTAGAGCAGCGGCTGGATGAAACCGTCCGCATACATCAGAACGCCGTAGACCGAGACCGCGGTCTCGCCGCCCAGCCGCACCAAGATAAAGTTGAGCAGGATGGACGTGATGCGTCCCGCGATGTTGTTTAGAAAATTGGGACTGCCGCAGGCCACGATCTGCCGTACCGTTGCGGCGCGGAACTGCGGCCGGCGGAAATGAAGCAGCGCCCGGCCCCGGAAAAACGGGATCAGCGCCAGCAATGCACAAACCACCATGCCTGTACAGGTGGCCAGCGCCGCCGCCCAGATCCCCCAGCCGAGCACGCCGAGGAACAGGAATTCCAATGCCGCACTCAGCACGCTCATCAGGATATTGAGCAGCATGCTGCCCCGGATATACCCGCAGATGCGCAGGAAATTGTCCATGGCAAACACGATCGTGGTCACGGGCGATCCGATCGCATACACCCGGATATACTGCACGGCGAGCGACGCAAATTCACCTTCCGCACCCATCAGCTGGATAAGCAGCGGCGCGGCCGCATATAAAAATGCACCAATCGCAACGCCTGTCCCAACGATCATCAGACAGGCGCAGGTGAAAATATTGCTGGCCTCACGTTCCTCCCCGCGCCCCAAGTTGATCGCGATCGGCACCGACGAGCCAAAGCCGATCAGGTCGGCCAGCGAAAAGTTAATAATTACAAACGGCATCGCCAGATTGATTGCCGCAAAGGCGGTAGCGCCCAGATACTGGCCGACAAATACACCGTCAATCGTCTGATACAATGCTGAGGCCAGCATACTGATTGCCCCGGGAATTGAGGCGATAAAAAAAAGCTTGATCGGGGCGGTCCTGGAAAACAAGGTCGCCGAGTTCATAAAAACCTATCCTCTCTTTCAGGTTACTGCAAGGCAGGTATATCAGCCTTGCCCGCGCAGCCACTGCGTGGCATACGCTGCCACATGCGGGGCTGCACATTTTATTTCCATACCACTGGTATTAATACACAGATGGTATCCAGCCTTGTCGCCCCAGTGCAGGCCGGACACCATCCCATGCACGCCGGCGCGCGCCATATCCACCTGCCGGATGCGCTTTTCCAGCTCCCGGTCGGTCAGATGCTCGCCCTCCGAGGCGCGTGCGCGGCAGCGCGCCAGCTTTGCAGGCATGTCCGCGTAAACGAACAGGCTGAACGGGCGGAAATCTGCGAGCACTGCGTTCGCGCCGCGGCCCACAATGATGCAGTCGCCCTGTTCAGCCAGAGCGCGGATGATCCTGCGCTCTGCCACCAACAGTTTGACCGCTTGCTGCGTGACCGGCGAATAGCTGGTAAAGCTCCGCCCGAAATGCAGCGAAAATCCCGCAGGCATCCCCCGCCCAAGCAGTTTTTCCGCATACTGTTCGCTTGTCCCGGTCTGACGGGCCAGTTCTTCCAAAATCTCCCGGTCATAGTAGGCAAATCCCAGAAGGTCGGACAGGCGTTTGCCCAATTCCCTGCCGCCGCTGCCAAACTCCCGGCTGACTGTGATAATCTGCGGCATAAACTTTCCTCCCTCGACAATAGCATGCTCGTGTCTTTCCATCCCACATCGCATTAAGTCCGATATCAGACCAAATGTATTATACTCCAGAACAAAACCCTTGTCAAGCTGCCATCCTGCGGGCAGTCCAAATCAGATGAAGTTTACAATATTTGATCCTATTCCAACTGATTTATGCTTTTTTAACCTCATCTCCGCATTCATTAACGCATCATTAACGTTTTAATTCAAAAAACGCTATTGACTGCCGCATACTTTGATGCTATGGTATATTCTGTTTAGAGAACCGGTATCAAATCTCTGCGCCGTGTGCGTGATGCCCTGCCATACAGGAGGACAGTTGCGCATTTTCCTTATTCGGTTCCTGCATCAATACATCTGCCGTCAGGCGGCAGCATACAAAGGAGGTCGGAAACAGGCTTCCGCCTTGCGGCGTCTGTTTCCAGCATCATCATGTCACACTTCGACAACTTTATCGAGCGGCAGCCGCCCGGGCGGCTGATCGCATTGGGTTTCGCGCTCGTCATCCTGATCGGTGCCGGGCTGCTTCTTCTGCCCGCCTCAATCCGGCCCGGCGCGGAAGTAACCCCGATCGACGCGCTGTTCACCTCGACCAGTGCAGTCTGCGTTACCGGTTTGATCGCGATCGACACGGCCGATCATTTCACCGCCTTTGGTCAGGCCGTGGTGGCCGGGCTGATCCAGGTGGGCGGTCTGGGCGTGTCTTCGGTTGGCGTGGGCCTCATCCTCGCCGCGGGCGGCCGCGTCAGCATCAAAAGCCGCCTTCTGGTCAAGGAAGCGCTCAATGTGGACGGGTTCAGCGGTATGGTCCGGCTGGTCAAAGCCATTTTGATCATGACGCTGTGCTTTGAAGGAGCGGGTGTTGTGCTCAGCTTTATCTCGTTCGCACAGGATTACCCGTTCGGTCAGGCGCTCTGGATCAGTATTTTCCACTCCATTGCCGCATTCAACAATTCGGGCTTTGATATTCTGGGCGGCCTGCGCAACCTGATCCCCTACCAGACCGACATCCTGCTCAACCTGACCACCTGCGGTCTGATCATCTTTGGCGGTCTGGGCTTTCTTGTTATTCTGGATATCAACCGCTGCCGTTCGTTCCGCAAACTGACCCTTCACTCCAAGGTCGTTCTGACAACGACCGGAGTCCTGCTTTTGATCGGTACGCTTCTGCTCAAAGCAACGGAGGAGATCAGTTGGCTGGGCGCATTTTTTCACAGTGTGTCTGCGCGAACTGCGGGATTTTCCACCTATTCGATCGGGTCGTTTACAAACGCCGGACTGTTTGTGCTGATTATCCTGATGTTCATCGGCGCTTCCCCCGGTTCGACCGGCGGCGGTATCAAGACCACTACCTTTTTTGCCCTGATGCAGGAGGTCCGGACCGTGATCTCCAAGCGGCGCGCAGGCGCGTTCCACCGCACCCTGCCGGACGAAGTGCTGCGCAAATCTTCTGTGATTGCACTGCTGTCCGTACTCGTTGTATGCATCGGCACTTTCCTGCTGTGCATTCTTGAGCCGGAGTATGATTTTATCCAGCTTGTGTTTGAGGTTGTTTCCGCTTTCGGTACGGTTGGGCTCTCGACCGGCATCACGCCTGATCTGGGTGTGCTGAGCAAACTGATCATTATTTTAACCATGTACACCGGCAGGCTGGGAGCATTTACACTGCTCTCGATCTGGATCAACCGTCCGGATCCGAGCGCGCATTATACAGAAGAACAGATTATGATTGGATGAGGTAACCGCTATGAAAAAGCAACATTTCCCCACATCGTTCGGTGTTATCGGACTGGGACGGTTCGGCACCGCGTTGGTGCAGACGCTTGCAGAGGCCGGCAAGGAAGTCATTGCAGTGGACAAGGATGAGGCCAAAGTCAAGGCCGTGCGCAAGTATACTGATTTCGCTTTTGTTATTGAAACGCTCAGCGAGGAATCACTGGAGGAAACCGGTATCCAAAACTGCCAGACGGTAACCATCTGCATCGGCGAAAAGGTGGATGTGAGTGTTCTCACCACGATGATGGTCATTAAAATGGGCGTGCCGCACGTCATTTCCAAAGCAAACAGCCGGGAGCACGGCGAAGTGCTCAAGCATCTGGGCGCGTCGGTTGTATATCCTGAATCCGATATGGCGGTGCGCATTGGCAAGCGCATGATCTCGGGCAATCTGCTGGACTATATCTCCCTTGACGATCAGGTAGAGGTCCGCCGCATCCAGGTCGGCGGTTTCCTGGAAGGCAAAAACGTGATCGAGTCTGATGTTCGCCGCAGGTACGGCATCAACATCATCGCCATCGAGCGCGACCACCAGACCAAGGTAGACTTCTCGCCGGAATTCCGCTTCCAGGCCGGCGATATCGTTGCCGTGATCGGCAAGGCTGATAAGATCGGCCGCTTTGAAAATGATATTCAGGAATAATCCCCTGTTTTCCTGCACGAAAGGCCCAGGGTCCGAACGATTGTCCGGACCCTGGGCCTCTTTTCACCTTTTCTTCAATCTGTCTCAGTCATGGAATTCCAAGCACTTGAGCACATAGGATACATCCTTTGTGGTCTTGAGGTTGTTCAGAACCTCCTCGTCCTCGAGCGCCGTGCAGATATTGCTCAGCAGGTCGAGGTGCTCGTCGCCTACACCGGCGATACCGAACACCAGCTGCGCCTTTTCCTCCCCAAAGTCCACTCCTTCGGGGTACTGCAGCATAACGATGCCGGACTTCTTGACACGCGCCTTCTGCTCGGTCGTGCCGTGCGGGATGGCAATGCCCATTCCCATATAAGTAGTAACCAGCTTCTCGCGCTCCAGCATCGCATCAATATAAGACTCATCCACACATCCCTGCTCGACCAGCAGACGTCCGGCCGCACGGATTGCCTTCTCCTTGGAGACTGGCTGAAGACCGAGCTTGATGCAGTCCGCATTGATCGTAGTACGCTTTTTCTCCTCTGCAGCAGCAGGCTCATCCGCGGCAGCCTGCGGTGCGTCCGCGGGCTTCTGTGCGGTCAGCGAGTGGTACAGCTCATCCAGTCCGGGGTCAGCCAGGAAGTTGCCGATCGCAACCAGATGCGCCTGCGGCGCACTGGCACGTGCCCGGTCAGCCAGCACCTGCTGGCAGACAACAACGTCCGCATCCGCCGGGATGTTGTCTACGCTGGTGTTGGTGACGATCAGGTCGGGCCGCTCGGCCTTGATGCGGTTGCGGAACTTGGTCGCGCCCATGGCGGATGAGCCCATGCCCGCGTCGCACGCGAAGATGACCTTCTTGACCGCGCCGCCGTCCGCTACCGGAGCGCTTGCTGCAGGCACTGCCGTGCCCTTGGCCTCGGCCTTCATCTGCTGCATCTTGCCCTGTGCGTCCTCAAGGTTTTTGGCGCCTGCCATCTTGACGATGGGCGACGCGATCACGAACGATACTGCTGCCGCAATCACCACGCCGATGATGCTCACGATGATACTGTCGCGCGGGGACATCATGATAAATGCGATGATCGAGCCGGGTGCCGCCGGGCCGTTCAGACCGGCGTTCATGATGGAGAAAAACAGGATCGCGCAGGCGTTGCCGACGATCGGCGCAATGATGACAACCGGGTTCATCAGGATGTACGGGAAATAGATCTCATGGATGCCGCCGAAGAAATGGATGATGATCGCGCCGGGTGCCGAACCGCGGGTCGTGCGGTCCTTGGAGAAGAACATGTAGGCCAGCAGCACGCCCAGGCCGGGGCCGGGGTTTGTCTCGAGCATGTACATGATCGACTTGCCCGCCTCAGCGACCTGCTCCGCGCCGATCGGCGTGAACACGCCGTGGTTGATCGCATTATTGAGGAACAATACCTTGGCCGGCTCGAGGAACACGGAAACCAGCGGCAGCAGGCTGTGGTTCACCAGGAACGCAACGCCGGCGGACAGCACGCTCAGGATCGCGCTCATGATCGGGCCGATCGCATAATAGCCAATGATGGCAAGGACCATGCCGAAAATGCCGACCGAGAAATTGTTGATCAGCATTTCAAAGCCGGCCGGCATACGGCCCTCCATGGCCTGGTCAAACTTTTTGATGACCCAGCCCGCGAGCGGGCCCATGATCATCGCGCCCATCAGCATCGGCTGGCCTTCCGTTCCGTTAACGCCCGCGATGCAGCCCATGACTGCGATTGCACCCATGACGCGTCCACGGTCGCCGCCGACCATCTTGTCGCCCTGCGCCGCGATCAGCACAGGCAGCAGGAAGGTGAGCATAAACGGCTGGATGGATGCCAGATCCGCATTCGGGATCCAGCCGGTGTCGATAAACAGAGCCGTGATAAAGCCCCAGGCGATAAAAGCGCCGATATTCGGCATGACCATGGCGCTGAGGAATTTGCCAAATCTGGCAATCGCATTTTTCATACGAACAGCAACTCCTTTTTTCTTTCTCTCTTCGTGGTTAGCGGCTTGTTTCAGGCTTTCACAAGCGCCGTGGCTTTCGTTTTGTGTCTTTATTGTATAGTCTGCTCCCCCGTGCGGGCAAGCAATAGTTATGGCATCATTGTCCCGCCGGTTCAGTGCCAACCCGCGGCGCTTTATCCAAATCCGCCAATTTTCTACCGCTGCATTTGATCTATTTGTCCAATCGTTTCTGCCTTATCCGCTTTCCTGTAGCAGATTTGGCACCATCCCTGATGGGCAAATTTGCCGCAGCTTCACTGGAACAGGTTCATATATCTTTTTCCGTTCCACTGTGCTATAATAGTTTTAACTTGTGGGGAAAAAGGGATGAAAGGAGGGTATGCGGTGGAGCGGCAAAACCGTTTACCCATATTGACCGATAACGGGCGAAGGCTGATCCGCAAACTGGCCGACCTGCCTCCGGTGTGGCTGACGGCGGCAGCCTTGGGGGAAAGCATCGGCGTAAGCCGCCGCACGGTCATGCGCGAAATGCCCGGCATGGAAAAATGGCTTGAAGCGGCAGGATTCCGCTTTGTCCGCAGCCCGGGACAAGGCGTGCGGCTGGATGAAGACGAGGAGCGCCGTGCTGTCCTGCGCACACTTCTGGATGGCAGCAGCACAGTACTGTCCAAAAACGAGCGCATCGACCGCTTGCTTGCCCTGCTGTTTGCGGCGGGCGAGCCAGTCAAGACCCAGTGGCTGGCGGAAAAGCTGGACATCTCCGAGCACACACTTGCAAACGACCTGAATGCGGCCGGCGAATGGCTGCTCGCACGCGGGGTAACAGTCAAACGGCGCACAGGCGTGGGCGTCTGGCTGGAAGGCCCGCCGGAAAACCTGCGCCGTGCCATGGGGATCCGCCTGCGCCCACAGCTGACCCAGCTGGATTGGGGACAGTTCATTGAAAGCCAGCCGGATGGTTCGACGCTCGGCCTGCTTGACCGGAAAGATATGCAGGCGATTGCCCGCGTGCTGCAGGGATTTGAGCGCAGCGGGCGGTTTGTATTCAGCGACAGCGCTTTTATCTCGCTTGTACTGCATCTGACCCTGCTTGCGGGGCAGATACGCAGCGGCCGCCTGAAAGCCGATGGCCCGCGCGGAAAAGCCGGGCGCGATGCTGCCGCACTGCAGATCTCGCTCGAAGGAGCGCTGGGTATGCGCCTGCCCGCAGGCGAAGCTGCCTATCTCGACCACTACCTGCACGCGGCGTTGGGAGAGCAGGACTGGGACGATCCGGAAGAGCTGCGCATCAGCCAGCTCGCCGCTTTGCTCATCCGCGGGATGGAACGGGAAACCGGCGTGGAACTGACCGGTTTTTCCACTTTCCGCACCGATCTGTGCGCCCATCTGCGCCCCATGCTGCTTCGTATGGAACGCGGAGAACGCATCGAAAATCCGCAGCTTGAAGCCGTGCGCACCCAATATGCCGAACTCTGGGCGGCGGTACGCCGCGTGTGTGACCAAACATCGCATACGCTCCGGATACCGCCGATCCCGGATGAAGAAGCCGGCTTCCTCGCCATGCACTTTGGCGCGGTGCTTGAAAAATGCGCGCAGACGCGCCGCCGCCTGCGTGCGGTAGTCGTATGCCCGATGGGCATGGCGACCAGCCGCTTTCTGACCAGTCAGCTTGACCGGGAGTTTCCGGATATTGCGGTCGAACGCATGTGTCCGCTGCGCGGACTGGACACAGATGCCTTGCGCGGAGAAGGCATTGGGCTGATTATTTCCACTGTACCGCTGTCTGCAGACTTCCCACATGTGGTAGTCAGTGCGGTCTTGCAGGAAAAAGACCGTATTCTGCTGCAAAGCGCGGCCGAGACCTTCCGCGAACAGGCATCCGCCGCAGTGCAGCCCATGCCGCAGCCCGCCGACCTGCGCTATGCAGACGCGCTCAGCGCCTGCCTGGTCGGGCTGCTGGACACGATGGCAATCGATGATATCCCGGCGCCCCGCACGCGGGGGGAAGTGCTCCATGCAGCCGCACGGCTGTTTTCCCGATCCCCGCAGCAGCTGCGTGAGATCGAGACCGCGCTCGCGCGGCGCGAGGCGCTGGGCGATACCTATATCCCGCCCCTGCGCGCGCACCTGCTTCACTGCAAGACCAGCGCGGTAGACAGCTGCTGTTTGGGCTACCTCCGCCTGCCCTATCCGGTCACAGAGAACGGGCGCGAAATCCTCGGCGCGGTGGTCATGCTTGCGCCGGACCGTCCGGAACCGGTCTGGCAGCGCGTCATGCAGGAGGTCAGCGCCGTGCTGATCGACCGCCCGGCGCTGATCGAGAGCCTGCGCGCCGGAGAGCGCGACCAGGCAGTCCGGCTTTTGGAAACAGACCTCAGCCTGCGGTTCCGCCGTGAGCTGGCCGGAGAATGAAAAACCATACATTTATCATTGCAGACCCGTCGGAAATCACTTCCGGCGGTTTTGTATATTTTGGATAAAAACAAAAGCAAAAAATTGTTGTTTCAACAGTTGAAATCAAAGTTAATTGTTGTTATTATAATTACAGGCTTTCGTTTTGAATATCAGCGGTGGGCGCAGTCCGCCGCACCAGCAGGAGGTAATGTTGTGATCATCACAGTAACACTTAATCCCGCACTGGATAAAACCGTGGAGATCCCGGACTTTTCCATCGATGCGGTGGGCCGCATCACCAAAATGCGCACCGATCCGGGCGGCAAGGGTCTGAACGTCTCCAAGGTGATCGCCAAGCTGGGCGGCGCCAGCACGGCGGTCGGCCTGCTCGGCGGCGCGACCGGCCGCCGCATTGCGGACGCGATGGACGCGCTTGGCATCGCCTGCAAGTTCACCTTCGTCGAGGGCGAGACCCGTACGAACCTCAAGGTCATCGACCCGGTAAGGCATACCAACACCGACTTAAACGAACCCGGCCTGACGGTCACGCAGGAAACGCTGGACGGCATGCTTGCGGCGCTCACGCAGTCCATCCGGTCTGGCGACATTGTGGTGTTGTCCGGCAGCCTGCCGAAGGGCGCATCGGCAGACACCTATGGTGTCTGGACGGCCGCCTGCCGCGAAGCGGGAGCGCGCGTGTTCCTGGACGCGGACGGCGAGCCTCTTTCGCACGGCCTTGCGGCAAAGCCCTATCTGGCCAAGCCCAACAACCACGAGCTGTCCCGCCTGACCGGACGTACGCTCGAGACCGCGGACGACCTGCTCGCCGCAGCGCGCGAGATAATTGCGGGCGGCGTGGAACGCGTGGTCGTGTCTATGGGCGGAGACGGAGCGCTGTTTGTCAGCAAGGATGGAGCGTACCGCGCTGAGGGCCTCAAGGTGCCTGTCGGCAGCACGGTCGGCGCGGGCGACAGCATGGTCGCCGCACTCGCCTATGCCGCCGAACAGGGCATGAGCGAAGAGGAAACCGTCCGTCTGGCGGTCGCTACGAGCGCAGCCAACGTCATGTGCAGTGGTTCGCAGGCCGCAGAGCGCAGCGCAGTTGATGAGCTGCTGCCGCGCGTTGTATTCCATCAGATTTAACGGCCGGAATCACGGCCATCCACATATTGCGCGATAAGAAGGAGCGTTTTATTATGAAAGCAAAAGCCGTCCGTCTGCATGCAGCCAACGACCTTCGTCTGGACGAATTCGAACTGCCCGAGATCAAAGACGATGAGATTCTGGTCAAGGTCGTGTCCGACAGCATCTGCATGTCTACCTACAAGTGCGCGATCCTCGGCACCAAGCACAAGCGTGTCCACGAGGACATCGCCGACCACCCGGCCATCATGGGCCATGAGTTTGCGGGCGATATTGTCAAGGTCGGCGCAAAGCATGCGGACAAGTTCAAGCCCGGCATGAAGTTCACCCTGCAGCCCGCGCTCAACTACAAGGGCACCATGTGGTCGCCCGGCTACTCGTATGAATTCTTCGGCGGCGACGCGACCTACTGCATCATCCCGGCTGAGGTCATGGAGCTGGGCTGCCTGCTCGAATACAAGGGCAAGGCGTATTACGAAGCATCCCTCGCTGAGCCGATGAGCTGCAGCATCGGCGCGTTCAACGCCTGCTTCCACACCCGCATGGGCGTGTATGAGCACGAAATGGGCATCCGCAAAGGCGGCAAGCTCGCGCTGCTCGCCGCAGCAGGCCCGATGGGCCTCGGCGCGCTGACCTATGCGCTGCACCGCGACGTGCGCCCCTCGCTCGTGGTCGTGACCGATATCAACGCTGAGCGCCTTGCGCGTGCTGCGCAGCTGTTCCCGGTCGAGGAGGCAGCCAAGGACGGCATTGAGCTGCACTTTGTCAACACCGCGGACATGGCAGATCCGGCCGCCGAACTGCGCGCCCTGACCGGCGGCACCGGCTTTGATGATGTGTTCTGCTATGCGCCGGTGGCGCAGGTCGTTGAACTGTCGAGCGACGTGCTCGGCCGCGACGGTTGCCTGAATTTCTTCGCCGGCCCGACCGACCCGAAGTTCTCCGCCAAGCTGAATTTCTACGACGTACACTACAACTCCACCCATGTCATCGGCACGACCGGCGGCAACACGGCTGATATGATCGAGTCGCTCGAACTGACCGCTGCGGGCCGCATCGACCCGTCGGTCATGGTCACCCACATCGGCGGCCTGGATGCCGCAGCGGAAACCACGCTCAACCTGCCCAAGATCCCGGGCGGCAAAAAGCTGATCTACACCCACATCACCATGCCGCTGACTGCGATCGCGGATTTCCGCGCCAAGGGTGCGGAAGACGCACGCTTTACTGCACTGGCCGATATTGTGGATGCGCACAACGGCCTGTGGTGCCCGGAGGCAGAGGAATATCTGCTCGCAAACTGGGTGGAAACCGAATAATTCATCCATCAACAAAGAAGAGAGAGGAAGATACCTTCATGCAGGAACGCCGCCAGAAGATCGTGGAATTTGTCAACCGGCTGGGCACGGTGAGCTTTGCCCAGCTCAAGGCGGCGTTCCCGGAGGTGTCCGAAATGACCCTGCGCATCGACCTCAAGGCGCTCGACGAGGAGCGCCGTCTGGTACGCGTACACGGGGGGGCTAAGTCAGTCGAGGTCGTCGTCGGTACGGACGACTTCCTGCTGCGCCGCAGCCTGCGCGCTGCGCCTGAAAAGGCACAGATCGCGCGTAAGGCGCTTGACCTGCTGCGGCCGGATATGACCATCTATCTGGACTCCGGCAGTACTGCGACCGCGCTTGCCCGTCTGATTCCGGACGAACGCTATCAAATATTTACGGGCAGCCTGTCCTGTGCCGGCGAGCTGCTCAGGCTGACCAAAGCGCGGGTATTTTTGCCCGGCGGTTTTCTCAACCGGTACAGCCAAAGCCTGTACGGCGTTCATCCCATGCAGTTCATCGGGCAGGTGAACTTCGATCTTGCGTTGATCGGCACCACAAGCTACGCAGAAAAAAGCGGTTTCTCCTGCGGCATGGAGGAGGAAGCACAGCTCAAGCGCGCGGTCATCGCGCAGGCGGAACACAGCTATGTGCTGATGGATGCCGGAAAGGTCGGCTTGACAAGCACATTCACCTTTGCTTCGCTCGAAGATATCGACGGCATTGTGTCGGACGATGGACTCCCCGACGAGGTTGCAGCGGCCTGCCGCTTGCGGGACAAGCAGGTTCTGTAAAAATAAGCATCATTCCCGTCAATCTATCCGTTATAACGGTTCTCTGTCGAATAAAAGCACCTCTTGCCCAAAATGGCAAGAGGTGCTTTTTTGCATTGACCCGTCCGGCTGTGCCGGCATACCGGCAGCAAGCCAGGCAAACAATTACCTACTCGCAGACGCAGGAGAGAGAACACCTCACAAGCAAACTATGTTATTCCTTTCGGCCTGCCCTGCATGCTGGAGATCGGTATACACGCAACACAGCGGCATATTTATCTGATATTGTGCCTCAGCTGCCCAGCTGCTCGTCAAGCGTGTCCAGGCGCTCCTGTGCATTATCGATTGTAATGACTTCCGAGCCGGAGTCAATGTTGGGCTCTACCTGTTCGCCATCCAGTGTCTGAACCATCGCCTCAACAGACTTATAACCCATCTCATACGCCATCTGCGCGATCGACATAGTCAGCTCATCGGCGAGGATCGCCTCGCAGGCTGCGCGGTCACCGTTAAAGCCGAGGAAAATCGTATTCGCGTACGCCTGATTTCCCGAATCGCGGGCAGCTTTTGCCGCTGCAATCGCCATATCATCGTTATTGGCGCAGATGATTGCAATGCCGTCCGGATAACGGGAAATAATACCATTCATCGCGTCCACTGCGCGGGTTGCAGTTGCTTCCGCGTACTGCACTTCGTCTTCCAGGAAGTCGCCGCCCGCTTCCTCGATACCAGCCTTATAGCCGTTCATGCGGGCAGTATTGGTGCTGTCACCCTGCACACCTGCAATCTCGATACACTGGATTTCAGTCCAGCCAGCTTCCTTGGCTGCCCCGACAGCGGCAATCGCTCCCTGTTTTGCGGCTTCCTCGTTACCCGTGCCGACAAAAGTGACTACCTTGTCTGATTCGATATTTGTGTCCAATGCAATGACGGGTTTCTCGGTATCCTGGATCAGATTGGCGACCATATCCTGCTGCAGAGGCGAAATAATGTAGCCGTCATAGCTTACATCGCTTAGATCGGTCTGGATCATGTTCAGCTGATCCTGGAAAGAGGTTTCGGACGGGGGCCCCTTGACCTCTACCGCGACCTCATCCGGATGCTCTTCCGCATAAGCTTCTGCTCCTGCCTGCACAAACTTCCAGTATTCGGCCGCCGTTGTTTTGAGGATGATGCTTACATGGTATTTTGACTCACCCGAAGCAGCCGTATCTCCACCGCCAGTGTCTCCGGTGGACGAGCAGCCAGCCATGGATGCACACAACGCACCAGCAAGCAGCATTGCAATTGCCCTCTTTTTCATACTTCTTCTCCTCTCTTTTTGTCTTTCTCCGGCTGATGCTCCCACAGGTATCCGGCTGCCTGCCTCATAAACAGAGCCGGCAAGCGTGCTGCGTTTTTTCCGTCCATATAACGGTTCTCTTCTGCACATCGCCAACTCATATTATTCAGGTATGATACAGCACATTTATTGTCCATTTCAGGGGGCTGATCCGCCGAACCAGACATTGATTGTGCTTTTATCATAACTTTTTGGCCAACATAAAGAAATAACCGTTCTTGCTGTTGATTTGCGATTTTTTGCTGTAAAATCCACCGTATTAGCAATTTTGCGCATTTTTCCGCATTGCTTATTTCACAACCTGCACAAAAATTTTCCACTCCTGTAAAACCCACAAGTGAAACAAAGCCGCACCGCTGCCATCTATTTCGCACTCCGCTGCTGCTGAGTTGCAAGGCTGTTCCACCTGCCGCAAAAATCACAATGCCAAGTTCAGCCACAGGATACTAAAGGTGCCATATTGGATTGGATTTCTTTTTTCCCAAAGCAATCCCAACGCCTGATATGCTCGTTCTTCCTTATCCCGTTTTTCTTCTACAGCAAAAAATCGCAAATAATGCGCAAGAAAGCCTGTTCCAATCCGGGAATGCTGCCGCTATAATGAAGCCATCATCAATCCGGTGCTGCGCGCCGGCAAAACGGAGGGAACCAGCATGACATCGAGAGAAAGAGTACTTGCCGCCATCAACCACCAGCAGCCCGACCGGATCCCGATCGATTTCGGTGCGACCGGCCAGACCGGCATCAGCGTGTGCGCCTTAAAGCGTCTGCGCGATTATCTGGGCCTGCCCGAAAAAGATCTGGACGTGTTCGAGATCGTGCAGATGCTCGGCGTGGTAGACGAGGATCTGCGGCAGGTGATGAAGTCGGACGTAATCGGCATGAACCATCCCGGGGACAGCCTCGGCGTGCCATACACAGGCAAGAAAAAGGAATTCACCATGCCGGACGGCACCAAGTGCATGGTCAATGCGGGCAACGAGTGGGACGTGAGGCCGGACGGCAGCATCGAGATGTACCCGCAGGGTGACCGCACCGCGCCCCCGTCCATCCACATGCCGGCGGGCGGCTACTTCTTCGACATCATCGACCGCGCGCCCGAGGTGGACGAGGACAACCTGACCCCGCGCGAGGATTTCAAGAACTTCTTCTCGGTCATGTCTGATGAGACCGCGCTGTACTATGAAAAGGAATCCAAGCGCCTGTTTACCGAGACCGACTACTGCGTCATCGGCAACCTCGCGGGCGCGGGCTTCGGCGACCCGGGCGCGATCCCGGCGCCGTTTGAAAAGCACCCCAAGGGCATCCGCAAGTTTGACGAGTGGGTCATGGCGCAGGCGCTGTATCCGGAATATGTGATGGAAGTGTTCGAGATGCAGACCGAGTTCATGCTCAAGAACCTCGAGATCTACAAGCAGGCGTGCGGAGACAACATCCAGATCTGCTGGATCTCGGGCACGGACTTCGGCACGCAGAACGCGCCGTTCATGTCCAACGAAATGTTCCGCCAGCTGTACAAGCCCTATTACACCCGTGTGTGCGACTGGATCCACAAGAACACCAGCTGGAAGACCTATATGCACACCTGCGGCGCGATCGAGCCGTTGCTGAACGACTTCATCGAGATGGGGCTGGACATCGTCAACCCGGTGCAGCTGTCCGCTGCGGGCATGGACGCCAAGCAGCTCAAGGACAAGTACGGCGACAAGCTGGTATTCTGGGGCGGCGGCGTGGACACGCAGGCGACCCTGCCGCAGGGCACGCCCGAGGAGGTCGCGGCCGAGGTGACCGAGCGCCTGCCCATCCTGTTCGAGGGCGGCGGCTATGTGTTCAACACCATCCATAACATCGTCGGCGACACCCGCCCGGAGAACATCTGGGCAGCGTTTAAAGCGGTGCATGATTACAATGAGAAGCACTTCGGCTGATAAATGAAAAAACACAGGCTGCCGGGCAAATTGTCCGGCAGCCTGTGTTTTTCTGTCACTTCAGGCGGTCGTATACCCCGGATTTCCCGCCTTCCTTATGGAGCAGCATAACCTCGTCGATACGCATACCGCGGTCGACCGCCTTACACATATCATAAACAGTCAGCGCAGCGACCGACGCTGCGGTCAGCGCCTCCATCTCAACGCCAGTCCGGTAGGTGCAGCGCAGTGTGCTGGTGATCTTCACCCGGTCCGGCGGAAGCGGAACCAGCTCCACCTCCACGCTGTCGATCGGCAGCGGATGGCACATCGGGATCAGCTCGCTCGTCCGCTTGGCCGCCATGATGCCCGCGATCCGCGCGCAGGCAAACACATCCCCCTTGGGCATATTATTGCCCACGATCTTTTCCAGTGTATCCGGCTGCATCGTCACAACAGCCTGCGCTGTTGCAGCCCTGCGAGTCATCTGCTTGTCCCCTACATCCACCATACGTGCCGCTCCGTTTTCGTCCAGATGGGTCAGTTCCATAGGGCATATCCTCATTTCCGTGGTTTCTCATGCCATATTAAACCACCCTTCGGCCGTTCCTGTCAAGTCTGTTTCCCATCCCGGCTGTCATGTAAAATGCGGCGCCCTTATTTCGATATGGGCGCCGCATTGGTCCAGATTACTGTCGGCAGCAATCCGGCCTCTCAGATTATTCTTCTCCGGACAGATCCGCATGGATCGCGGCGGCCGCTTTTTTGCCTGCGCCCATCGCAAGGATCACGGTCGCCGCGCCGGTGACCGCATCGCCGCCCGCGTAAACGCCCTTCTTGGAGGTGCGGCCGTCCTCGTCCGCGATGATACCGCCCCATTTCTGGGCTTCGAGCCCCGGCGTGGTGCTCTTGATGAGCGGGTTCGGGCTGTTGCCGATGGCAACGACCACGGTATCCACGTCGATCTCGAACTCGCTGCCCGGCTTGGGCACCGGACGGCGGCGTCCGGAAGCGTCCGGCTCGCCCAGTTCCATCTCAATGCACTGCATGCGCTTGACGCAGCCGTTCTCGTCGCCCTCAATCTGTACCGGGTTGCACAGCATCTTGAAGATGATACCCTCCTCTTTAGCGTGGTGAACCTCCTCCACGCGGGCGGGCATTTCCTTTTCACTGCGGCGGTAGACGATGTAAACTTCCTCCGCGCCCAGACGCTTGGCGCAGCGTGCCGCGTCCATGGCCACGTTGCCGCCGCCGATGACGGCCGCGCGTTTGCCCACGCGCACCGGCGTATCCGCCTCCGGGAAGGTATAGGCTTTCATCAGGTTGATGCGGGTCAAAAACTCGTTGGCCGAGTAAACACCGTTCAAATTCTCGCCCGGAATCTTCTGGAAGTTGGGCAGGCCTGCACCCGAGCCGACAAATACCGCGTCGTATTCCCCGAGCAGCTCGTCCACGGTCTCCATGCGGCCGATGACCGAATTGGTGCGGATCTCCACGCCCAGCGCCTCGACGGTCGCGATCTCCTGCCGCACAAGCGCCTTGGGCAGACGGAACTCCGGGATGCCGTATACCAGCACGCCGCCCGGGGTATGCAGGGCTTCAAAGATCGTGACCTGATAGCCGAGCTTGGTAAGGTCGCCTGCGCAGGTCAGACCGGCCGGTCCGGAGCCGACCACGGCGACCTTTTTGCCGTTCAGCGCGACGGCTTCCGCTTTCGGCAGCTCATCTGCGTGCTGCATGCCCCAGTCCGCGACAAAGCGCTCGAGGCGGCCTATGCCGACTGACTCGCCCTTGATGCCGCGTACGCATTTGCACTCACACTGGCTTTCCTGCGGGCACACACGACCGCAGATCGCGGGCAGGTTGCTGGTGGACTTGAGAATCGCGTGCGCGCCCGCCATGTCG
Source organism: Candidatus Agathobaculum pullistercoris (assembly GCA_019114345.1). GTDB lineage: Bacteria > Bacillota > Clostridia > Oscillospirales > Butyricicoccaceae > Agathobaculum > Agathobaculum pullistercoris. The sequence continues at coordinate 399 of DXFS01000059.1, read as the reverse complement.
CCCTCCTTGATCTTCTGGATAAAGGACGGGATCTGCACACCCACCGGGCAGCCGAAAACGCAGGGCATGTTCTTGCAGTTCAGGCAGCGCTCGGCCTCGCCCCTTGCCATCTCATAGGTCGTGTAGCCCGCGCTGACTTCCTTGAAGTTGCCGCTGCGGACAACCGGGTCCTGCTCGACCGCAGGGGTCTTTTTCGGATCCATGTTAGGCATTTGCAGTCTCCCCCTTCTTCATCAGGTTGCAGTCCGCGTGACGCTCCATGCTGACTGCTTCCTCCGCCTTGTACATTTTGCTGCGGCTGATGGCCTCGTCGAAATCGACCAGATGGCCGTCAAAGTCCGGGCCGTCGACACAGGCGAACTTGGTCTCGCCGCCGACCGTCAGGCGGCAGCCGCCGCA
>DXFS01000005.1 GCA_019114345.1 Candidatus Agathobaculum pullistercoris | reverse complement strand
ATCCTCATCCCGGGCATCATGGAGCACTTTGAGCGCGCGGGCGTGCACTCGGGCGACTCGATCTCCATCTACCCGTCCATCAACATCGAGCAGAAGCACAAGGACACCATCATCCGCTACACCGAGGCGCTGGCCAAAAACCTCGCTGTCCTCGGCCTGGTCAATATCCAGTTCGTGCTGTACAATGACCAGGTTTACGTCATTGAGGTCAATCCGCGCTCGTCGCGTACGGTGCCCTATATCTCCAAGGTGACCGGCGTGCCCATGGTCGATCTGGCCACCCGCTGCATGTTCGGCGAAAAGCTGCGCGACATGGGCTGCGGCACCGGCCTGCACCCGGAGGGCGATTACTACGCGGTCAAGGTGCCTGTGTTCTCGTTCCAGAAGCTGCGCGACCTCGACACCCAGCTGGGCCCGGAGATGAAGTCCACCGGCGAGGTGCTGGGCGTGTCCCAGTCCTTCCGCGAGGCGCTGCTCAAGGGCCTGACCGGCGCGGGCTTCCAGATGAAGAAGAAGGGCGCGGTGCTGATCTCCGTGCGCGATTCGGACAAGCAGGAAGCCATCCGCATCGGCGAGCGGTTTGAAGCCCTCGGCTTTGACATTTATGCCACCAGCGGCACGGCGAACGTGCTCAACCGCCACATGGTCGCGGCCAACGCGATCCGCAACGTGGACGAGCCCTCGCCCAATATCATCGACCTGATCGAGTCCGGCAAGATCGACTACGTCGTCGCCACCTCGGTCAAGGGCCGTCACCCCGAGCTCGGTTCGGTGCACATCCGCCGCACCGCGGTCGAGCGCGCCATCCCGTGCCTGACTTCGATCGATACCGCCTCGGCGCTGCTGCGCTGCCTTGAGGGCGATATCAAGATCGAAAACTGCGAGATGGTGGATATCAACAAGATCTGATCCGCTCCGTCCCCTCCTGGGACCGGAACGGCTGCCGCAAGCAGGGGATGCCGAAACCATGGTTTCGGCATCCCCTGCTGTTTCCCTCTGATAACCCATCCGCGAAACTGCCAAAGGAGGCGCCGCATGCCCACCGCACAGGACATTTTAAAACAGTATTTCGGCTACGACAGCTTCCGCCCCGGGCAGGACAAGCTGGTGCAGTCCATCCTGTCCGGCCGGGACACGCTCGGCATCATGCCGACCGGCGCAGGGAAATCCATCTGTTACCAGGTGCCCGCGCTGCTGCTGCCCGGGCTGACGCTCGTTATCTCGCCGCTGATCTCGCTGATGAAGGATCAGGTCGGCGCGCTGAACGAAGCCGGCGTGCCGGCCGCATGCGTCAATTCGGCCATGTCCGCCGAGTCCATGCGGGACGTGCTGGGTTACGCGGCGCAGGGCGGCTACAAGCTGCTTTACGTCGCCCCCGAGCGGCTGACCGCGCCCGCCTTCCTGTCCTTTGCGCAGCGCGTACCCGTTTCGATGGTGACGGTCGACGAGGCGCACTGCATTTCCCAATGGGGACAGGATTTCCGCCCGAGTTACCTGAAAATACTGGATTTTCTCGCAGCGCTGCCCGCGCGGCCGCTGGTTTCGGCTTTCACCGCTACCGCAACCGAGGCCGTGCGCGACGACATCGTGCGTGCGCTCGGCCTACGCGACCCGTTCGCGCTGACCACCGGCTTTGACCGCCCCAACCTGTATTTCGCCGTTGAACGGCCGCCCTCCAAGCCGAACGCGCTGCTGCGCCTGCTCGCCACGCGCACGGGCAAAAGCGGCATCGTGTACTGCGCAACGCGCAAAACCGTGGACGATGTGTGCGACATGCTGCTGGCAAAGGGCCTGCCGGCCACGCGCTACCACGCCGGGCTGTCCGCCGAGGAACGCCAGCGCAATCAGGAAGATTTCCTGTATGACGTCAAGCCCATCATGGTGGCGACCAACGCGTTCGGCATGGGGATCGACAAGTCCAACGTATCCTTTGTCATCCACTACAACATGCCCAAGAACATGGAGAGCTACTATCAGGAAGCAGGCCGCGCCGGGCGGGACGGCGAACCCGCGGACTGCATCCTGCTGTACAGCGGGCAGGATGTGCACACGGCGGAATTCCTGATCGGGCACAGCCATGAGGCCGGGGATTCGTCGGTTGATCCGGAGACCCGGCAGGCACTCATCGAACGGGACCGCGACCGCCTGCGCCAGATGACCTTTTACGCCACCACGGACGAATGCCTGCGGCGGTATATCCTGCGCTACTTCGGCGAACAGGCCCCCGTATCCTGCGGGCACTGCGGCAACTGCGACACCGTTTTTGAGCAGGTGGATGCGACTGTGGACGCACAGAAGATCCTGTCCTGCGTGTACCGTATGGCCGAGCGCGGGCTGCATTTCGGGCGCGGGATGGCGGCAGCGGTGCTGGTTGGCAGCCAAAGCGAACAGATCAAAAAATTCCGTCTGGATACGCTGTCCACCTACGGCATCATGCGGGGGACCAGCATGGCGCGCGTGCGCCAGCTGACCGACGCGCTGATCGAGCGCGGCTGCCTGAAGGCCGATCCGGACCGGTACAACGCGCTGTTCCTGACTGCCTCCGGCAACGCGCTCATGCGCGGGCGGGATACCTTCGTCCTCCGGCTGCCGCGCGAGAAAAAGCCGGAAACCAAGGCAACCCACCGCCGCGCGGTTCTGCTTGAGGCAGATGTGGACGAGTCCCTGTTCGAGCGCCTGCGTACACTGCGCGCCGCGCTGGCGCAGAAGGCGCATGTACCGCCCTATGTCATTTTCTCCAACGCGACGCTCGCGGACATGGCAGCACGGCAGCCGATCACGGAGTTCGAGCTGCTCACCGTACGCGGTGTCGGCGAAGCCAAGGCCCGCCGGTACGGCGACGCTTTTCTTGATGCGATCAAGGATTATCTGCGTGATAAACCATAATGCCGCGCTTGTCTGGAAGCACGGCATTATGTTATAGTATAAACAGGACAAGTAAGACAGGAAAGGATGAACCCCATGGAAAAAGCCAAGGTTTATTTTGCGGATTTCCGCACAACATTGACCGAAAACCTCCAGCAGAAGCTCACCCGCCTGATGAAGGCGGCGGGCGCGGACCAGATCGACTTCGATAAAAAGTTCACCGCGATCAAGCTGCACTTCGGCGAGCCGGGCAACC
>DXFS01000058.1 GCA_019114345.1 Candidatus Agathobaculum pullistercoris | reverse complement strand
GCAGACGCGTCGTCATTACCGCCGTTGCGGATGGTGTAGATCATCTTCGCCATCTCAGCACGGTCTACCGTGCCTTCCGGATCGAAGGAACCATCCTCGTAACCCTTGATAATTTTCAGGGTTGTGAGCAGATCCACGGCGTCGACGTTATCAGCATTGATATCCGCCTGGTCCGTGAACGCCGCACCGGCAAACATGGTGAACGCGCAAGCGAACGCCAGCACCAGTGCGAGAACCTTTTTCTCATGGCGGAAGATGGAACGGAAACACACGTTCTGCTCAGCTAATTTTGCAAAGCGGATGAAAATAGTAACTTTCTGACAAAAACATCTTTTTATACAAAATATATTGAAAATACATTATGAAAATAATTTATCTCAAAGTTCGACAAATTTTCTCATTGTACACAAAAGTGTGATAAAATAATATTTACCACTACAATGGAAAAGGAGGCTTTGTGATGAATACACCACGAATTTACGAAGAAGACGGCTATATACATTTCATGTTGCGTCCAGAGGATCTAATGCGCCTGCGTTTCTCTGAGGAAGCGAACACGCCACTTGCCGACTTTATGGATCAATGGCTGGATCAGATGAAAACTCAGGTACGCGAAAACACCATGGACGGATACCGTTATGCGTTCGAAAAGCATATCCGACCATTCTTCAACGCGCGTGGTACCACGCTTGCAACCGCCCGTCCGATCGATTTTCAGGATTTCGTCAATTTGAAATTCTCACAAGGCCTCTCGCCGACTTCGATTGTCAAATTCCATTCCATCATGCACAAATGCTTGAAGTACGCTGTCGCACTGCAGATCATCCCGCTCAACCCGTCGGATAACGTAATGCTGCCCAAGCGGTACAAGTACCGTGGACAGGTATACGACCGTACCCAGATCAATGTCTTTCTGGCTGCTGCGCTGCACTCGCCTGCTGAGGCGGCCTTTGTACTTGCGGCAACCTATGGCCTGCGCCGCAGTGAGTGTGCCGGCCTGCGCTGGAGTGCGATCGACCTGCGCGCCCGCACCATGGTTATCAACCACACGGCGGTACAGTCAGGCGGCCGGGTGATTTATGCGGACAGTGTCAAGACCAGATCCAGTTACCGCACTCTTCCGCTTTCCGACTCGCTGAAGCGCTATCTGAGCGATCTGCGCCGCCGGCAGAACGAGAACCGGAAAAGATATGGAAAAAAATACCGCAAGACCGATTATGTCTGCTGCTTTGAGGATGGAACCCCTCTGCGGCCGGACTATATTTCGCGCGAGTTCGAGCGGGTATGCCGCAAAGCAGCCCTGCCGCGCATCCGGTTTCACGACCTGCGTCATTCGGTCGCGACCCTTCTGCTGCAGCAGGGCTTCTCGCTCAAACAGATTCAGGAATGGCTGGGGCATGCAGATATTGCGACGACGGCAAACGTCTATGCGCATGTCCCGTATGTGGAAAAGCTGTCGATCGCCAAGGGCGCAACGCCCGCGATCGTGCTCAACTGAAGGCGGCTCCCAGGGTATATAGCGGCACATCGGCAGAAAGTACAGCGGCCTCTTCCAACGGATCCGGCACCGGTGTCTGCCATTTGCTGGCACAGCCCTCAGCAGCCACGGCTGTGGCTGTTATCCGGCGGAAATCCAGTGCGCTCCCTGTGGATGTGACGATCTCATAACCGCATAGCCCCGGATAGGAGCCGCTCTGGTTAAAGCTGCCCGCCTTGCGCATGGTATATTCGACCTCAATGCTGCCGTTTGCCGGGATGGTCACCTCGCTCTGCAGGTAGTTGACGCGCTGGTGCCATGCAACGGCATCAAATACACTGCGCAGCGATCCTTCCCCATAAAGCTGGCTTGGATCGCGCAGCAGTGTATCCGGCAGGGCAGTTACGAGCGCACGGGCAAACTGCGCATCCGTGCAGGCGGCTGCATCCTCCTCCGGTTCGCGGGCAAGATAAGCGGCAACGCAGGTTTCCAGCGCTTGTTCGAGCGGCATGGACTGCGTCTCAACCTCGCAGGCACCCGTTGCGGGCGCACCGCTGCTGTCATAAAACCTCAGACCTGCATCCGTGGGAAGCGGTTCGAGGACAAGGAGCAGCACACTCTCTGCCTGCTCCGGACGGTCGAGGATATAAGTCTGCATCCCGTCGCCATACCGGGACCCCATGCCGGAGCTGAACACAGCATAGGGGCGGTCTGTTGCCGGAATGACAAAGGCGGCTTCCCCGTTTTCAGGCAGCGCAAGCCCGGAAAAGGTATACAGCGTCACTTCACGGCTGCCGAGCTCGGCTTCGGCCTGTGCATCGGCAAGCGCTGCGCCGCTTTCGATGTAGTCCGCCAGGGTATCAAAGCCGGTCGGCTCTATGCCGCCCCAGCTGTTCCAGCCGCCGACAAGCACCTCAGACGGCAGGGCGCTGCTATCCATCTTCGCTTCCGGTGTATATGTGGCAAGCGACTGCACCGGGGTGATAAAGGGATAACAGAGTTGTACCGTGCGTGCTGCGCTGTCCGGATTGGACAGCACATACCGGTCGGTCACCAATGCGGTCCCATCTCCGGCGGACAAGTCCAGGGATACGCTTCGGTCCGCTGCCAGACCTTCTGTCTGCACTTCCAGCGGAAGGATGGGGCCTGCATAGCTGGTGTACGGAATCGGCTCGTCCGGGATCCGGCTGATCAATGCTTCTGTCTGGTCGGGTGCGCTGTAGCCGGTCAGCTGGCCGGCGATCAGCAGACTGGCTAAGATGTACTGATACATAATATCCCTCCTTTATAGGGTCAGACGAACAATAATTGCCTCTGGTTCCCTGTAAGAACGCAAAAGCGGCCATAAGGCCGCTTATTTATTTCTGTTTAAAGGCAAAGAAGCGCTGCCCCAGGTAATTGAACCCGGTGAACAGGCACATGCCGACGAACATGGACACATTGTCCCGCACCGCGGCAGACGCGCCCGACAGGGCGGAAAGGCACAGCGGCTTGGCAATGCCGTAGGCAAGCAGGTAACATACCGCGATGTTGACCGCAAAGCGGAGTACTTCGGCGGCGCTTTTTTCCTTGCTCTCAAAGGTGAAGTATTTGTTGAGGAAAAAGCTCAGGATACTGGTCAGGATGTAGTTGGCCGCGCTCGATACCCAGTAGGAGCAGTGCGCAAGGTTATACAGCCCGAACATAATCGCCGTGCCGACCAGCGTGTTGATCACACCGACCACGAGGAACTTCGCAAGCTTTTTATCAATCAAACCGGACAGTTTGCTCATTTGACGCCTTCCTCCGTCTCGCGTACCAGATACACCGGGCGGCGCTTGGCCTCCAGATAGGTCTTGGACAGGTACTGCCCGAGGATGCCAATGCACAGCAGCTGCACCCCGCCGAGGAACAGGATGACGCACATCATGCTCGGCCAGCCGCCGACCGGGTCACCGAAGGCGAGCGTCTTGACCAGCACGACCACGACGAACACGAACGCTGCCAGGCACACGATCACGCCCAGCACGGACGCAATCGCAAGGGGAACGGTGGAAAATGCCACGATCCCCTCAAGCGAATAGCGGAACAGCTTCCAGAACGACCACTTGGTCTCACCCGCGATGCGCTCGACGTTGACGAACGGCACCCACTTGGTCCTGAAGCCGACCCAGCCGAATATCCCCTTGGAGAAGCGGTTATATTCGCGCATGGACAGGATCGCGTCCACCATGCTGCGGCGCATCAGGCGGTAATCGCGCGCGCCGTCGACGATATCCGCGTCGGATATTTTGTTAATGATCTTGTAAAACATGCGCGCAAAAAACGAGCGGATGGGCGGCTCGCCCTCGCGGGTGGTGCGCCGGGTGGCGGCGCAGTCGTAGCCCTCCTTGGTAACCGCCTGATACAACTCGGGCAGCAGCGCAGGCGGATCCTGCAGATCCGCATCCATCAGCGCGACGAAATCGCCTGTCGCAGCCTCCAGACCGGCGAGCATGCCCGCCTCTTTGCCGAAATTGCGCGAAAACGAGACAAAGCGCACCCGCTTGTCTGCAGCGGCAAGACGGCGCAGCTCGGGCAGGGTGTTGTCCTTCGAGCCGTCGTCGATGAAAATGAACTCAAAATCCACATAATCCATCTCGCCTGCCACGCGGGTGATTTCCCGATAAAACAGCGGCAGCGCCGCTTCCTCGTTATAGCAGGGGACGATGATCGAAATCTTAGGCATTTTCCGTCTTCTCCTTTCTGCTTTTTCCCAGGCAGTCCAGCCCAAACGCTGCCGCGAGGAATAGGAACAGCTGCGGCAGATAGGCGTAGCGCGGCTGCACCTCGATCAGCAGCATTGCGCAGAATGCAGCGAAAAATATAAAATACGGCAAATAGGCGGCAGACGGACGCTGTTTCCACCGCTCCCGGGGCGCAATCAGCCCGAATCCGGCCAAAAGCAGGGACAGATAGAACAGTCCGCGGTCGAACTGACAGACCAGCGTATACGCATTCCCGCGGGTGATCAGACCAAGGATCAGCTGCTCCGGCTGCTGCTGCGTATGCCCGAGCGTCCAATCAAGCGCGTTCGAATTCCACAGCAGCCGCAGCTTGTTGAGCATATGCCGCATGAGCTTGACCGGGCCGGCGGATAGGCGCTCAGCGATCAGTTCATCCTGAACGGTCTCGGTCTGCGCAGTGGCCTGATAGTTTTCGTCCAGTGTGGGATAGATTTTACTCCAGTCCTCCTGCGAATAGCCGCCGCTGGTGCTGAAATTCAGCCCGGTGACAAATTTCCAGCCCGGGTCGCCGTTTTGCACGCCGTGCGGGTTCAGACCGCTCACGCGCACGATTGCTCCCGCCGCAGTGCCTGATGCAAAATACACCACAAGCAGCGCCAGCATGCCTGCTGCCAGGCGTTTGACCGCTTCCGGGTGGCGCACTGCTTCGAATACAGCCCAAGCAAGTACGGCGACCACGAAAATGATCCCCTCGCTGCGCAGCAGGTTGCCGCACTGCAGCGCAAGCCCTGCGAGCGGGAAGCGCCAGAAACCGAGCCTGCGGCAGTCGTCACCCGCGAGCAGCCAGACGCCGAGCGTCAGGAAAAATGCGGATGCGATCTGGTTGGTCAGTACGGTGTGCAGCGTCAGCGCATAGGGGAAAATGGTCAGCAGCAGGCAGGCCGCCTGCGCCGCGCACTCGCTTACCCAGCCGCGCGCCATGCGGTAGAGCAGGCATACGATACCGGCCGAGAGCACTGCGTTGACCAGTTCCAGGCAGACCGGGCTGTTCCACAGGCTGAGCCACATTGCCTCCCAGGCAACAAAAACGCTCTGGTATGCCCAGAGTGAGAAGTACGGCGTGTCCAAAAACGACAAATCGCCGCCCAGCAGGCTTTGCGCCGCTTCATACATCATCAGAAAGTCGCTTTCAATCGGCGGGTGCAGCACCAGCAGAATGCCGATGCGCAGCACCAGCCCTCCAATGAGCAGAAGCAGCGTGAACTGCGGCAGCGGCCTACGCCGCAGCAGCAGCCAGACCGCTGCTGCTGCCAGCAGTGCCGCCGCATACCCGTTGAGCGACAGGATGGAAAGGGCTGCCAATATAAAACAAACACAAAACAACCCTTGAAACACTCGATACAGCTTGGCCATACGCGAACCCCCACCTTTCTGTCCGTATGTCCGATAGTCCTGATTTATTTTATCACTTCGAGAAAATGATGTAAAGGTTGACAGTTTCTTCCGGTCTAAATGCAATAAAATTGCAATAAAGCTGTAACATTGTGCCCGCTTGTGTCACGAATGTTACACTTTTCCCCTCGCTATTGTGAGAAAAGCCGGAGAAGGATATAATTTAATAGTAAAAATTTATCCAAGGATGGAAGGGCTATGTTGAAAAAAACAATCTGCGCCCTGGCTGTGGCGCTCGCTGCGTTTATCTGCGCGGGGGCAGCCTCGTCGCCGATTTTTCCCGTTGAGCGGATCGGGATAGACGGCGAAACCCGGTTCGGTTATCTGGATGAGACCGGCATGACCGTGCTGCCCTATGCATATACACAGGCAGGAGAATTTGCCGACTGCGGGCTGGCCGCGGTCGAAAACGAAAAATGGCAGACCGCGGTCATCGACCGGGGCGGGCATCTGGTTATCCCGTACACCGATTCGCCGGTTTCTGTGGATTTTTCCGATGATATGGTCGCTTACCGCTATGCAGACCACAGTGTGTACTACACACTGGAAGGTGAGACGGTCGGTTCTTATGCCGGTGCGGTAGGTTTTTTTGAAGACGGCATCCTGCTGTGCCAGAGTCCGGCCTCGGGACTGTATTCCTATGTGAAAGAGGACGGCACGCCTGCCTTCGAAGGGACGTTCCTTAGTGCAGGCTCGTTCTTGAACGGCCGTGCGCTTGTACAGACGACCGATGGCACCTACCTTGCCATTGATACAGCGGGGCAGACGCTGTACACCCTGGAGGGCGGCATCACTCCGTCTTATATGACGATCTTCGGGGAAGACACGATCGTACTGTCCAATGGCACCAACCAGGCGCTCTACTCGCTGTCCCAGAGCGCATTTCTGACCGATTTTGTGTATAAAACGATTTCTGAGTTCCATGAAGGCGTTGCCATGGTGCAGCAGGTCAACCGCTGGGGAATGATGGACACCGAGGGAAGGCTTCTGACCGCCCCGACCTACTATTATCTATCCTACATGGGGGAAGGGCTGTACGCGGCCCGCAGTGAGGACGGTTCAGCTTCCGCAGTAGATGCAAACGGCAATATCGCCTACCGGACAACCAGCTATGCCGGCGGCTTCAATGAACTGCGCTACGGCCTGTCCTGGCACGGAACGGCCAGCGGCAGCCTGATTTTCTTCAAAAAGAACGGCGGTTATTTTGCCAGTCTGGAAAATGCAGAAAATCCCACGCTGCTGAGTGAAAACGTGGTGCGCGTGACGCAGGACGGCAAACTGCGGTATATCAATCTGTCAAACGGCAATATCCTGTTTGAGCAGCCGACCACCTTTGATCTGGGCAACGGCATTGCAGCCAATACCGTGCACTATGAAAAGTTCATGGGTTTTCTTGAGGACGGAAGCTCGCATGGCTGGGATGTTGATTTCCCGGAGATCTCCGGCCTTCCGGATGCGGATGTGCAGAAATCCATCAACGCGGCGATCCGCGCGTTTTTCCTGGAGGGGCCGTCGGTCTCAGCGGAATATGAAGCCCTGGAGGGCGGCTATGGAGCATCGATCGAGGGGTCCGTGCTCGTTGTATGGGCCAACTGCGTCAGCGGTAAAGGCGCGGGCGCCGCGGTTTGGAACAACAGCCTGGCCTTTGACCTGAATACAGGAGAGCAGTACCAGATCAGCGACCTGTTCCTCAGCAGTTATATGAATACCGTCAAAACACTGCTGCCGTCGGAGCATGAAATTTATCTTTACAGCTATCCGCGCGTCAGCACGGAGGGCGTGACCTGGTACTATAACGAATACGAGAGCGAAACGCGCCGCGCGTATACCGAAAGCTATCTGCTGACCTTTGAGCAGCTGACGGATATAATCGACACGGAAAGCGCGTTCTATCATGCGCTCCGCACCCAGTACACCCGCCCGGCGACTACTGTGGCCGGATTTTCCGACGTGAGCGTAAACCACTGGGCAGCGTCCTTCATCCAAACCGTTGCAGCTTCAGGGCTGATGCAAGGATCGGACGGGACTTTCCGGCCGGATGAGGAGATCACTGCGGCAGAGGTTTGCGCGACCATTGTACGCAGCCAGCAGCTGCCGGATGCATCCGAGCCAATGGAAGGGCTGCCTGCAGATGCCTGGTATACGCCGGAGGTGAGCGCGGCCGCTGCTGCGGGCCTGCTGGACGGCCTGGATGATTTCCAGCCGGAAGCGGCGATTTCCCGTGCGGATACGATGCAGATTTTTGCAAATCTGCTGGTGAAGCAGGGAAGCCAGCTGCCGGATGAACAGACGGTGGAGCAGACGTTGTCTGCATTTTCGGATGCCGGCACCATCCCCGGCGACCGGCGTGCCGCTGTCGTTCTGTGTATGCAGCAGGGGCTGATCAGCGGCTATGCAGACGGCACGCTGCAGCCGGACTATACCATTACCCGCTGTGAGTTCGCAAAGCTGCTTACGGTGATCGCCGGATAACCTTGCATGGTAAAACCGATATAACGACAAGCCGCCCGGCAACTGCCGGGCGGCTTGTTGTTATGGGAGCCAATGTTTAAACTGCCGTTTGTATATCAGCAGGCAATGAACGCAATTACAGCCCCATCTCCTTTTTGAGCTTTTCCAGCTCCTCATCCACCGCGCTGGACGCGCCTGCGGACTGGTATTTTTTCTCAAGTTCTGCCGCCTCATCCCTGGGCGGATGGTTCAGGTCGGCCATGGCGCTCGCGCGGTCAAGCATTGCATCCGCTTTGGCCTCCATCCGGCTGAAGGCATCCATCGCCCCGGCGGCCTTATCTGCGCCGGAAGAATACTGGTTTACCTTCTGCTGCGCCTTTGCGACTGCGACCTTAGCCTTGATCATCTCGCGGCGGGCATTCAGCGACTCAATATCCCCCACCAGTTTATCGTGCAGCTGGCGCATTTTCTGCGCGTTTTCATGCGCTGCGTCGTATGTTGCCTGCAGGGAAGCCGCTTTCCCGGTCAGCTGCTGCTTTTTGGCCAGGAATACACGGGCGTCGCCCTCATTGCCCGCCTGCAGCGCCTTGCGGGCCAGGCCGTCATACTTTTCGATCTCGCGGTTGTTGTCCTCCAGCATGCGCTTGGCGCGCGTCTCCTCGGCCATCACGCCTGCGGTCTCACGCTTGACCTCGGCCAGATCCTCGGTCATATCGCGCAGGTACTGGTCGATCATCTTGGCGGGGTCCTCCGCTTTGTCAAGCAGATCGTTGATATTCGCTTTGATAATGTCGGTAAAGCGTTCCAGAATGCCCATTTTAGTCCCTCCTGATTGGCTGTTTGGATTCCTGGCTGTATTGCAACCGGATCTTGCCAGGGGATAATACCTGTGCCCCGGCTGGACCCGGTCTATTTACCGTCGTCCTCATATTTTTTGGCGAGATCCTCAACTTCCTGATCCCCGAATTTTTCAAGCGGTGTCTTGAGGATCTCCTCAGCGCGTTTTTGTTCGCGCTCGCGCTGCTCACGGCGTTTTTTCAGCGTGATAAATACCAACACCGCTACCACGACCACCGCGATGCAGACCGCTACCGGCACAACAGGAGACCTTGTCACGGTCATGATACGCTCGCCGGTCCTTTCAAAGGCAAGGGAGAAGATCTCCTCTTCGCTGACCGACCTGTCGCTGTAATACCGGTCGAGGTAGTCGGCGAGAATGCCGATCGCTTCGTCATCCATCACGGTTTTGGCCTGGCTTCCCACGGTGTAGCCGCAGTGGAACGAGCCGTATCCATCGTCACAGAATACGAGCAGGAAATGTCCTTCATCCGTGAAAAGCTCGGGATACAGCGTTTCCGCCCGCCCGATCAGCTCGCTGACCGAGGTGCTCTCCCCGTTTGGCAGGATATACACATAGGGCTGCACGCCGGTATCCTCGTAAAACGAGCGCAGGCCGCGCTCCAGCTCACTGGGGCTGCGGATCCAGCTGCCGTCTGCATCCGTATAATAGGCGGTCTGCTGCACCGCCGAGGCGGGCAGCTTTTCGCGTTCGACCGTCGAGCGGGCGATGCTGCCGCCGGAGGACAGGCCGCCGTTGTTGAAAAGTACAATGCCGACCAGCAGCAGCACTGCGATCAGCACGACCATCCTGTCATGCCGCTGCCCGAACCGCCGCCGTTCCCCCCATGGTTGCCGCCTCCGCCGCCGTAGTACCGGCGGGAGGTATGGATAAAGATCGGCCCGGTGCGGAAACCGCCGAAGCCGCCGTGGTATCCGCCGCGGCTGCCGCCGCTGCGACCACCGCCGAAGCCGCCGGAAAAACCGCCGGACGAGCGCCCGCCGCCGGAAAAACCGCCGCCGAAGCCGCCGCCTCCGCCGCCAGATCTGCCCATGTACGCTCCCCCTTATGCTTTTTGCTTTCCCAGTTCGAACTGATTGCGCAGCTGATTGATCACATCGCGCCGCGTGATAATGCCGCAGAACATCCCGCGCCCGTCGGTCACCGGCACAAAGTTCTGCGCTGCCACCAAGTCTACCATATCCTCCATGCGCGCGTCAATATTGACCGAACGGTGCCGCACGCGCCGTTCCACCTGGCCGACCGTCATCTGCTCCAGCTGCTCCGGGCTGTGGTGCAGAAGCAGGCGGAGGAAGTCGCCCTCTGTAATTGTGCCGACGTATTTCCCCTTGGGGCTGATCACCGGGATCGCGGTAAAACCGCTTTTCAGCATATCGTCCAACGCCTGCCGCACCGGGCAGTCGTCCAGCAAGTACGAAACCTCGATCTTGGGCTTCAGGAAAAAGGATATATTCATCGTGTCACCCTCCTCGCGTTGTTCTTATTGTACGATACCCGGCAGCCCGGGTCAACCGAGCGGCGGCAATACTTACAATTTATTTACATTTTACAGACGTATTATTGTGGAACATGACAGCCCATGGCTGTGATTTTCAAAAAAATGTTTGTCATGCCCTTGACTTACTTTCTTTTAACTGCTAATATGTAAAAGTGCTGAGGGCTTTACCTGCCCTTAACCTGTATCGCATGCAGAATTTTAGTGCAAAGAAGGGGTTTAATATGAAGAAGAGATTACTCGCCGCACTGATGGCGGGCGCAATGGCGCTTTCGATGACCGCGTGCGGCAGCAGTTCCGACGGGGAAGAGACCCAGAGCGGCGGCGACGGCACCGCGACTGCGGGCAGCTATACGGTCGGCATTGTCCAGCTTCAGCAGCATGTGGCGCTCGATGCGGCGACACAGGGCTTTCAGGACAAACTGACAGAGCTGATCGAAGCGGACGGCGGCTCTGTGGAATTTGATTATGATAATGCTTCAGGCGATTCGGCCAACTGCACGACGATCGTCAACGGCTTTGTTTCCTCCGGCGTTGACCTGATCATGGCGAACGCAACAGCGGCGCTGCAGGCAGCGCAGTCTGCGACCGCGGATATCCCGATCCTCGGCACCTCGATCTCGGATTACGGCACCGCGCTGGGCGTCACCGACTGGACCGGCACGACCGGCACCAATATCTCCGGCACGACCGACCTTGCGCCGCTGGACGGCCAGGCGGACATGATCCAGGAGCTGTTCCCGGATGCGACCAATGTCGGCATGCTGTACTGCTCGGCTGAGCCGAACTCCTCTTACCAGATCAACACCATCAAGCCGTATCTGGAGGAGATGGGCTACACCTGCACCGAGTATGCCTTCACCGACTCGAACGACGTTGCCTCCGTCGCGCAGAACGCAGCGTCGAACAGCGACGTGATTTATATCCCGACCGATAATACCGCCGCTTCCTGCACGGAGGCGATCGCGAACGTGGTCATCCCGGCCGGCGTGCCGGTCGTTGCGGGCGAGCAGGGTATCTGCTCGGGCTGCGGCGTTGCGACCCTGTCCATCGACTACTACGAACTGGGCGAGGCCACCGCTGAGATGGCGTATGAAATCCTCGTCAACGATGCTGACCCGGGCACGATGGAGATCCAGTCTGCACCGAACTTTACCAAGATGTACAATGCCGCCAATGCGGAGACGCTGGGCGTCACCATTCCGGACGATTACACGGCAATCGAGTAATAGTAATCTTGTCAAAAAAAGCGGAAAAGGCTTTCCTTTTCCGCTTTTTTTTGTTATACTAATTGAAGTGCTTTTGCACTTTATCAGATTATGAACTTACTGGGGGCATGAAAGTGGAATTCTTCTCCAACCTGCTGTCCGCGCTTCCCGGCGCGGCGGCGCAGGGGCTGATTTGGGGTCTGATGGCGATCGGTGTATTTATCACCTTCCGCGTGCTTGACCTAGCCGACCTGACGGTGGACGGCACCATGGCGACCGGCGGCGCGGTGTGCATTGTCATGATGACGAACGGCGCCAATGTCTGGGTAGCGCTGCTTTGCGCCGTTATCGCGGGGATGCTGGCCGGACTGGTTACCGGTATCCTGCATACATTTATGGGTATCCCGGCTATCCTCGCCGGTATTCTGACGCAGCTTGCATTGTTTTCCATCAATCTGCGCATCATGGACAGGAAAGCCAATATGGCCATCAATCCCAACAACTATGATCTGCTGGTTTCGATGCGCAATGTCAAGCAGATGACCATTGGAAACCCGATTTTTGTCGCTGTGCTGTTCACGGTGATCGTCATTGCGCTGCTGTACTGGTTCTTCGGCACTTCGCTCGGCTGTTCGATCCGTGCAACCGGCGCAAATCCGAACATGAGCCGTGCGCAGGGCATCAATGTCAACTTCAACAAGGTGCTCGGCCTGATGATCTCGAACGGCCTGGTCGCGCTGTCCAGCGCGCTGTACTGCCAGTATCAGGGCTTTGCGGACGTTAACGCCGGCCGCGGTGCAATCGTCATCGGCCTGGCGGCGGTCATCATCGGCGAGGTCATCTTCAGCCGTATTTTCCGGAACTTTGCGCTACGCCTGCTGGGCGTGGCACTCGGTGCGGTGATCTACTATGTGGTTATCCAGGTCGTGCTTACCGCGGGCCTGGACACCAACGACCTCAAGCTGATCACAGCGGCTGTCGTCGCGGTATTCCTTGCCATCCCCTACTGGAAGGGCAAGTATTTTAACAAGCCTGCCAAGAAGGGAGAGGACAAGAATGCTTGAGCTCAAGGGACTGTACAAGACCTTTAACCCGGGCACGGTCAACGAGAAGCGCGCCATAGACGGGCTGGACCTGACGCTGGACAACGGCGATTTCGTCACCATCATCGGCGGCAACGGCGCGGGCAAGTCGACCACGCTCAACCTGATCGCGGGCGTTTACCCGCCGGACGCGGGTCTGATCCGTCTGAACGGCTTCAACCTGACCAATTTGCCTGAACATAAACGCGCGCGCTTTCTGGGCCGCGTGTTCCAGGATCCCATGATGGGCACCGCTGCGACCATGGGCATTGAGGAAAACCTTGCGCTGGCCTACCGGCGCGGCAAGAGACGCGGCCTCGGCCACGGCATCACGAATGAGGAGCGCAAGCTGTACCGTGAAAAGCTTGCCACGCTTGGCCTCGGCCTTGAGGATCGCATGACCAGCAAGGTCGGCCTGCTCTCGGGCGGCCAGCGCCAGGCGCTGACCCTGCTCATGGCGACGCTCCAGAAGCCCGACCTGCTCCTGCTTGACGAGCACACCGCCGCGCTCGACCCCAAGACCGCGGACAAGGTGCTCCAGCTGACCGAGGAGATCGTGGCGCGCGACAACCTGACCACCCTGATGGTTACGCACAACATGAAGAACGCGATCCAGTACGGCAACCGCCTGATCATGATGGACGCGGGCCGCGTGGTGGTCGATATCCGCGGCGAGGAGAAGAAAAACCTCACCGTGCGCGACCTGCTCGAGAAGTTCAACATCGAGAACGACCGCATGCTGCTCAGCGAATAATGCGAATGAAAAGCCCGCCTTTCGGCGGGCTTTTTTCATGGGGTGAACAATTCGGCGGTCGTTTCATAAATCATTTGGCCGGTTCCGTTGTACTCTGCCTGATGGACGCAGACGCCGAACGCATCGAATTGCTGCTCGGCGCGGGAGGTCAGGTTACCGTTTTCATATCTTTCATAGCGGCAAAGATAGCTCCCGTCCAGCGCGTCAGTATAGCTGTAATTCAGGAGCAGCAGTGTCCGGTTATCCTTGCTGACCAAATGAGAGGTCGGTCGTTCCTTGTGGTCATATGTCAATGTAATATGGCTCCCGTCCTCTTCACGCATCAGGAACTGTCCGGTACTGTTGGTCAGGTAGCTGGACTCGGTGAGCTGGCCGTTCTGCGTCCAACAGGTAATGCTGCACAGCAGCGTGCCATCCGGCTGCGGAGTGTAGGTGTAGTTGGCCGAATATGTCTTTTCTCCATCGCGCCATGCTGTCTCGGAAAGCCTGCGTCCTGCTTCGTCATATGTGATTTGGGTTTCCGTAAGCGTCTGCCCATCCCGATAGCCGACAACACGGATAAGGTTGCCCTCCCTGTCAAAATCATTCACTCTGGCGAACGATTCGTCTGTTTCATCCTCCGGCGGGAAGTATTCACCGCGCAGGTTGCCTGCCGCGTCATATGCCCGCACGTGGAACGACTCCGACCACTCTTCCGTCGGCTCAAATTCCACCGCATCGTTCAGGAATTCGGCGAAAAGCACGTTGTTCGTCCGGATCGTAACATACTGCCATTGCACCGCATCCGGCACCATTTCGATAAACGCCGCCAGTCCGGGCACATCCGCAGGGTCGATGCGGGACAGCTGGTTTGAGCCATAGATCGCTGTCCCGCCGGTGACCGCGGCGGACATGAGTACACACGCCAGCAGGCGCTGCATGAGCTGTGCCATTCTATTTCACCTGTCCCCTTGTCCCTGTCACGGCTCGAGCGTATGCACAGTCACCTCGCGGAGCAGTTCGCCGTCCGGATTGCGCTCTTCCTCATGCATCAGGATACCAAAAGCGTCGTATTTCTGCTCCGTGCGGCTGAGCAGCTCGCCATTGTCATACAGCTCGACTGTGCAGGTATAGCTGCCGTCCGCCGCGTCGGTGTAGGTGTAACGGGTCTCGCTGGGCACAGCCGTGCCGTAATCATATACGACGAGCGTTGCCCGGCCCTTTTCGTCATAGGTGATGTCGGTCGTGATGGTCTTGTCCGCGAGCTGCAGTTCCGTGTGCAGCGGGTTGCCGGCTGCATCGGTCACATAGCTGTTCTCGCTCGTTGTGCCATCCGCCCGCAGTGTCGTTACGGTACACAGCAGCGTGCCGTCCGCCTGCGGGGTATAGGTATGTTCATCCGTGTATTCCAGTTCGCCGTCCTGATAGGAGGCATACGAAGCGGTGCGCCCCTGCGCGTCGTAGGTGTAGACCGACTCGCTGATGACCTCGTCCCCTCTGTACTCCGTCACGCGGGTGCGGTTTCCGTCCGCATCGTATTCGTACAGCGTAATATCCGGAAATGCGCCGCTGCCCGGCATCCAGCCGATCTGATTGCCGTCCGCGTCATATGCCCTCAAGTCGAAGTATTCGCTCCAGTACGGGCCGTCCGGCACAAGGCCGTCCTCGCCGCCGGTGCGGTTCTGAATAACCGTGCAGTCGATACGCGCCGCATCCGGCACCTTTTCGATAAATTCTGCAAGCCCCGGCGGGTTTTGCGGGTCAACGCTGCCCGGCGGTGTAACAATTTCGGTCACAGTCACGCCGCCCCCGCCGATGATGGTCGCGGATGCAAGGATCCCTGCGATCATATGCTGTATCATCTGTAACATGGTAATCCCCCCGTTTCTCTGTCCCAAAAAGCCGCAAGGGCGTGCGTCGGATACCGGCGCACGCCCTCACTTGGGTTTACGGTATTTACTTGACGATTTCCTTGGCAGCTGCGGCGAGCGCGTCCACCTTTGCGGCGGCGTCCGCCTTGCTGTCGCCCTTGGCCATGATATAGACCTTGACCTTGGGCTCGGTGCCGGAGGGACGGATGATGAACATCGTGCCGCCCTCGAGCTCGTAGTACATCACGTTCTGGCCCTTGAGCTCCATCTCCTCGGCCTTGCCGTCCGCCATGCAGGTGCGGGTGCCGGGCTGGTAGTCGCGGGTATACTCGACCTTATCCGGGCCGATCTGGGTCAGCGGCTTTTCGCGCAGCTCAGCCATGAGCTCCTTCATGCGCTGCAGGCCGGACACGCCGGGCATGGTGATCGAGATGGTCTGCTCGCAGTAGTAGCCGTACTTCTCGTACATCTCCTCCATCGCGTCGTAC
>DXFS01000057.1 GCA_019114345.1 Candidatus Agathobaculum pullistercoris | reverse complement strand
CAAAAAGGGCGTAAGCCGCGTCAATTTCCGCGAGAGGGAAGATGTGGGTAATCAGAGGGGTGGTATCCAGTTCGCCGGCAGCGATCAGCTGCAGAAGCGTGGAGCAGTCGCAGCCATCCACGCCGCCGGTTTTGAAGGTCAGGTTTTTTCCATACATTTCGGGCAGGGGCAGCACTTGCGGCCTGTCATACAGCGCAACGATGGTCACAAGCGCATTTGGCCGCGCGCACTCCCACGCCAGGCGGAAGCTCGCTTCGGTACCGCCGACCTCGAGCACCACATCCGCGCCGCCGTGCGCGCTGTTGCCCCGAACGAACTCAAGCGCGTGTGCGGGAGAAACAGTCAGCACCTCCGGGTAATGTTCCTGCACAAAACGCTGCCGCGCAGGATCGCGCTCACACACAATCACCCGCCGGGGATGGCGCAGTAGCGTGCACAGCAGGGTGCAGATACCGGTCGGGCCTGCGCCGATGATGAGTACGGTATCCTCCGGCTTGATCTCAGAAATGCGGGCTGCCCAGTAGCCGGTGGCGAGCACATCGCCCACAAACAGCGCCTGCCGGTCGGATACGCCTTCCGGGATGACGTTTAAGCCCTGGTCGGCGTATGGAACGCGCACATATTCGGCCTGGCCGCCGTCGATGCGGCAGCCGAGCGCCCAGCCGCCTTCCGGGTCGGTGCAGTTGTTGACATAGCCGTTTTGGCAGAAAAAGCAGCGCCCACAGAAGGTTTCGACGTTGATGGTCACACGGTCGCCGGGCTTGACATGATGCACGGCCTCGCCTACCTGCTCGACAACGCCGACCATCTCGTGGCCGACCGTCACGCCGGGCACAGCACGGGGCACTGAGCCGTGCTTGATATGCAGGTCGCTGGTGCAGATGCTGGCAAGCGTGACACGCACGATCGCATCCCGCGGGTCACGCAGGACGGGCTTAGGCTTGTCCAGCAGGGCGAACTGCCCTTGTTCTACATAGGTATATGCAAGCATGGATTCACGGCTCCTTCCGGCTTTCCTCTATTATAGTGCACAGGACAGGCAAAGTCAATTCTGCCGGATTTATGGAGCATCCGGGCAAAATGGGGGAGGAGCGGCGGGAAACAGCAGAAACCTGACGTATAATGCCGGGTTATGCGGTCGCTTACGGGAGCATGGCATGAAAGAAGGGCGGCTGCGGCCGCCCTTTTTCCATTTCGGTCAGTTGAACGCCTCGTCGTCCCGTTCGGCAAACATGCGCTGCACCCGTTCGCGCAGTACTGGGTAACCTGCAAGCAGAGGATCAGCTGCGAGAATAGCCTCAGCCTCCTCGCGTGCATCCTGCATGAGCGCAAGGTCGGCCGCAAGGTCCGCGACGTGCAGCGCGGGCAGGCCGTGCTGCCGCCGGCCGAAAAAGTCGCCCGGCCCGCGCTGGGCAAGGTCGGCGCGGGCGACCTCGAAGCCGTCGCCCGTGCGGCACAGGATCTTCAAGCGCTCGCGGGCCGCGTCCCCTTTGTCTGCGCCAAAAAAGATGCAGTAGGACTGCCGCGTGCCGCGTCCGACGCGCCCGCGCAGCTGGTGCAGCTGGGACAGGCCGAAGCGGTCCGCGTCCTCGACCACCATCAGGTTGGCGTTCGGCACGTCCACGCCGACCTCGATCACGGTTGTGGCAACCAGGATGTCATACTGCCGCGCGGCAAAGTCGCGCATGACCTGCTCCTTGTCCGCGTTTTTCATCCGCCCGTGCAGCACCGCGATGCGGCGGTGGGGCAATGCCGCTTGCAGGTCTTTTGCGTGCTGCTCCGCGCTTTTGAGACCGGTCTCGCCCTCCTCGACGAGCGGGCACACCACATAGGCCTGCCCGCCCGCTTCGACCTGCTTGTCGATAAAGGCGGTGATGCGCTTTCGCATGTTCTGGCCTACTGCATAGGTTTCGACCGGGCTGCGGCCGGGCGGGATCTCGTCCAGTACAGAAACGTCCAGGTCGCCGTACAAAATGAGCGCCAGCGTGCGCGGGATGGGCGTGGCGGACATGACCAGCACATGCGGCGTTTCCCCCTTGGCGGACAGCGCGGCGCGCTGCGCCACGCCGAAGCGGTGCTGCTCGTCCGCCACGACTGCGCCCAGCCGGTGGAAGGTCACGCCCTGCTGGATGAGCGCGTGCGTGCCGACCACGACCTGCGCCGCGCCGGTCTCGATCGCAGCGAGCGCCGCGCGCTTCTGCGCTGCGGTCATCGAGCCGGTGAGCAGGGTACAGGAGATGCCGAGCTTTTCCAGCATGGGTGCGAGGGTTTCCGCGTGCTGGGCGGCGAGAATCTCGGTTGGCGCCATGAAGGCGGCCTGCCAGCCGTTCTGCGCCGCGAGCGCGCACAGCGCCGCCGCCACGACCGTTTTGCCCGAGCCGACATCGCCCTGCACCAGCCGGTTCATCGGCCTGCCGGAGGAGCAGTCCGATGCGATTTCCATGATCGCGCGCTGCTGCGCGCCCGTGGGCGCAAACGGAAGTGTTTCATAAAACGCATCCAAGCCGTTTTGTGCAAATACGATGCCCGTATCCGCCCTGCGGCGCTCCTTGAGCTGCTGCAGGCCGCAGCAGAGCAGGAACAGCTCCTCGAACACCATGCGGCGGCGCGCCTGCCCAACCTCGTCCGCGGTCTGCGGCCGGTGGATGGCGGAAAGTGCGTCCGCCGCGTCCAGCAGGCGGTACTTCGCGCGCAGCACCTCGGGCAGCGGGTCGGGCCAGTCGCCTGGTACAGCGGCAAGCGCAGCATCGGTTACGCGCTCCATGTCGCGCTGGGTTAGCCCGGCCGTCAGCGGGTAGACCGGCACAATGCGGCCGGGATGATCCGCGTCCGGCGCGACCTTTTCCGACTGCGGGGAGATGAGCGTGCGCCCGCGCCCCCAGCCCTGCACCTTGCCGTAGAACACATACTCCTGTCCCACGCGCAGCAGCGCCGCGGCATAGGGGTTGTTGAAATAGGTCACATTCAGCGAGCCGGATTCGTCGAAGATCGTGCACTTGACCAGCGTCAGCCCCTTGCGGATGCGGTTTACCTTGGGTTCGGTGCCCACGACCGCGCGGATGGCGTACTTGTCCTCCGCGTCGATGTCCGCGATGCGGGTGATGCGGGTACGGTCCTCGTAGTCGCGCGGATAGGTCTCGAGCGCGTCGCGCAGCGTGCGGATATGCAGTTTTTCAAACAGCTTTGCCTTTTTCGGGCCGATGCCCTTGACAAACTGTATGCTGTCATCCAGTGCCGGCATGGGGATACTCCTTCAGGGATGGGATAAGCGGCAAGAGGGGAGAAACCGTGGTTCCTCCCCTCTTGCCCGGCCGCCGCACAGGCGGCAGAAAAACGATCTCAATACCGCATCAGCGGGATCTGGTGCGGCTCGGACTCGCCCGCCGGCAGCAGCATCGCCGTGATATCCGGCCGCGCGGTCTCGATGAAGTTGACCCCGTTGCGGATCAGCATTGCCAGCGACTTTTCGTTATCCGTCCGCAGGCTCATGGTAAACAGGCCTGCCTGCCGGCATGCCTGGATCAGACGCGGCGTCAGATCCGACGGCGCGGCGCGCAGGCCGAACAGCCCGGTCGTCTGCGCCGCGCTCACCAGCGCGTCGATATTATCCGGCAGCGCGGGCAGCTCGCCCATGATGTGCAGGTCCGGATTGGCGACCGCAATGCGCGCCGCCTCCACCAGCCCGAGGCCGACAAAAATCGTGTCGTCCAGATAGTTCACATGGCGCAGCGTCATGCGCAGCTGCGGTAGCAGGGTATGGTTATGTACCGTGATGGCCAGCTTGGCCTGGCAGGTGCGCGCCAGCTCGATGGCCTGTCCGGCCGGGATGAGCTGCGGCGCAGCCTGATGCAGTTCTGCATAGCTGTAATCTGATATGTTCATCTGCGTGCCGTCGGTCGCAATACAATAGCCGTCCGACGAGAGCACGGCAATGCCGTCCGCCGTCATATCGACCGACAGGCAGCAGCCTTTCGCGCCCTCATCGTTGCCGGCGAGGATGGATTCCAGCCCATCCCGCTCGGTGTCCATGCACCCGACAGCGGACAGGACAAAAATCTCCTTATTGGTATAATACAATACCGATCCCCTTCTTTCTGCTTACAGGGTTTCGGGCGCCTCATACTCCACGCCCATGGTATCGACGGTGACGGTCTTCATGCGCTGCTCCTGACGGGGGCGGTCATGCCAGTCGCGCGGGGTGTTCACAATGGCGTCTACCACGTCCATGCCCTCGGTCACCATGCCGAAGGAAGCATACTGGCCGTCCAGATGCGGCGAATCCTCGGTCATGATGAAGAACTGGCTGCCCGCAGAGTCCGGCGCCATGGTGCGCGCCATGGACAGCACGCCGCGGGTGTGGTTCAGGTCGTTCTGGAAGCCGTTGGCGGTAAACTCGCCGCGGATCTCATAGCCCGGGCCGCCCATGCCGGTGCCTTCCGGGTCGCCGCCCTGGATCATAAAGCCCGGGATGACGCGGTGGAAAATCGTGCCGTTATAAAAGCCCTTCTGGATCAGGGAGATAAAGTTGCGGACCGTATTGGGCGCAACATCAGGATACAGCTCCGCGCGGATGATGCCGCCCTGCTCCATTTCAATCGTTACGATTGGATTGCTCATTGCCTATCACTCCATTATCGCTGTATATCAGCATATATTCATTATATATTGTAACAAATTTCCCTGCATACGGCAAGAGATGTTTCCATAATGAAACTCTGCGCCGCCCTGTGAAAAAAATCCACTTTATACACAGGCCTATCCACAGGCACTATGGGGATAACCTTGTGTATAAAGTGGATAACTTAGGGTATTATCCCCGTGAGCATCCACAGAGGCGGGCGTCTGCCGTTTACGGATTGTAATATACCCTGTGGAAAACGCCTGCGGTGGATAAACCGCCGCCGGATGCGGCAAACTGCTAGCAGCCTATATTTTTGTCCGAAAGGGAGGAACAGCATGAACGAGGAAAACCCGTCCATCGGGGCGCCCGAAGAAAATAATATTGCCGAAACCGGGTCGATCACCGCGAAAACAGCGCGCGGCACGGTGCACTGCATCACGATCGTCGGGCAGATCGAGGGGCATATGGAGCTGCCCGCGCAGAACAAAACCACCAAATACGAGCACCTGATCCCGCAGATCACCGCGGTCGAACAGGCGGAGGAAATCGACGGCATGCTGGTGCTGCTCAACACGGTCGGCGGCGATGTGGAAGCCGGGCTTGCGATTGCCGAACTGATCGCCGGCATGACCAAGCCCACCGTGTCGCTCGTGCTCGGCGGCGGGCACTCGATCGGCGTGCCGCTCGCGGTGGCGGCCAAAAAGAGCTTTATCGCGGCCTCCGCCGCCATGACCATCCATCCCGTGCGCATGAACGGGACGATCATCGCCGTGCCGCAGGCGTTCGAATACCTTGCCAAGATCCAGGAGCGCATTGTGGATTTCATCACCGCCCACTCGGGCATTTCCGCCGAGCGTCTCGGGCAGCTCATGCGCGAGACCGGCCAGCTCACCGCGGACGTCGGGACGGTGATCTCGGGCAAGCAGGCGGTCACGCTCGGGCTGATCGACCAGGTGGGCACGCTGTCCGATGCGCTCGACGCGCTGTATGAGATGATTGCCGCGCGCCGGAACAGCGGGAATCGCCCCACCGAACCCACATGACCGCGCCCCGCGCGCTTATGAAACAGAAAATGCCTGCATCGCAGGCATTTTCATAAAAACCCGCGACATGTGCGTGGGTTTTTATACCAGTGTGGAAGAAAGTTTCGCTTCGCGGAACTTTCTGAAACAATGAATGTGTCCGCGCTCTGCGCGGCACATTCTCTCTCGATTGAAACTGTATGTTTCAATCGAAGCAAACTAAAGGCCCCGTCACCCGACGAGGCCTTTTACTTCCAGATTTCCATATTGTCTCTCTTTTCTCAGCAGGATATTTCCCGCTGTCATTTTAAGTGGTGCAATCGATATGCGGAATATCTTTTCCGCTTTTTGTTTGCAATAGATTTTGCCATTGCGAAAAGCGTTTTGGATGTTTCCCTCTATCTTTTGCAGTTTTGGGAAGATTATGGGTTCATCAGCGCAGGTATTTATCCTTCTGCCCCTTTTATTGAACCGATCTTCCTGTGCTATGCTGATCCCATACCTCCCTGCCATCGGTTTTGGTCTGCTTACCCATCCTACGTTCACGGGAGCCGCCCGGCTGCGGTTCGTCTGGTAATGAACTTGTTCGGTTTGTTACCTTTTACCTACATTCGGGAACTCTATATCAATTTCAGGAATGCGTCACTTCTCGGCGGGTGATCGTTCGATTCTGTTCCTGCCTTGCCCGGACCACTTTCAGCAAGTTTTGATATCATCTCCAGCTTGTGCTCTGATCCGCTTTTACGACACCATACTCATCAGTATGCCCATCGGCCATTGGGTGCGTACTATTTTTGGCATTGTGCAGGTTTTATCGTTCGGATTCTGTTTTCATTCGCCGACGCATTGTTCAGGGTTCTTTCATGCCTGCAAACCTTGCTTTCCTGCTGCCTCGATCCGCTTGCATCGTCCGTAATGTTCTCACGGATGGATATTCACGAGGATAGCTTCCTCAAAGGTGCCGTTCCTTACGTCGCTAGAAGCCGATCGCGCTTTTCAGGCGGTTCGCCTGTTTGATTTGGAACTCGCTCTTTTTTATAGCTATCACCTTGATCGTTTCGGTTACAGCGCCGCGGCGAGTCCCGCGAACTGGTAGGATGTCTCTTCTGATACCATTGGACTCACCCCTTTCTCAGGTATCATTTGGCTTTTGCCATCCCTTTCAGAAAACGGAAAGGGTTGCGCCTTTCTTGCAAGGCCCCTGCCTTGCTTCCCTCTGGTGTTTGCCCTTTTCTTTTCTGTGACATTATAATATCATCAACATTGCACAACGTCAAGTGTTATTTTTCGTTTTTTCATGGTTATATTAGACAAAGAAATCCGGTCTGTTTCAGCGTTTTCCCCTCTTTTCAAGCGCGGCCGGATTTGTTATAATGGTATTGTTGGGTGCGTTATATCCCCCAACCGAAATGGGAATACAAAAACGCTGTGTCAGGGGGCCTTTGCGCCCCCTTTTTTTCAAAGGAGGTTATCAAATGGATATTTTCAGCTTCTATATGCCCACCCGCCTGTATTTCGGCAACGGTGCGGTCAAAAAGCTCGCCCGGGCGCGCCTGCCCCAGGGCCGCGGCCTGATCATCACCGGCGGTACGTCCACCACCCGCCTCGGCTATGTCG
>DXFS01000056.1 GCA_019114345.1 Candidatus Agathobaculum pullistercoris | reverse complement strand
GGTAGACGAAAAGTACGGCACCCACTACCATGAAAACTTCAAGAATTTCCTGACCATGGTGCAGGACGAGGATCTGACCGTGGACGGAGCGATGACCGACCCCAAGGGCGACCGCTCCAAGGCGCCGCATGAGCAGACCGATGCGGACATGTTCGTCCATGTGGTCGAACGCCGCCCGGACGGCATCGTGGTCTGCGGAGCGAAGTGCCACCAGACCGGCTCGATCAACTCGCACTGGCACATCTTCATGCCCACCATTTCGATGGGCGAAGCGGATAAGGATTGGGCGGTATCCTTTGCCTGCCCGACCGACGCGGACGGCATGTATATGATCTACGGCCGCCAGTCCTGCGACACCCGCAAGCTGGAGGAGGATTCCTGCATCGACGTGGGCAACGCCAAGTTCGGCGGCCAGGAAGCCCTTGTCGTGCTCGACCA
Source organism: Candidatus Agathobaculum pullistercoris (assembly GCA_019114345.1). Classification (GTDB taxonomy): domain Bacteria; phylum Bacillota; class Clostridia; order Oscillospirales; family Butyricicoccaceae; genus Agathobaculum; species Agathobaculum pullistercoris. The sequence continues at coordinate 2,678 of DXFS01000056.1, read as the reverse complement.
TGTGTTCATCCCGAACGAATACATCTTCCTCAACGGCGAATACGAGTTTGCCGGCATGCTGGTCGAGCGCTTTGCAGGCTACCACCGCCAGTCCTACGGCGGCTGCAAGGTCGGCGTAGGCGACGTTGTGATCGGCGCGGCCGCGCTCGCGGCAGAATACAACGGCGTAGAAAAAGCTTCCGCGGTCAAGGACAAGCTGATCGAAATGACCCACCTGAATGAGACTCTGTACAGCTGCGGCCTCGCCTGCTCCTGTCAGGGCCACGCCACCAAGGCGGGCAACTACCTGATCGACCTGCTGCTCGCCAACGTCTGCAAGCAAAACGTCACCCGCTTCCCGTATGAGATCGTCCGTCTCGCAGAAGATATTGCAGGCGGCCTGATGGTCACCATGCCCTCCCAGAAGGACTTCCACTCGGATACCGTGGTTGGGCGCAGCGGCGAGACCATCGGCGAGATCTGCAACAAGTTCTTTGCGGCGCGCGAAGGCGTCGCCACCGAGGACCGCCAGCGCATCATGCGCTTCCTCGAGAACATGTGTCTGGGCGCGGCAGCAGTCGGCTACCGCACCGAGTCCATGCACGGCGCGGGCTCCCCGCAGGCACAGCGCATCATGATCGCCCGTCAGGGCAACATCCAGGGCAAAAAGCAGCTTGCCAAGGATATCGCGGGCATCACCCGGTAATCTCCCCCAGCATATCTTTCAAGCCATTGCGTTTCACAATTCTTCCTATCGCTTCCGGCAGCCCCGCAAGGCGGCCGGAAGCATCACTTTATCCGGGTGAAAATCACGCAAAAAAGCAGCCCCTTCCGGGGCTGCTGAGACGGGTATTTCAGCGCGGCGGGTTGTCCAGCAGCGCGTCGATGTTGATCTTATAGCGTTTGATGCGGTACTGCAGCCGCTGGCGGCTCATCTGCAGCACACGCGCGGATTCGGAAATATTCCCGCCGTTTTCACGCAGCACTTTGCAGATGGCGCGGCACTCCATCTCCTGCATGGTGCCGCTCAGCGAGCCCCCCTCCGGTACGGGCCGCGATGTGCGGAACGCGTTCCCCGGATAGGCGGTAATATGTGCGGGCAGGTATTCCGGCGTGATGACCGCAGCTCCGTCCGGCAGGATGTTCATGGCGTGCTCAATGGCGTGCTGCAGCTCGCGCACGTTTCCCGGCCAGTCATAGGCGGTAAAACGCGCAAGGGTTTGCTCATCAATGTCGCGCACAGCGCGCACCAGCTTCTGATTGCACTGCAGGATAAAATGCTTGGCCAGCAGCGGGATGTCCTCCCTGCGCTCGCGCAGCGGCGGTACGTTGATATTGACCACACCCAGCCGGTAGAACAGGTCGCGCCGCAGCCTGCCCTTTTCGATCGCCTCATAGGGCGGCATGTTGATGTTGGACAGCACGCGTACATCCACCTGTATCTCGTTCATACCGCCGACCCGGCGGATCACGCCGTCCTGCAGCACGCGCAGCAGCTTGCTCTGCAGGTTGATGTTCATGGAATTGATCTCATCGAGCAGCAGCGTACCGCCGTCCGCCTGCTCGAACAGGCCCGCGCGGCGCTCTGCACCTGTATATGCACCCTTTTCCGTGCCGAACAGCAGGCTTTCGAGCAGGTTTTCCGGGATCGCTGCGCAGTTGATCGCGAGGAATGGCCCGTCCGACCGCGGGCTGGCGTTGTGGATGCTCTGCGCGAACAATTCCTTGCCCGTACCGGTCTCGCCGTAGATCATAACGGACGAGTCGGTCTTTGCCACCTGCCTGCATTGCGCCACTACGCTGCTCACGGCTTTGCTGATGTATATGATATCGGCAAAGGTGTATTTAGCCGACAACGCGCTTTTGGTTTTCTGCCTGCCCTCGCTGCGTTCAACCAGCTTTTGCTGCAGGTCGATGATCTGTTTATGCAGGCTGTCGATCGCACTCCAGTCCTCCATGATGCTGAAGCCACCCAGCACCTGCCGGTCCTGTATGACCGGGAATGAGCTGGCGACAATATCGACATTTTTGCCGTAACGGGTGGAGTAGTACTGCCGCACATTGAGCAGCGGCCGCCTGTCGGCAATCACCTGCGGCACAAGCAGCTCCTTACCGTCCTGCGGGCGGTAAACATTTGCAATATTCTCTCCCACCACATCCTGTGTGACGATCGAGTCCATCTTCACCGCAGCGTCATTGAGCAGCCAGATGCGGTTATCCGCGTCGCATATGATAACCGATTCGCTCACCTGGTTGATCGCATGCATCAGCACCTCATGACAGACATCGTTTGTCGCATCCCGGAATACGACCAGCCGGCAGTCTGCCGGCAGCCCCTCAACTGTGGGTGCCGGGCAAAGCCGCCTATATTCGCCAAATGCCGTATTGGCATAAGTCTGTCCCTCCTGCCCCCGACAAAACGCCGGTGCAATATCCGCGAGCAAGCAGCCTTCCAGTTTGCCCTCATCCTGCAGCAGTTGTTCTGCCGCATCGTTCGCCTCTATGATTCTTTCATCCGCATCTGCCACCAATACGCCCAGGCCGCATTGGGACAGCATTTGCATTGCTTCTCTGTAATCCATCTGCTTCTCCTTTCTTCCCACATATGCCGGCCGGCATCCTCCCATCCCGCCGCAGCTCTGAAAGTCTGGCCACATGCATCATCGATTTTCTTTCTCTCCATTATAAAATATCCCATC
>DXFS01000055.1 GCA_019114345.1 Candidatus Agathobaculum pullistercoris | reverse complement strand
GTCCTTTGATTGGGTTGCAGCCGTTTTTTCCGCTTCCAGTTCGCGGATTGCGGCTTTGACGGCAGCTTTTGTAATCAGGAAAAAGACATAACAGAACAGGGCAACAAGCGCAATAATAATCCACCACATTTGGGTCCCTCCTCGTCAGGACTTGGGGCAGCCAGTCTCGTCCATCGCGTCCTTGACCGCCTTTTGGACGACAAAATACAGCGTGAATAGGAAAACTGCCGCGCCAAGTATCTGTATGGGCGCGCAGTGCGCGTCCGCCCCTTACTCCTCTGCGATAAACCGTGCACTCGATCCGCAGGGCAGCACCAGCCCGGTCGCCTCAACCGGCAGGCCGAGCTCCTGCGCTTCGATGCGGCCCGCGGCGCGTTTGCCCGCGGTGATGCCCAGCAGATAGCTCATGACCGACGGCGCAAGCCCGGTCGAGTAGCTGGAAATGAGCACGAATAGCGGCTTGTCCGACAGCACGCCCATGGTCAGCTCGACAAAGTCGGCCACGTCCTCTTCAATCTTCCATGTCTCACCTGAGGGGCCGCGCCCGTAGGACGGCGGGTCCATGATGATCGCGTCGTACTTGCGGCCGCGCCGGATCTCGCGCTGCACGAACTTCTTGCAGTCGTCCACGATCCAGCGGATCGGGCGGTCGGCAAGGCCGCTGGATGCGGCATTCTCGCGCGCCCACTGCACCATGCCCTTGGACGCGTCCACGTGGCAGACCGATGCGCCCGCGTTCGCCGCGGCGAGCGTCGCGCCGCCGGTGTAGGCGAACAGGTTGAGCACATTGATCGGACGGCCTGCATTCCGGATCATGCGGTCGATGAAGTCCCAGTTTGCTGCCTGCTCGGGGAACAGGCCGGTGTGCTTGAAGCTCATAGGCTTGAGCTGGAAGGTCAGCTCGCCGTAATGGATTGCCCACTGTTCGGGTAATTTGCGGATCTCCCATTTACCGCCGCCCGCATTCGAGCGGTGATAGATGGCGTTGGGCTTGTCCCATGCGCGGCAGCCCTCGGCGCGCGGCCAGATGGCCTGCGGGTCGGGGCGCACGAGCACCTGGTTGCCCCATCGCTCGACCTTTTCGCCGCCGCCGCAGTCCAGCACGGCATAGTCCTTCCAGTTGTCCGCGATCCACATAGCTTGCATTCTCCGTTCGTTGCGTTTACATAAGATATCAGTCTTTATTCTATCACCAAACACAGCCCCGTGCAATCAAAAAAGAATGCTGTCATGACAGCATTTTTCGTATAAAACAGCAAAAGATGCGCCGGAAAGCGCATCTTTTTATTCTATGGGCCGCAAACATCCGCCGCAGCCTACGGCAGAAGGGCGGACGCCTGCTCAAAATACTCGTTCGGCACGGCAATATCGTATGCGACCTCGTATTCGGGCAGCGTGCCGAACGCGGTGACCGATTGGGCAGACGAATGCTTTTCCACCCGGCAGGGGATGCCCTGTTCGGCAAGCAGCTGCTCGACGCGGCGCGCCTCTTCTGCAGAAAAGGTAGAATGCACGCGGCGGTGGGTGAACGCATGAACCAGGCTCATGTCCGTGACCTCCTCTCAAACCGGAGCCAGTCCGATACACAGGATGTTGCTGTTTTATACTGATTATATCGGAAAACAGCGGGCAAGTCAACCGGTTCAGACCTGCACGGACCGCGGCGGCACAGGAGAAGAAAAAACAATCTGCGTTTCGGTTTTGCCGAACTGCTGCAGCTGTCCGATGAAACCGTCCAGATCCTGCGTGGAGGGATAGGTCACCTTGATCAGCATGGAGTACTGGCCGGTCACACAGTTGCACTCAAGCACATTGGGACAGGCCGCGATAAAGGGATAGAACTCAGCCTTCTGTGTGGGCTGCATGTCCAGACGGATGTATGCAAGAATATGCTGGCCAAGCTGAAGGGGGTCGACGTCCAGCGTGTATCCGCGGATCACGCCCTGTTTTTCCAGCCGGTCGATACGCGCCGAGACCGCGGGGGAGGACAGGTTGACTTCCCCGGCAAGCGCCTTGATCGGGGTGCGGGAATTTTGCTGCAGCAGGCGCAGCAGTTTCAAATCGATTTCATCCATGGGGCAGGAGCCTCCTTATGTCAAAATAAAAAAGAGCCCACTACTCCTTAGGGTAGTGAACTCCTTTGTTCGCTTATTATTATAAACTACCGGGCGCGACTTGTCAAACAAAAGTAAGCGCACTGCAAAAGAATGTGCCGGCTGTCAGCGTTTGTGTTTGGGCTTCGCTTTGGCCCAGCCCTTTTTCTTTGGTGCGCGGGAGATGGATGCCTTTGCGGGACGCGCCGCCTTTTTTGCAGGTACGGGCGGCTTTTCGCCGCGGTTCGGGCGGATCAGGCATTCCTTGCCGAAGCCGATCAGATCCTCGCGTCCGGCCTTTTTGAGCGCCGCGAGCACGATCGGCCGTTTATCCGGCCGCCGCCATTGCAGCAGTGCGCGCTGCATAGCCTTTTCCTCGGGCGTTTTAGCCACATAGACCGGTTTCATTGTGCGCGGGTCGATCCCGGTGTAGTACATCGCGGTTGAGAGCGTGCCTGGGGTGGGGTAGAAGTCCTGCACCTGTTCCGGCATATAGCCGACCTTGTTGAGATATTCTGCGAGCAGGATCGCGTCATCCAGCGTCGCGCCCGGATGGGAGGACATCAGGTAGGGTACGAGGTACTGCTTGCGGCCCAGCTTCTGGTTGATGCGGGCATAGCGCTCGCGGAACTGTTCATATACGGAAAATGAAGGTTTGCCCATATAATACAGAGCGTTATCACTCATGTGCTCAGGCGCGACCTTGAGCTGGCCGGAGATATGGTGCTCGACCAGTTCGCGGAAAAATGCGTCGTTGAGGTCGGCCATCATGTAGTCGTAGCGCAGGCCCGAACGCACGAACACCTTTTTGATGCCCTCGATCTTCCGCAGCTCGCGCAGCAGGTTCAAATAGTCCGTGTGATCTGCTTCGAGGTTTTTGCACGCCGAGGGGAACAGGCAGCGCTTGTTTTTGCACAGCCCGTGCGCCTCCTGCTGCTTACAGGCGGGGAAGCGGAAGTTCGCGGTCGGGCCGCCGACATCATGGATGTAGCCCTTAAAACCGGGCATCTGTACGATCTGTTTGGCCTCCGCGATCACACTTTCGTGGCTGCGCGCCTGGATATACCGCCCCTGATGGAAGGCGAGCGCGCAGAAGTTGCATGCACCAAAGCAGCCACGGTTGTGGATGATGGAGAACTGCACCTCCTGGATCGCAGGCACACCGCCCAGCGCTTCATAGGACGGGTGGTAGGTGCGCATATAAGGCAGGGCGTAGACGTGGTCCATCTCTTCGGTGGTCAAGGGCTTCGACGGCGGGTTTTGGATCATCACGCGCCTGCCGTGGCGCTGCAGGAGCGCCTTGCCGCGCACATAGTCCTGTTCGTCGTATTGCAGCTTGACCGAGCGGGCGTAGTCGGACTTATCGGCGCAGACATCCTCATAGGACGGGCACTCGACGGCCTCGAACGCCAGCCCGTCCGCGTCGTGTGCCAGATAGGCGGTGCCGCGCACGCCAACACACGCCTCCGCGCCCTTTTTACCGTGCTTTAAATTGTTCGCCAGCTCGACCACCGAGCGCTCGCTCATGCCGTACATCAGCCCGTCCGCGCCGGTAGTCTCCAGAATCGAGGGCATGACGCGGTCAGCCCAGTAGTCGTAATGCGCGAAGCGGCGCAGGCTGGCTTCAATGCCGCCGAGGTAGATCGGCACATCCGGGAACGCGCGCCGCGCGAGCATCGAGTACACGGTCACCGCGCGGTCGGGGCGCCTGCCTGCCTTGCCGCCGGGGGTGTAGGCGTCGTCCGAGCGGCGCTTTTTGGCGGCTGTGTAGTGCGCGACCATGGAGTCGATGTTGCCGCCGTTGATGAGCACTGCATAGCGCGGGCGGCCCATGGCGGCAAAGTCGCGTTCATCGTGGAAATCCGGCTGGCTGAGGATCGCGACCTTATAGCCTGCGTCCTCCAAAACGCGCGAGATGATCGCCGTGCCGAAGGAAGGATGGTCGACATACGCGTCGCCGGTCACGAGCAGGAAATCGCAGTAATACCAGCCGCGGTCGTGCATATCCTGTTTGGAAATTGGGAGAAAACCGTTCATAAATCCCCTTTCGCTTTACAAAGCAGGTCGGTTTTGTTATTATACAAGCGAGGCACTGTCGCATTCGGCAGGCGGTTGACCGCACTCCATCGAAGGGAGTGTGATGTTTATGGAACAGATTTTGCAGATTGTTTTATTACTTATTCTGCTGGAAATCATAAAAACCATAAAAAAATAACCGCCCTCCGACCAAAGATTGCGGTTATTTTTTGCGAAATAAAACGTAGCTGAGGTCAACCGTCTGTCGGCAGTGCCTCTTCTGCTTTTATTATAACGGATTTGCTCCGTTTGTCAAGTCTACCCCTCAGTTGTCGAGATAGAACTGCACCAGCTCCTGCATCAGCTCGTCGCGGTCGATCTTGCAGATCAGGCTGCGCGCGTTATTATGATTGGTGATGTACGTCGGGTCCTCGGAGAGGAGATAGCCTACGATCTGATTGATCGGGTTATACCCTTTCTCCTTAAGCGCGTCATATACTGCGGTCAGCGTGCGCTTCATTTCCTTGTTGGACTCGTCTACAAGGCTGAATTTTCTTGTGCCGTCGAGCATGTCTGTCTCCTTTCCGATCCTACCGGTTGGTTTTTGCTATAAACAGCATAATACAAATCGGGTAAAAAGTAAAGCATTATCCGCGGAAAAACAGGGCGAAATCTTTTACCAAAGCTGGAAAGGGTGAACCCGATTGGCAGAAGGGCGGAAATTGAACGCCTTTTCCGCGGTATGACGGATAAAAAGAGGAACCCGGACGGGTTCCCCTTTGGAAGCTGTATGTGTGCAGAAACGCGCTTTAGCTGCGCAGCGCAGCGCCGAAATCCTTTTCGAGCGCCGCCAGCGCATCCTTCATCGCCTTGTCGCATTCCTCGTCGGTCAGCGTGCGGTCGGGCGCGCGCAGGGACAGCGAGTACGCGACCGACTTCTTGCCCTCCGGGATGCCCTTGCCCTTGTACACGTCGAACAGCTTGACCGACTCGAGGATCGTCCCCGCAGCCTTTTCGATCGACGCCTGCATGGAGGCCGCCGGGACGGCGTCGTCCACCAGCACCGCGATGTCGCGGGTGGAAGCCGGGAACTTGGGCAGCGGGTGGTAGAGCTTGACCGAGTCGATGGCTGCGAACAGCGCATCCATGCGCAGCTCAGCCGCCAGCACCTCGCCGGACAGGCCGTAGCGGTCCGCAACCGTCGGATGCACGGTGCCGAATACGCCGATCCGCTCACCGCCGGCCAGAATGCTCGCGCAACGGCCCGGGTGATAGGACGGGTTGTTCTTCTCCGGCACGAACTGCACGCCCTTGATGTTCAGTTCACGGCACAGCGCCTCGATGACACCTTTGAGCTGGAAGAAGGACAGGCGGCCATACGAGCCGAGGGTCAGCACCTTTTCCTCGTGCGGGAGCACATCCGGATCGGCCTTGCCGTTCTTGACGGTCGGGGTGTAGATCGTGCCCAGCTCATAGAGCGATGCAGTTGGGTTGCGGTGCGCGTGGTTGTGCGCGAGCGACTCCAGCATGGAGGGCAGCACGGTTGTGCGCATGATGCTGAAATCCTCGCCCAGTGGGTTCAAAATCGTGGTGGAGATGCGGCGCGGGTCGTCCGCGGCCCAGCCGATCATGTCGTAGAACTTCGGGGAGATGAACGAATGGGTCATGGATTCATCGAAGCCCGCCTCGCGGCAGACCAGCGCCGCTGCTCGCTCTGCCTGCTGCTTGGGCGTGTATTCACCCTGTACCATCTCACCCGCATACAGCGTGGTCGGGATCTTGTCATAGCCGTACATGCGCGCGACCTCCTCCGCGAGGTCGCACATGCGCGCAATGTCCGTGCGGAAGCTCGGCACGGTGACCTCGCCGTTCTCGACTGTGAAGCCCAGCTTCTCGAGATAAGCCTGCTGCTCCGCGTCAGACAGGGACAGGCCGAGCAGGCCGTTCATCTTGTCCGGCTCAAAGGGCAGACGCTTGGGATTGGGATCCGAGTTGTCCACGTCAATGATGCCGTCGATGACCTCGCCCGCGCCGAGCTGCTCGACCAGCTCGCAGGCGCGGTTGACTGCGTCGAGCGTCATGCGGGGATCGAGGCCCTTTTCAAAGCGGCCGGAGGCCTCGGTGCGCATGCCGAGCGCCTTGGCGGTCACGCGGACGGTCGCGCCGTGGAAGCAGGCGGACTCGAAGACAACGGTTCTGGTGTCGTCCTCGATCTCGGAGTTCGCGCCGCCCATAACGCCCGCGACCGCGACCGGCTTGTCGTTGTCGCAGATGGCGAGCATCTTGTCGGTCAGGTCGTGATCCACACCGTCCAGCGTCTGGATGGACTCGCCGTTCCGCGCGCGGCGCACGACGATCTTGCCGTCCGACAGGCAGGAGTAGTCGAACGCGTGCATGGGCTGGCCGTACTCGAGCATGACATAGTTGGTGATGTCGACGATGTTGTTGATCGGGCGCACCCCGCTTGCGTGCAGGCGCTCGCGCATCCACGCGGGCGACGGCTCGATCTTGATATTCCGCACCAGGCGCGCGGTGTAGCGCGGGCACAGGTCAGGATCCTTGACCTCGACCGACATATACTTGTTAATGTCGTCGCCCACGCCCTTGACAACCGGGGCGTTCACATGGAACGGGCGGTCAAAGGTTGCCGCGGTTTCGCGCGCAAGGCCGATGACGCTCAGGCAGTCCGGGCGGTTGGAGGTGATTTCAAAGTCCGCCACCCACTCGTCCAGGCCGAGCACCTTTTTGATGTCGTCGCCGGGCTTGCAGTCCTCGTCGAGGATCAGGATGCCGTCTGTGATGCAGTGTGGGAACTCCGCTGCTTGCGCGTGCAGGTCGTCCGGCGTGCAGACGGTCAGCGCGGCGGTGTCCACGGCGATGAAATCGCCCTCGTGGATGTTGGAACAGTCAGTGGAAAGCGCGGTCTCACCCGCGCCGAAATCGACGGTCAGGTCATACCGGGAGTAGCCGGTGGTTTTGACCGACAGCACCTTGGCAGCAACCGTCTTGCCGAAAATCTTATATCCCGCGGTCAGCTCCTCGGGCAGGGAGGGCTTCTCACCCTTGAGGCAGCAGTAGTCGTTCAGGATCGCGGCGGGTTTGATGACCGCATAGGGGACGTTGTGCGTGTCGAGCTGCAGCTCTTTCAGCGAGCACAGCATGCCGTTGGACGCTTCGCCGCGCAGCTTGCCCTTGGTGATCTTGATGCCGCCGGGCAGGGTGGACTTGTGCTTGGCAACCGGGATCAGGTCGCCCACATGGACGTTCCATGCGCCGGTGCAGATCTGGATGACCTCTTCGCCGACGTCGATCTGGCAGATCCACATGTGGTCGGAATTGGGGTGGCGGGTCATTTCGTTGATGCGGCCCACCACAACGTTCGAGATCTCCTCGCCGAGGTGATAGACCTCCTCGACCTTGGAGCCGGACATGGTGAGCTTAGCGTCATACTCCTTGGGCGTGACGCCGGAAATATCGGTATAATCCGAAAGCCAGGAAAGCGGCAGTTTCATAATCTATGAGCGCTCCTTTATTTCAAAGTAAGGATACCGCGCAATGCAGCGCGGCCGCGCCCTCTGGCGCGTATTTTTATGGAGACCGCTGTGCGGTCGACAAAAAACCGGGAGCATGTATCACGGTTTTTTAACAGAAGCGGAGAAAAGTTTCGCCGGAGAAGGAACTTTTCGCAGCGCCCGGACGCATCCGCGCTGTGCGCGGTGCGGCCTTTTCGATCGAAACTGTAGTTTCGATCGAGCGCATTAGCGCTTTAAAACTGGTGCAGGAACCGCACATCATTTTCATAAAAGAGGCGGATATCGTCAATCTTGAACCGGCCCATGACTGTACGCTCCAGGCCGATGCCGAACGCATAGCCCGAATATTCCTCCGGGTCGATGCCGCTGGTCTCAAGCACCTTGGGGTGCACCATGCCGCAGCCGAGGATCTCGATCCAGCCCTCGCCCTTGCAGAGCGGGCAGCCTGCGCCGTGGCAGCGGTAGCACTGGATATCCATTTCCGCCGACGGCTCGGTAAACGGGAAGTGATGCGGGCGGAAGCGGACGACCGTGTCTTCGCCGTACAGCTTTTTGGCGAACAGCTCAAGGATGCCCTTGAGGTCGCTCATACGGATGCCCTTGTCAACGACAAGCCCCTCGATCTGGTGGAACAGCGGCGAGTGGGTTGCATCGACCGCGTCCGAGCGATACACACGGCCGGGCGCGATGATGCGGATCGGCGGCTTTTTCTGCTCCATGACGCGCACCTGCATGCCAGAGGTCTGCGTGCGGAGCACGACGTTATCCGAAATATAGAAGGTGTCCTGCGTGTCGCGCGCGGGATGGTCCTTCGGGATGTTGAGCGCTTCAAAGTTATAGTGGTCGAGCTCGACCTCCGGGCCTTCTGCGATCGAGAAGCCGAGGCCGATGAAGATCTCCTTGAGCTCGTCGAGCACGATGTTGAGCGGGTGCTCCTTGCCGATGACGACTTCCTCACCCGGCAGGGTGACGTCAATGGTCTCCGCCTCGAGCTTGTGCGCGAGCGCAGCCTCGGCAATGACCGCCTTCTGCTTGTCGATGATGGTCTCGATCTCGGCGCGCACGTCGTTGATCATCTGGCCGACGACCGGGCGCTCCTCTGCGGCGACGTCCTTCATGCCCTTTAAGAGCGCGGTCAGCTCGCCCTTTTTGCCGAGGAACTTGACGCGCGCCTCATCAAGCGCCCGCGCGTCCGCGGCGGCGGCAAGCTGCTCCCTGGCGGCCTGCAGAATGCCTTGCAGCTTTTCTTTCATGTTTTCATTCTCCTTTGGAATGTGATTTTGAGTTGGAACGAAGGTTTCCGCGCGTCAGCGCATATAAATAGGTTTTGCATGCAAAACCATCAAAACCGGGAGCATGTATTACGGTTTTGATACCCCGACCCAGCCCCTCCAGAGGGCCCTCTCTTGCACCTTCGGTGCAATTCACCTTGCGCCTTGGGCGGCGTCCGGGGGTATCGGAAACCGGTTTCTTCGGAACCGGTTTCCGTATATAGGGGGTATGGATACCCCCTATACTACGCAAAAACGCCTTTCGTCCCGCAGATAGGGACGAAAGGCGAGAAAACATCTTCCGTGGTACCACCCTGATTCCCGGACAGAGCCGGGCACTCATTGAACGCCGGTAACGGGGCGTCACCTCGCCTGCGCCTACTGGTAAAAGCCGTTCAGCGCCGGTGCTCGCAGGGGAACTTCGCGTCAGGTCTCTTTGGGCGGCTCGCAGCCAAAGGCCGCCTTCTCTGAAAAGAGGGGGATGGCGTTACTTTCCCTGTTCATCGCAGGTATCGTTATTCCATAACAGATTTATTAAAACACACTTGACGGCGAATTGCAAGGGGATATCCGGATTTTTTTGCTGGAATCAGCCGCCGAGCGCAAAGGCGACCGGGTTGGACGACATGAAATCCCAGCCGGTCAGATCCACAACTGCGATCCTCCCGTCAGAACATCACCCAGTCCAGCAGCAGTTGAAGGCTGGCCACACTGCATGCGCCGCTGAGGATGTTGGCGGTCAGCGCATAGACGACGGGATGCGGCTCCGGCTGATTGCTATGCAGCCTGCGGCGGTAGACCAGCGCTTCGGTCACGAAAATCACCAGTTCGACCGGCACAAACAGCAGATACACGCTCCAGAGCGCACCCTGCATGGCGACAAAGCCCAGCGTGGCGGTCAGCAGCACCTGTGTGCCGAGGTTGGCCAGCAGAAATACCTTCCAGTTGCGTCGGAGCGGAAAACCGAACGGAATCAGCAGCAGCCCTTCGACCAGCAGCGTCGGGAGCAGCGTGGACAGGATCTGCTTGGCGTAGGAACGCACGACCGACCCGGTGGGCACCAGGGTATTGGACGCGCAGTCATAGCGGAAAAACTGGTGGAACATGGTGCGCTCGACCGGCTCGCTGACCTGCACGCCGTTTTCATCCGCAAAAATGACGCGGAAGGCGTCCGGCAGGCCGAAATACCCATACTCGATGGTGTGCGCGTTGTTGTCGATATGCGCCCAGGTCGGCGCAGGCGTGCCGTCCAGAATAACGAATGTCCAGCCCGCGGGGGCTGCGTCGCGAAGCGCGGCTTCATCTGCCGGGCGGAGCAGTGCCCCGTCCGCACCTGCGGTATACCGGTATTCGTTGCGGTCATACAGGCGGCTTTTATAATCATTAATATAGAGCAGGTCGACATAATAGCTGCCCTCAGGCAGGTTAGCCAGACAAATGGTCGCCTCGTCCTTGGGGCCGACATCTGCCCCCGCCGTCACCGGAAGCGCGCATAGCAGCATTGTGAACACACAGAACAGCATACACAGTTTTTTCCGCATTTCGATCCCCTCCCTGCTTCCAGTATAGCAGAACGGGAAGTACAAACAAGTTACAAAGCAGCATAATCTGTGCTGATGGCGCGCTCTTCCGCCTCAGCCAGTGCCTGCCGCAGCGCGGCAAGCACCGTGCCTCGTTCGGCGGCCCTGTCCATCTGTTCCATATAGCGGATCACGTCGTCCACTGCCCCGACCAGATAGAGGTAAGCAGATTTGTAGTTGAGTTCGTCCATAGTAGCACCTCCAGAAAAAAATATCAAGAACCCATAATGGGTTCTTAACTACATAGTACCACATAATGCGCGTAAAATGAACCCATAATAAATTCAAAATGGGTGCGATGTATGGAAAAGAAAAAGCATTTATCTCTGCGGTTGGATGACACGACCCGGCTGAAACTGCGTCATATTGCCAAATATGAGGGCAGATCGATCAATGGACAGGTAATGCACCTGATTTACCACTGTATCTGCAAATTTGAGGCGGAACATGGGGAAATTGACTTAAATGAAGAGTAATTGCTTGACAAATCCACATAATATGTCTATACTGATTAAGTTAATACGCAAAATGCGATGACAAAGAGGAGTATCCCTGCTTTGCGCGTTCAGAGAGAGGGCGTTCGGTGCAAGCCCTTCGGCGGACGGGGAGAAGGTCGCTTTGGAGCAGGATGGCTGAAAAAACAGTAAGCTGTCCCGTTGCCCGCGTTACGGGTCAATGAGTGCGCGGCATCTGCCGCGAATTTAGGTGGTACCACGGAGCACGCTTCGTCCTATGCGGACGGCGTGCTTTTTTATTGCCCGCATCACGTGGGCAGGTATTTCGCCGCCTGCGGGCGGCGGGAAGCGTGCGGCTGCGCGCCGCGGGCGCACAAGAGGTGGGGGAACCAAGGTTCCCCCGGCCTCTTGCGAATCACCTCCCCCTCCTTTCAGGGCGCGCTTCGCGCGCAGAAGGAAGCCCCTCCAAACGGCTGCCACCCGCCTGACGGGAGGAACAGCAAGGGGGATTTGCCACCCCACGGGGATACGCTGCTGCAAAACTGTCAATCAAATTCAAAAGGAGATAGACCAATGAGCGAACTGCCAAAGACCTACGACCCCAAAGCGGTCGAGGACAAGCTGTACAGCTTCTGGAACGACTCCGGCTTTTTCCATGCTGAGGTCAATCCGGACAAAAAGCCCTATACCATCGTCATCCCGCCCCCGAACGTCACCGGCCAGCTGCATATGGGCCATGCGTTCGACGAGACCCTGCAGGATATCCTGATCCGCACCAAGCGCATGCAGGGCTATGAGGCGCTGTGGATGCCCGGCACCGACCACGCGGGCATCGCAACCCAGATCAAGGTAGAGGAAAACCTCCGCAAGGAGGAGGGCCTGACCCGTTACGACCTCGGCCGCGAGAAGTTCCTCGAGCGCGTCTGGGACTGGAAGCACAAATACGGCAACCGCATCATCAGCCAGCTGAAAAAGCTCGGCTCCTCCTGTGACTGGGAGCGCGAGCGCTTTACCATGGACGAGGGCTGCTCCAAGGCCGTGCGCGAGGTGTTCGTCAACCTGTATAACAAGGGCCTGATTTACAAGGGCCACCGCATCATCAACTGGTGCCCGCACTGCGCGACCGCGCTGAGCGACGCCGAGGTTGAGTACGAGACCCAGCCGGGCAAGCTGTGGCACATCCGCTATCCGCTCAGCGATGGCTCGGGCGACCTCGTCGTAGCCACCACCCGCCCGGAGACCTTCATGGGCGATACCGGCGTTGCGGTCAACCCGAACGACGAGCGCTACAAGCACCTGATCGGCAAGACCTGCATCCTGCCCATCATGAACCGCGAGATCCCGATCTTCGGCGACGAGTACGTCGATATGGAATTCGGCACAGGCTGTGTCAAGGTCACACCCTGCCACGACCCGAACGACTTCGAGATGGGCCAGCGCCACAACCTCGAGCAGATCCTCGTGTTCAACGAGGACGCGACCGTCAACGAAAACGGCGGCAAGTACGAGGGTATGGACCGCTATGAGTGCCGCAAGGCGGTCATCAAGGATCTTGAAGAGGGCGGCTACCTGGTCAAGATCGAGGACCATGAGCACAACGTCGGCACCTGCTACCGCTGCGGCACGACAGTCGAGCCGATGACCTCCGCGCAGTGGTTTGTCAAGATGGCGCCGCTTGCGAAGCCTGCCATGGACGTGGTCAAGGAGGGCAAGACCAGGTTCGTGCCCGACCGCTTCTCCAAGACCTACCTGCGCTGGATGGAAAACGTGCACGACTGGTGCATCTCGCGCCAGCTGTGGTGGGGTCACCGCATCCCGGCGTTCTACTGCGACGACTGCGGCGAGATGACCGTTTCCAAGGAAGATATCCACGTCTGCCCGAAGTGCGGCAGCAAAAACGTCCATCAGGAAGAGGACGTGCTGGACACCTGGTTCTCCTCTGCGCTGTGGCCGTTCTCCACGCTCGGCTGGCCGGAAAAGACCCCGGAGCTCGACTATTTCTACCCGACCTCCACACTGGTCACGGGCTATGATATCATCTTCTTCTGGGTTGCGCGCATGATCTTCTCGGGTGTCGAGCACATGGGCGAAACCCCGTTTGAGACCGTGTATATCCACGGCCTGGTGCGCGACGCGCAGGGCCGCAAGATGTCCAAGTCGCTCGGCAACGGTATCGACCCGCTCGAGATCATCGACCAGTACGGTGCGGACGCGCTGCGCTTCACGCTTGCGACCGGCAATAGCCCCGGAAACGACATGCGCTTCTCGACCGAGCGCGTCGAGGCGAGCCGCAACTTCTGCAACAAGATCTGGAACGCGTCCCGCTTTATCCAGATGAACCTGACGATCGACAAGGACAAGGCGGCCGAGCTGCCGGAGGCCCTGACGATCGAGGACAAGTGGATCGTCTCCAAGTACAACACGCTGATTGCGGAAGTTACCCGCAACATCGACCAGTACGAGCTCGGCCTCGCCGCCGCTAAGCTCAACGACTTTATCTGGGACAACTTCTGCGACTGGTATATCGAGATCGCCAAGACCCGCCTGCAGAACGGCGACGAGAACGTGCAGAAGGTACTGTGCTACGTGCTGTCCGGCGCGATGCAGCTGCTGCACCCGTTTATGCCGTTCATCACCGAGACCATCTGGCAGGCGCTGCCGCACGAGGGCCCGTCCGTCATGGTGTCCCAGTGGCCGGAGTATGATGAAAAGCTGCACTTCGCCGCTGAGGAGGCGCAGATGGAGACGCTGATGAACGCGGTCCGCGCGATCCGCAACCGCCGCAGCGAGATGAATGTGCCGCCCTCCAAGAAGGCCAAGGTGCTCGTCCTGACCGATAAGAAGGATACCTTTGCCGCCGGTGCGGGCTTCTTCCCCAAGCTGGCGTATGCGTCCGACATTGAGCTGATCGACGCGGTGCCCGCGGATGCGGCAAAGATGGCGTCTGTTGTCACCGAGGATGCCCAGCTCTATATGCCGATGGGCGACCTGATCGATTTCGCTGCCGAGCGCGCACGTCTCGAGAAGGAGAAGGCCAAGGTCGAGGACGACATCGCGTTTGTCATGAAAAAGCTGGATAACCCGAATTTCGTCAGCAAGGCGCCGGAAAAGGTCGTCGCTGTGGAGCGGGAAAAGGTGGAGAAGCTGCGCGAGCATCTCGCAAAGCTGGAGGAATCCATCGCCGCGCTGGGTTAAAAATGTGAAAAGATAAAGGAGGAACTGCGGTTCCTCCTTTTCTTTTGGCAGAGTTGTGTTATAATATTGGATAACATGCGGGAGGTGAACCCGGAATGGTGCACACCTATTTCTTCCAGACTGCCAACTGGACAGCCCACGGCACCTATTATGACGCGGATGGAGAAGTGCTTCCATTGTCTGGAGCGGTGCAGATCGAGCACAGCGCAGCCAAATGGACGCTGGACGGCTGGCTGGAAGTGCGGTCCGACCCGGCGGTGCGGTTTACGAACTGCTATGAGATCGCCCCGTCCGGCCGCCCGGATACCCTGTGCTGGCAGTCGCATAACCCGGCACTCGGCACGCTGCGCGGCACGTTTGAGATCGTCGGGCCGTGCATCGTTTCCGCCTACCGCTCCGCGGACGGCCGGTACAGCGGCACGGAAACGCTCCGCCAATTGGATGCGGATACCTATGAGAATGTGGGCGTATCGTTTGCAGACGGAAAGCGCCTGTCCGCATGGACGGCACAGCTCATCAGGAATACTGAATAAAAGAGGTTGATTATGGACACCGAAATCCCCCAAACCGCGATTGACTACATCCACTCCCTCGGCCGGTTTTCCGGCAAGCCCGGGCTGCACCGCATCCGCGCGCTGTGCGCGGCGCTGGGCGATCCGCAGGACCGGCTGCAATTTGTCCATCTTGCGGGCACGAACGGCAAGGGCTCGACTGCGTGCATGATTGCTTCGGCCCTGCGTGCCGCCGGGCTGTGCGTGGGGCTGTATACCTCGCCCTATCTTGTGCAATTTTATGAGCGCATCCGGGTGGACGGCGCGATGATCCCGGACGCCGACCTGACCCGCCTTGCCGAGCGGGTAGCGGTCGCATGCGAAAGCCTGGCCCTGCCCGAGGGCGAATCCATAGGCGAGTTTGAATTTACGACCGCGCTTGCCTTTCTGTACTTTGCCGAGCAGCAGTGCGATATCGTCGTGCTCGAGACCGGCCTCGGCGGCCGGTGCGACGCGACCAATGTCGTGCGCACCACCGAGGCCAGCGTCATCACGCCGGTTTCGCTTGACCACATGGCAGTGCTGGGCGACACGGTTGCGGAGATCGCCGGGGAAAAGGCTGCGATCATCAAGCCGGGCTCGGCCGCCGTGTGCGCGGCTGGGCAGGCAGAGGAGGCGATGGTCGTCATCCGCCATGCGTGTGAAGCCTGCGGTGCGGTGTGGTATACCGGCGCGCAGGACTGCCGCGTGCTGCGCTGCGACATCGAGGGCTCGGCGTTTGTGCACGACGGCCAGGGTTATACTATCGCCATGCCCGGACGGCACCAGATCGAGAATGCCGTGACCGCGCTGCGCACCCTGTCCGCGCTGCGCGAGCGCGGCTGGGATATCCCGGTGGAGGCCGCGGTGCGCGGCCTGGCGCGTGCGCGTATGCCGGGCAGGCTGGAACGGCTGGTCGACCAGCCGCTCGTGCTGCTGGACGGGGCGCACAACGCCGCAGGCGTGGAGGCACTGTGCCGTGCGGTGGACGAGCTGCTCAAAATGCGCCGCCTGCACGTTGTGATGGGAATGGTGCAGGATAAGGAGTATGAGACCTGCGTGCGCAAAATAGCGCGCCGTGCGGATGTATTCTATGCCTGCACGCCCGAGGCGGACGGCCGCGAGGTGGATGCGCATACCATTTCGGCGCTGGCTGCGCGCGAATGCGCGGACGTGCACACCTGCCGCACCGCGGAGGACGCGCTGGGGAAAGCGCTTAGCGCCGCGCAGCCGAAGGACTGCATTCTGGTCTGCGGCTCGCTCTATCTAATTGGCGAGACCGAAAAAATCCTGAAGTCCCGACAGAAAATGGCAGAATAAACAGGAATATATTGGTAAACTAAGGCTTGTACAAGTGTACAGGCCTTTTTCTTTTTCAACAAACACGAGGTGAACATATATGCTGCATATCACACAGGCCGGGCGCGACGGCACGCTGGTGGTCTCGCTTGCAGGCGAACTCGACCACCATGCGGCGCGCATGGCCATCGAGCAGGCTGAAGACCTGCTCGTGCTCTATCCCTGCGAAAAACTGGTGCTCAACCTGTCCGGGCTGACATTCATGGACAGCTCCGGGCTGGCGGTTGTGCTGCACCTGCACCGCACCTGCGCGCGCAGCGGGCGCGAATTCGTCGTGCGCGGCGCGCCGCCCCAGCCCATGCGGGTGTTTGAGGCATCCGGCCTTCCGCAGGTCATGATTTTTGAAAGGGGGGAGTGAGATGCGTGCTGTCATCAACAAAATGAGCCTGAAATTCGAGAGCCGTTCGGTCAACGAGGCGTTTGCACGCCAGTCGGTGGGCGCATTTGTTTCCCAGCTCGACCCGACGATGGAGGAGCTGGGCGATATCAAGACCGTGGTCAGTGAGGCGGTCACCAACGCGATCGTGCACGGCTACGCGGACAGGAGCGGATTTATCACGGTCACGGTGCGCCTGTTTGAGGGGCGCATCCTGGAACTCAAGGTCAAGGACGCCGGGCGCGGCATTGAGAATGTCGAGCAGGCGCGGCAGCCCATGTTCACGACCGGCGACGACACGCGCAGCGGCATGGGATTTACCATTATGGAGACCTTTACCGACAAGCTGCGCGTGCGCTCGACGCCGGGCAAAGGTACGCTGGTGACCATGGTCAAGGTACTTAAGGAGAGAGATGCGTGACAGCGGAAATGCGCACCCTGCTTGAACGCGCCGCGGGCGGCGACCGCAGCGCAGAAGCGCAGCTGATCGAGGACAACAGCGGCCTGATCTGGTCGATCGCGCGACGGTACTATGGCCGCGGTGCGGAGCCGGACGACCTGTACCAGCTCGCATGCGTGGGATTTATCAAGGCGGTGCGCGGGTTCGATCCGTCTCTCGGCAACGAGTTTTCCACCTATGCGGTGCCCAAGATCGCGGGCGAGATCCGCCGCTTTCTGCGGGATGACGGGGCGGTCAAGGTCAGCCGCGCGGTCAAGGAGCGGTCGGTGCGCCTGCGGCGGGTGCAGAGCGAGCTCGAGAGCAAGACCGGGCGCTCGCCCACGGTCAGCGAGCTGGCCGCGGCCGCCGGGCTGACCGCCGAGGAGGTCGCCGCCTGCGAGCAGGCGGACGTGGCGGTGGACTCCTTCGAACGTGAGTTGTCCGGCGGCGGGCGGCTGGGCGACCTCGTGGGTGACGACGGCATGGAGGAGCGCACCTGCCTGTACCTGTCGCTGCGGGACGCGATGCGCGGCCTGCCCGAGCGCGAGCAGCAGGTGCTGGCGCTTCGCTTTTCGCGCGACCTGACCCAGCAGCAGGTGTCCCGGATCATCGGTGTGTCACAGGTGCAGGTGTCGCGCATCGAAAAGCGCGCGATCCAGGCGCTGCGGGAAAAACTGGTGGAGTGAGGACGGCAGTCAGAGCATGCCGGCAGGTTTCTGCAAGTATCGGTTGAACAGGAAAAAAGGCTGCACAACAGGTAGTATGCCTGTTGTGCAGCCTTTTCTTCTTGCGTATTTCAGAGGGTACGTTGCCTCTTAAGATATCCGCAGCGGTCAGGGGATCAGTCCATGCGCCCGGCAGTAGGTCCAGATCCCGTCCTCGCATACATCGCCGCAGACGTCGTCAGCGACGGCCTTGAGCGCGGAGGAGGCGTTCTGCATGGCGACGCCGGTGCCGACAGCCTCCAGCATTTCGATGTCATTGTTGCCGTCTCCAAAGGCCATGGCGTCTGCCGCAGACAGATGATAATGTGCCAGTATTTTTCGGATCGCCGCTCCCTTTCCACCGGCTGCAGGGATGATGTCGACGGCGCGGTCCCACCAGGCGGCGATCCGGGCTCCTTTGACCCCATCCAGGATGGCGGCATACTCCTGCTCGCATCCACCCATCATGATCTGATAAATTTGGTCATGCGCAGCGACCTGGTCGAAATCCGGTGCGATCTCAACGGAAATGCCGGCAAAGCCATAATATTCGATCAGATCCTGGTCCGCCCCGTTGGAAGCAAGCCGGCTTTTGGTCGCCAGGGACAGCGGACGGCCCAGTTTTGCCGCGTTGCGGATGATGGTGTACACATCTTCGCGCGGGAGCGGGTTGCTGAAAATTTCCTGCTGCCGGTCATAACAGCAGGAACCGTTATAGGTCAGAAACGTATCGAATTCGACACCCGGCAGGCGCGGCACCTGCATGGGCGACCGGCCGGTAGCGACGCAGACCCGTATGCCGCGCGCCTGCAGTGCGGACAGCGTTTCAAGGATTCGGGGCGTGATCTGTTTTTTCCGCATATCGATCAGCGTCCCGTCAACATCAAAAAAGATGATTTTAACCGGCTTCATTCAGCACCTCCTGCGTGGTCTGCTGTTTTCTCATATTTTTTGCATAAACTGTGCGGCGGACTTGGCCATCAGCCGCTTGGTACCCTTCTGGTCGAACGCGATCTCAAGCAGCGCATCGCCGCCCATGGGCTTGACCGACACCACCATGCCGTCGCCGAACGCCTTGTGGCGCACGCGGCAGCCCGCGGTGAAATCCGGCAGGGGCGCGCTCCCCGTGCGGGCCGCTGCGCCAAACGACGGCGCGGCCGCCGCCGCGGACACATACCGCGCCCGCGCGACCTGCGCGCGCGGCAGCTCCGGGTCGGGGCAGGTAGCCTGCTGGAACATGCGGCTCTCGCCGATGTTGCTGTCGAGCAGCTCGCGCGGCATCTCGTCGATAAAGCGCGAGGGGTGCGCGTACTGCGTGCGGCCGTAAAGCATACGGCGCTCGGCGCAGGTCAGGTATAGCTGCTCCTTGGCGCGCGTGACCGCCACATAGCACAGCCGGCGCTCCTCCTCCATGTCCTCCTCGCGTTCCATCGCGCGGAAACCGGGGAACAGCCCGTCCTCCATGCCCGCAAGGAACACGACCGGGAATTCCAGACCCTTGGCCGAGTGCATGGTCATCATGAGCACCGCATCCTCGTCCTCGCCGGTCTGGTCGGCATCCGTATACAGCGCCATTTCCTCGAGGAAGCCGGAGAGCGAGGCTTCGTCATGGTCGTTTTCATAGTTTACAATGTAGGATTTCAGTTCTTCGATATGCTCGATGCGGCCCTGCTCCTCCGCGCCGCCTTTGGCCTCGAGCGCGGCAAGATAGCCGGATTTGTCGAGCAGCTCGTCGTACAGCTCGGAGAGCGAGAGGAACTCGCGCTGTTTTCGTAAATTTTCCATCATCGCGCCGAACTTTTCCATGGCGCCCGCGCCGCGCGAGAGCGCCGGGAACTGCGAGGCGTTGCGCACCACGTCGTACAGCAACATGCCGTTTTCTGCGGCGACCTGTGCCGCGGTCTCGACCGACTTGTCGCCGATCTTGCGCGCAGGTACGTTGATGATGCGCCGCAGGCGCAGCTCGTCCGCCGGGTTTTCCAGCACCCACAGATAGGCGAACATGTCGCGGATCTCGGCGCGCGAGAAGAAGTCGCGGCCCTTGTACACGCGGTAGGGGATGTTCGCGCGGATGAACGCGGCGGCAATGTTATCCGACAGGACGTTGTTGCGGTAGAGCACCGCAAAATCGCCCCACCGGCGGCCCTGCTGTACGCCCTCGCGGATGGTGTCCGCGATGTAGGCGGCTTCCCCCTCCTGACTGTCCGAGCGGTGCAGGCGGATCTTTGCCCCGTCGCCGTGGTCGGTCCACAGCTCCTTGCCTTTGCGGCCGACATTATTGCGGATGACCTCGTTGGCGGCGTTCAGGATATTGCCGGTCGATCGGTAGTTCTGCTCCAGCCGGATGGTTTTCGCGTCCTTGAACTGCTTTTCAAACTCGAGGATGTTGGTGATCGTCGCGCCGCGGAATTTGTAGATACTCTGGTCGTCATCGCCGACCACGCAGATGTTCTCATAATACCCGGCGAGCAGGCTGGTGAGTACATACTGCGCGTAGTTGGTGTCCTGATACTCGTCGACCAGCACATAGCGGAACTTGCGCTGGTAGTACTCGAGCACCTCGGGATTGCTTTGCAGCATGAGGACGGTTTTCATGATGATGTCGTCGAAGTCGAGAGCACAGGCATTGCGCATCTCTTTTTCGTACAGCTTGTATACGTCAGCGACCTTTTCGCGGAAGTAGTCGCCCGCGGCGTCTGCGGCGAACTGACGAGGAATCATCAGCTTGTCCTTGGCGCGGCTGATCATGCTCATGACCGTGCGCGGGTCGAAAGCCTTGGGGTCAAGGTTCAGTTTTTTGAGCACATTTGTGATGACGCGTTTTTTGTCATCCTCGTCATAGATGGTAAACGCGGTCTCAAAGCCCAGCAGGTCGCCGTGCCGCCGCAGGATGCGCAGGCAGGCGGTGTGGAAGGTGTGCGCCCAGACCGCGGAGGCGGCTTCCTCGTCGTCCAGCGCGGCGGTCAGGCGCTCGCGCAGCTCGCGCGCGGCTTTGTTGGTGAAGGTGATCGCGATGACCTCCCAGGGCTTGGCCGGGTGCATGGCGCACAACTGCTCGGCGCGCGCGCGGTTTTCCGGTTTGGGGTCGGTCAGATATTCGGTCAGGAACAGCAGGTCTTCTTCGGTCGCGCCTGCGGGCGCGTACTCGCTCGTCAGCCCCTGTCCGAAGCGCAGGATATTGATGATGCGGTTGATGAGCACCGTGGTCTTGCCGCTGCCCGCGCCCGCCAGGATGAGCAGGGGGCCTTCGGTAGCGAACACGGCCTCGCGCTGCTTGTCGTTCAGGTTCGAGAATCGCTGCTCAATGACCGCGCGCCGCACGGCAGCGTATTTCAGATCGAATTTGGTCGGTTCCATTGGTTTCCTCGTTTCGTTATGGAGATACGAAACCAGTATAGCATAAACAGAAGAGGAAAACAAATGTTCTTGTTTTCGGGATCAAAGACATCCCAATAGCGGATAAAGATAAAAAGAGAAGACAGGAATGCGAACAGCTGCGGAACCGGCAAAGCTGCAGAAGACCGGCAGGGGATAGTGGTTTTCTGCAGCTTGTGCTCTGTTTTAGCGTTTATGGGATACCGGCCAGCGTACAAATGCTATGTGCCAGGAAACACAGAACGAATCCGCAAACTGCGGGAAGCAGGATGGCAGCCAGGGTCCATTTTACACTGCGTGTCTCTTTCCAGATGGTCAGGCAGGTCGTTGAGCATGGCCAGTGCGCCACGGTGAATATCAGGGTGCACAGGGCGGTGCATGCTGTCCAGCCGTTTGACAGAAGCAGCGTTTGAAATGAGGTGAGGTCGGTCACATCGGCCAGGGTACCAGAAGCCAGATAGCCCATCACCATCAGGGGCATTACCAGTTCGTTTGCAGGGAAACCGAGAATAAAGGCAAGAAGAATGACGCCATCCAATCCGAATATCTGCGCGAACGGGTCAAGGCACTCGGTCAGGTGAGAAAATACGGAGGTGTCTCCGATAGTGATATTGGAGAGCAGCCAGATCAAAATGCCTGCGGGGGCAGCGACTGCCGCCGCACGGCCTAAAACGAATATGGTTCTGTCCCGCACGCTGCGGATAATCACCCTTCCGGCCTGTGGGACACGGTAGGGCGGCAGTTCGAGCGTAAACGAGGACGGTATGCCGCGCAGCACGGTCGCAGAAAGCAATCTGGATGCCACCAGCGTGAGCAGCACGCTTCCTGCGACAACCACAGTCAATAGCAGGGCACCGCCCATAGCGCTGCCTGCGAAAAATGCCGTGCACAGGAAGATCAGCAGCGGGAAGCGTCCGTTGCACGGCGCGAATGCGTTGGTAAGCATGGCGATCAGCCTCTCACGCGGCGAGTCAATGATGCGGCATCCGGTAACGCCGCAGGCGTTGCATCCAAAGCCCATGCACATGCTTGGGTAAAAGGTGGATGCGGCCAGCATCCCCATGCGCAAAAGCGGGGACAATGCCGGCAGTTTTATTCCTTGATAAATGCCCTCATCGAACGCATTCCGCGGAACCGCACAGCCGCAAACGGTACGGCGGCCGAAAGGGCGAAGCCCCCTGCCCAGGGATATCCCTGCACAAGGGGCTTGCGCTCAACACTTGCGAAAAATCGCGTTTCCGCTTCATGCCGTGTCAGAAAGGTATGCGTTTCAAAAGGGGGCCGCAGGAAAGGCGCCTTACTGGTTGATGGACTCGACGATCGCGTCCGCGAGGGCGTCCAGTTCCCCAGCCTTGTCCGCGTGCAGCACGGATGCCATGGACAGACGCTCGTTGAGCACGGTCATGTTCTTGAGCTCCTCGTCGATGAACTTCTGCATCAGGTCGCCCGACTTGACCGCCCACGAGCCGTTCTCGATGATCGCAAAGGTGCGGTTCTGCAGGTTGAGCGCCTTCATATCCATCAGGTAATTGTGCATCACCGGATAGATGCCCAGATTATAGGTCACAGACGCAAGCACAACATGGCTCAGACGGAAGGTCTCGGAGATCAGATAGGAAACATGGGTGTTGGACACGTCATACAGCCAGACGTTTGTAATGCCCTTCTCACACAGGCGGCTCGCCAGCGCCTGCGCCGCGGCCTCGGTGTTGCCGTACATCGAGGCGTAGGCGATCATAACGCCCTTTTCCTCGGGTTCGTAGCGGCTCCAGTGGTCGTACTTGTCGATGAAGTACATCAGGTCCTTGCGCCAGACCGGGCCGTGCAGCGGGCAGATAAACTTGATCTGGTCCAGAATGCCCGCCGCCTTTTTGAGCAGCAGCTGGACATGCGGGCCGTATTTACCCACGATGTTGGTCAGATAGCGGCGCGCATCGTCGATCCAGTCGCGGTCAAAATTGACCTCATCCGCAAACAGCTTGCCGTCCAGCGCGCCGAACGAGCCGAACGCATCCGCGGAGAACAAAGCGCCGTTTGTGGTGTCAAAGGTGACCATCGCCTCAGGCCAGTGCACCATAGGTGCGGCGATGAAGGTTACGACGTGCTTGCCGAAGCTCTGGGTATCGCCCTCTTTTACCTCGATCAGCTCGTGGCCGTCGATGTCGAAGCCGAACTGGCGCATAAGCATGAACGACTTTTCAGTCGAGATCACCTTGACCGACGGGTAGCGGATCAAAATTTCCTCAATCGAAGCGCCGTGGTCGGGCTCCATATGGTTGATGACCAGATAATCCAGCGGACGGCCGTCCAGCAGGTGCTCGATGTTCTCCAGCAGCTGGCGGCAGGCCGACCAGTCCACAGTGTCGAACAGCACAGTCTGCTCATCCAGCAGCAGATATGCGTTATAGGATACGCCGCGCGGGATGGGATGGATATTTTCAAACAGGGCAAGGCGGTGGTCGTTCGCACCAACCCAATACAGATCGTCCGTTACATTGCGTACGCAGTACATATAGTCTCCTCCTTTTCCGGTCAGGCCTCAATGAACATGTCTTTGCCTTCGCCGCACTCCGGGCATACCCAGTCCTCGGGCAGCTTTTCAAACAGCGTACCCGGCGCGATCTCGGCGTCCTCGTCACCCAGCTCGGGAACGTATTCGTATCCGCAGCCGCCGCAGACATAGCGCTTGCCGATCGGTTCGGGCTTGGGGACAGGCGGACGCTTCATCTTGACCATCGGCGGGGCTGGCTGCTTTTCGCCGGTATCGAGCGCCGCGGTCAGCAGGGGCAGGATCTCGTTTACATCGCCCACGATGCCGTAATCACAGTTTTTGAAGATGGGCGCATTGCCGTTCTTGTTGATCGCCACGATGGTCGAGGCATCCTTGATGCCCTTGAGATGCTGGATTGCACCAGAAATGCCGCAGGCAATGTACAGGTTGCCCTTGAACTTCTGGCCGGACATACCGACATAGCGGTCAAGCGGCACATATTTGAGCGTTTCCGCCACCGGACGGGAGGAGCCGACCGCCGCGCCCGCGGCGCGCGCCAGATCCTCGACCAGCTTCATGTTTTCCTTGCTGCCGATGCCCTGGCCGGCCGAAACCACGCGCTCGGCCTGTGTGATCGGGGTGTCGATCGGGATGCCGACCGTAAAGTCGTGTCCGTCCTTCTGCAGCGCTGCGACCAGGGCCGCAACCTTTTCCTCCGCCGAGCCCTCCTTGAGGATCTGGCGCTTGCGCACGCCGGTAACCGGCGCGGGCTTTTTCGGCTGGCTGGACGAACTGCCCGCACTCTTGGGCGGCTTGCCCAGGATGTTGGAGGAAATGACCACGCGCTGGATCTCGTTCGTGCCCTCATAGATCGTGGTGATCTTGGCATCGCGGTACATACGCTCCACATCCATGCCCTTGAGGAAGCCCGTGCCGCCGAAGATCTGCAGGGCGTCGTTGGTGACCTCAAGCGCAATATCGGACGCATACATCTTAGCCATTGCGGCCTCGGTAGCGTATGGCTCATGCGCTTCCTTGAGCTCCGCCGCGGAGTAGACCAGCATGCGCGCACAGCGCAGCTTGGTCGCCATGTCCGCGATCTTGAACGAGATCGCCTGCTGGAAACCGATCGGCTTGCCGAACTGGACGCGCTCCTTGGCGTAATCGACCGCCGCTTCGTATGCGCCCTGCGCGATGCCGAGCGCCTGCGACGCGATACCGATGCGGCCGCCGTCCAGCGTCGCCATCGCGATCTTGAAACCCTGCCCTTCCTTGCCGAGCAGGTTTTCCTTGGGCACCTTGACGTCGTTGAAGATCAGCTCCGCAGTGGACGAGGAGCGGATGCCCATTTTGTCATAATGGTCGCCGAAGGTAAAGCCTTCCCAGCCCTTTTCAACAATGAATGCCGAGATGCCGCGGGTGCCGATGTCCGGCGTGGTGACCGCGAATACCACATAGGTATCCGCCTTGGGCGCGTTGGTGATGAAAATCTTGCCGCCGTTGAGCAGATAGTAGTCGCCCTTGTCGATCGCGGTGGTCTCGGTACCGCCCGCATCCGAGCCGGCGTTGGGCTCGGTCAGGCCGAACGCGCCGATCTTTTCGCCCTTTGCCAGCGGGACCAGGTATTTCTGCTTCTGCTCCTCGGTGCCGAAGGCGAAAATCGGCCACGAGCCGAGCGACACATGGGCGGACAGGATAACGCCCGTGCCGCCGTCCACGCGCGAGAGCTCTTCCACGGCGATTGCATAGCTCAGCACATCCAGCCCGGCGCCGCCATATTCTTTCGGATAGGGCAGCCCCATATAGCCGAGCTCGCCCATCTTTTTTACCGCTTCCGCAGGGAAGCTGTTTTCTTTGTCCATGAGGAAAGCCTGCGGCTTGACCTCGCTCTCCGCAAAAGCGCGGATCTCAGCGCGCAGTTTTTCGTGCGCATCGGTGGTTCGGAACAACATGGGGAAACCTCCTTCATCAGTGTTGATGTGAATTCATGTTAAATGATATCTGTTATCCATTCCTGATGGCTAAAGAATACCATATAAGTATTGTTTTGGTCAATCGCGGATTGCACAAATTTTATAGAATATTTTTGTGCGATCAAAAAGATTTATGCAAAACTGACAAATAAAATCGTATATATTTCATTCTTGGATCAAAAGCAGCATGTTTCCGTGCGGCAGGATAACAGACATGACAGCAGCACACTGTGTACTCTGCGCAAAAGTGTGCCGCCTCTTACCATTAACGATGCACCGGCTTGTAAAATTAAGGGGACGCCCGATGATCACAGGGGGATTATTTACACCGAACCGCTGCCAGCGAAGCGTGCCCGCTTTCTCCCGCCTCGTTAGTGTTTGCAAATTGTTCGCATTTTCTTCACACAAATACGCTGCCGCGCCTGATATACTGCACGCAAAGAAAAACGGGCTGCCCTGCAGCCCACGCAGGAGGGCAACCGACATGCGATTATTGCTTGCAGAAGATGAAAAGGCGCTGTCGAGGGCGCTGAAAGCCATATTGGAGCGCGACGGCTATATGGTGGATGCCGTATATGATGGACAAGCTGCGCTCGACTGTCTGGACACCGGAAGCTATGACGGCGCGGTGCTGGATATCATGATGCCTGCGCTGGACGGGATAGAAGTGCTGCGGCAGCTGCGTGCGCGGGGCGATCTGCTTCCCGTGCTGCTGCTGACCGCCAAATCCGAAACCGACGATAAGGTACAGGGGCTGGACAGCGGCGCAAACGACTACCTGACCAAACCGTTTGCGGTGCGCGAACTATTGGCGCGCGTGCGCGCCATGACGCGTGCGCGCAGCGCGCAGACGGATTCCCGGCTGACGCTGGGCAATATCACACTCGACCGGGCAACATTTGCGCTTTCCTCGCCCACAGGCAGCTTTCGTCTGGCAAACCGGGAATTTCAGATGCTGGAAATGCTGCTGTGCAGCCCGGGACATGTCATTCCGGAAGATCGTTTTATGGAGCGTATCTGGGCTCAGGAAGGATATACCGAGACAAGCGTGGTGCGGATATATATATTTCCTACCTGCAGAAAAAACTGAAAGCCCTGCATGCCAGTGTCCGGATCCGTACGGTGCAAAAGGCAGGATACGTCCTGGAGGTGGAGGAATGATTAAAAAGCTGCGCATCAAACTGATTCTGGTATCCATGCTGTCCCTGCTGGCAGTGCTTGTTGCAATCATTGGCAGCATCAACCTGATGAACATCCGGCGGATGATCAGCGAAGCGGACAGTGTCCTGGATATTCTGGCGGAAAATGACGGCCGGCTGCCTATGCAGGAGGAATTTACCGATCCGGAAGCCGGACCCGAGTATGTTTCGCCTGAAGTGCCGTACGAGTCCCGGTATTTCTTCGTGCTGCTGGACGCGGATGGAGGCGTCATTGCAACCAATATCGAGCGGATCGCAGCGGTGGATCAGCAAACGGCCATCACATATGCACAATCCGCCCTGGACAGCGGATCAAACCGCGGCTTTGTAGGCGAATACCGCTATACCATACAGCAGGAGGGAGAGGATATCCGGATCAGCTTTCTCGATTGTGGACGCCGGATCAGCATGTGCCGCGTGTTCGCTTTCAACAGCCTTTGGATCTCCCTGCTGGGACTGCTGGCAGTTTTTTTGCTGATGATGCTGATATCCGGGCGGATCATCAAACCGGTATTGGACAGCTATGAAAAACAAAAGCAGTTCATCACCGACGCGGGCCATGAGATCAAAACCCCGCTTGCAATCATTGATGCAGATGCCGGACTGATCGAGATGGAAAGCGGAACGAATGAATGGCTGCAGGATATTCAGACACAGGTCAAACGTCTGACCGGCCTGACCAACGACCTGATCTATCTGGCTCGTACGGAAGAAGCGCAGGATCAGCAGGAGATGCTGGACTTTCCGCTTTCCGACATGGTGGAGGATCTGATCCGTTCCTTCCAGGCATTGGCAATACAAAAGGACCGGCAGTTTGTCAGCCATATACAGCCCATGCTGACCCTCCATGGAGATGAAAAAATGATCAGCCAGCTTGTCTCTATTCTTCTGGACAATGCGGTGCAGTATTCAGATGACGGCGGCGAGATCCGTGTAATGCTCGAACGGCAAGGCAAAGCAGTGCATTTTTCGGTGTTCAATACCGTCGAGTCGATCAGCCAGCAGGAACTGAGCCACCTGTTCGACCGCTTTTACCGCACTGACCGCTCGCGCAATTCCCAAACCGGCGGCTATGGCATCGGGCTTTCCATCGCCAGCGCAGTGGTCGCGGCGCATAAGGGGAAGATCCTTGCTTCCTCCCGCGACGGGCATTCACTGCTGGTCACGGTAATCCTGCCGGTATAAATTCACGAAAAAGGCACGGGACATACATCAAAAGTTCCAGCTGGACGCATATAATACAAATCAGAAGGAGGAAGCGATATGACACCGCAGGCGTTTTACGGCGCTGCTTATCCGAAGCTGTGCGCAGCGGAACAGCAGCTTGTGGAACTGATCGGCCGCTGCCCGGTTGCACGGGACAGTGAGGGGCGCGAAGCAGCCGTACTCTACTGCAAATCCCGTATCAAATCCCCGGAGAGCATGTTGGACAAGCTGGAAAAGAACGGCCTTCCACCGACCAGCCGCGCTGCGCTCCAATATATGCACGATGCAGTCGGCGTACGCGCGGTATGCGCCTTCACGGATGATGTGTACCGCGTCGCATCCTGGCTGTCCGCCCAGCCGGAGATCCGGAAAACAGCGGTCAAGGATTATATCGCAACCCCCAAGCCAAACGGCTACCGGAGTTACCACATGATCCTTGTTTTAACGGATGGACCGGGCGCAGGTATGACTGCCGAGGTGCAGCTGCGCACGATTGCAGCTGACTTCTGGGCTGCGCTCGAGCATCAAATGAAATACAAGCACACCGTGCGGCATGAAAAACTGATTCAGGATGAGCTCAAGCGCTGCGCAGATGAGATCGCGTCTGTCGATCTGTCCATGCAGACCATCCGCGAACTGCTTTCAGAAGACTTTTAGGATGTTGCGCTGCCGCCGATGCGGAAGGAGAATGATTATGCATTATGGAAAAATAAGCGCAGGCCGTCGCACGGGTTTGGGAAAATGTGCTGTCAGCCTGACACTGTGCGCGGCTTTATTCGCAGGAACGACCGCCGGTGCAGTGAATACAACGACTGGCACGGCGGCGTCCTGCACCTGCGGCTGTGCCGCGTGCAACGGAGCGAGCATTTCAGATATTGCAGAAAGCTCGCTGCCGTTCGTTGTATCCATCACCAATATCTCTGTACAGGAAGCGCAGCAGTATTTTGACCGTTTTGACCGCTACGGTCACAACCAGAACGAGCTGGAAGAAACCACGAGCGTTGGCTCGGGGATCATCTTCGAGCAGACGGACGACGTGCTGTACATCGTCACCAATTACCATGTGGTAGAGGACGCAACAACCCTGTCGGTCGGCTTTGTGGATGACGAGGTATATGAGGCAGAGCTGTGCGGCACGGACGAGGATAATGATCTTGCCGTCCTCAAAGTGTCGCTGGACGACCTGTCTGCGGATACGCGCGCCGCCATCAGTGTTGCCGTGTTCGGCGATTCGGATTCCCTGCGGGTCGGCAAACAGGTGGTTGCGATCGGCAATGCGCTGGGCTACGGGCAGTCGGTCACGACCGGCATTGTCAGCGCGCTCAACCGTTCGATCAGCACAGGAACGGACGCGCAAGGCATCACGGTACAGTCGACTTATATCCAGACAGATGCCGCCATCAATCCGGGCAACAGCGGCGGCGCACTGCTCAATATGGACGGCGAGGTCATCGGGATCAACACCGCCAAGCTCGCCTCCACCGAGGTCGAGGGCATGGGCTATGCCATCCCGATCTCGGATGTGACAGATATCATTGATGAGTTGAAAACGCAGACAACAACTCAGCAGAAGACAACCGGCCAGCACGACAGCACACCGATGTATTACTTTTTCCGGTTCTGACGTACTGTTTTCCTTTGATGCCAGGCTGGCCGTTGTTTTCCCTTCTTGACAGGAGGCGAATGGGCGGTAAAAAACAGGCGGGACGTGACCTTCTCGGCACGTCCCGTTTATTCTGTCCATTCGATTTCGCAGGGTTCGGGCAGAAAACGGAAGTGAATCACGATTTTCTGCCGCTTGCCCTTGCCTTTTTCCGTTTGTTCGTATGTACCCTGTCCGACCTCGATCCGCTCGATCAGTTCAAAGAGCAGGGACGGCGTCAGCTCGTCGATATTCTGATACCGGCGGATGATGGCTCGCAGGCGTTCCTGCAGCTGCCGCAAACTGTATTCGCCCGTATCAGGCTGCAAAGCATCCATCTGCGCCTGCAGCTGCGCTGTCTTCTGCTCGTATTTTTCCAGCAGGGGATAGAAGGTGGTTTCTCCGATCCTGCCCGCTATGCGATCCTCATAGAGCTGCGCCACCAGACGCTGCGTACGCTTCAGCTCCTGGTCCAGGCGCTCCCGCTCGCGTTTGGCTTCACGTCCCCGCTCATCCAGCCGCAGGCGGCGGTTCAGGCGCTCGAACAGGGCGTCGCACGCTTCCTCAGAAAGGCAGACATAGCGGCGCACCGTTTCGAGCACACATTGGTACAGGGCCTCATACGAAATAAAATGGTTGGTGCAGGCGGATGCGCCGCGCAGTTTATATGCGCCGCAGGCGAGATTTGCCACTGAACCTTTTTTCCGTGTTCCCACCGTGGACATGGCCTTGCCGCAGTCCGCGCAAAAGGCCAATCCGGAAAAGAGGTTGTCAAATGTCCCTTTTCGGTCGCAGCGGCGGGAAGCGCGCTGCCGCTGCACCGCATCGAAGGTCTGCTGCGATACAAGCGGCTCGTGCTGGTTTTGCACAACAATCCATTCGTCCGGCTGCTTTTCCTGCGTTTTCTTGCTCTTGAAGCTGATCTTGCCTGTCTTGCCCTGCGCGATGTGGCCCAGATACACCACATCCTGCAAAATGCGGCTGACACCGACCGAAGTCCATTCCCTGTGCCGGGAATAGTCGGCAGGATCCAGCCCGGGGTGAATCTGGCATCGGTATACCGCGGGCGGCGGTTCGCCGCGCCCGTTCAGCGCACGCGCGATTTCCGCCGGCCGCTTACCGGCAGCCGCCCAGGTGAAGATCTGCCGCACAACTGCGGCCGCCCGCTCGTCCGGGATCAGATGATTTTTGTCCTTTGGATCTTTCTGATATCCGTATGGGGCAAAATTGCCGACGAACTTCCCTGCCTGCATTTTGGCATGCAGCGCGCTGCGGATCTTGCGGCTGGCGTCGCGCGCGTACATCTCGTTGACGACGTTGCGAAACGGCGCCAGATCGGTATCCGCGCGCGCAGTGTCGATGCCGTCGTTGACCGCGATCAGGCGCACGCCGTGCTCCGGGAACACAAGCTCTAAATACCGCCCGGTCTGGATATAGTCGCGGCCAAGGCGCGACAGGTCTTTGACCAGCACGATATCGAACCGGTGCTGCTCCATATCGCGCAGCATGTCCTGAAAGCGAGGGCGGTCGAAGCTCGTGCCCGACCACCCGTCGTCTGCATATTCATCGATCACAGAGAAGCCTTGCCGCGCGGCATATTCCCGCAACAGCGCGCGCTGGTTTTGGATGCTTTCACTTTCGCCGCGGTTGTCATCATCGCGGCTCAGCCGCAGGTACAGGACCGCCCGGCAGGCGGCCGATTGTTTTGTCATACAGACGCCTCCCTCCTAAATATTGCCGCCTGTGGACGGTCTTAGCTTACACTGTCTTACCCGCGGCTTCCGCCTCGAACTGCGCTGCAATCACATTCTCGAGCAAATCGAGCAGGGTGCTGCTGCGCGGTGATGGGCGCGGGGTTGCGTTGACTGTGCTCATGGTAAACATCTCCTTTAATATGTTCTAATGCAAATATATGCTTTGCACGCAGCACGATACGCGTGTGGGATAAATTATTTCCCGGGCATGCGCTAATGCTACTAATATAGTATATATTTCACTTCTGTTTATTTACAGTTTCCGCTCGCAATTGCAGCATTTTCCGCACCTTTTCTGCCTTTTGTTGCCGAAATAGTGCTCGACTTCGCGCCATAGGCAGTCGTCAGAATCGATGAGCTTTTGCAAAGCATACAAGCGTTTCAGTTTGCGGCGCACCGCTTTCTTTCCACCGCTTTGAGATACTATACGCTTGTTATGCTCGAAGTCGCTTTTTGCATAAATCAGGACACAGTGCGACTTCTTTCCGTCACGGCCAGCGCGGCCGATCTCCTGTACATAGCCGTCCATCGACAGCGGCAGGCCGGCATGGATTACCATGCGGACGTCGGACTTGTCGATACCCAGGCCAAACGCATTCGTCGCGACCATGATCGGCGTTTTTCCGCTCATAAACGCGGCCTGTGAGCGATTGCGCTTTGCTTGTTTCATCTTTCCATGGTACTTTCCAACAGGATAGTCGCGCGCCTTGAGCCATTTGTACAGCCGCTTGACCATCTTGACCGTGGGAGCAAAGATGATCACTGCACCTTTCCGATTCCATTGCGAAAGTGCGCGTTCCACCGCCTGAAAACGGATCGTGTTGGTCTTATCCGCTTGTACGCATTTAATCGACAGCCGCAAGTTGTCCCGCCGCATGGGCGAGCGGAACACCTTGGTGTTCTCGCTCATCCCGAGGCTCTTTCGAATCCGCCTGACGTCGTCGGGTGTCGCTGTTGCCGTCAGCGCAAGGATCTGCGGCCGCTTTGGCAGTGTCTCGATGAACATGCCGATTTCGCCGTAGGCCTTGCGGAAGTCATCCTTGACCTGTGGCAGTATATGCGCTTCGTCCACCGTAACGCGCGCAATGTCCGCCTGCCTCAGAGCTTTCGCGACTGTCGTATTCTGGAGTTGCTCAGGTGCCAAGTACAGCAGGCCGCCATATTCAACCGCATCCTGTAGTACCGTGCGATGTTCTGTCGTGGACAGGTCGCTGTTGAGCGCTGCGGCGCAGATACCTTTCGATCGCAGCGTATCGACTTGGTCGGCCTGTAGCGCCCTCAGTGGCGAGATAACCAGGGTCAGTCGCTGTCCAGTATCCATGACGGCCGGAAGCTGAAACATCAGGCTCTTCCCGCCGCCAGTCGGCATGCTCACAAAAACGTCCTCGCCGGCCAGAATGCCCGCGAGTGGAGCCTCCTGCTGCGGTCGCAGGTTCGTGACACCAAGTTTTTTAAGATCCGCAGAAAGCTCATCGTTACATGTGTTATTCACAGTAAAATCCTCCTTAAAAGACGCTAAAACCTAAAAACATACAAACTTCAAAACTTTTGGTCGATAATCCAAAAGCCATTGAAAGTGTGATCCCCCAGCTTTACAGGTCTGGATTGTTTCACCAGCAGGCCTACTTCGCTTGCGCGCTTTTTGAACATTTCATATAACTCTGGGCGCAGACCAGCGCGTTGTAACAAGCGAAGCATCGATGAATTGGAAAAAACCACAAATCGCTGCCCTTTATCACTTCCTTGGGTCGGCGCATGCCGGAAGGCTACCGCTGTTTTGTCCTCGTCCAGTAAACAGACAGCCTCCTCAAATGATGATGGCTTTGGGATGATTTCAGCCTCGTACTGGCTTTGGTCGCTAAGTAGTGCGAGGGCCTTTTGCAGCTTATCTTCGCGATCTGCCTCAGCTTCGAACTGCGATTTCTGCGCTGATTCCCAGCCACCATAAGCATCGTCAAATGCTGTTCCGTGGGACGGTAGATTCGCTTCCAAGAATACCTTAACAATGGCGCGTCTCCATTCTTTGAACGAGTTAAGTCGGTAGCGTGCTTGGCTGCGCATTGCGCCATGCCACCGTCGATGAGCTTCGACAATATTTGCTTTGGTGATCGTGCGGGCTGCGGCGATGCGAAGTAGATCCAGTTCCCAATCACTCAGCGGCTCGATGACGGATGGCAGCTCGACATCAATGGTGTCTGCGCGTCCGAAGAACGTTCTGCTGCGGATAATCGGGACCGTTGCAAGTCGTGGTGGCAATACGCCGCCGAAATTACTTTGGCGAATAGATTCATCGAGTTTGTCAAACAGTGGGTGTAGCGGCGCACCTGTTGCTGTTCTCAACAATACAATTCGGTCTAGGCAGCCTGCCCAATCATTAAGATCGCGGGCATCCTGCACACTAATCTCGACAGGCGACGAACAACAGTATTCTCCCTGAACGGTAAAATTCAGGGCGCCTAAAACACTGCGCATTGTCTGTTCGACTTGCATACTCGGTCTTCGTGCGGTAAAATTGTAGCAACAGATCGGCACATCAGCGCAAGCTGCGAAGCTTCGGAATTGCGCGTCCAACGTTGCCGCAATCAAGGGGAAAATCCAACCAGCATGCCGCTTCAGCAACTGCCCCAATGCTTCCGCATTGAGGAAATCATCACGCCACTCTGCGCGATTTGATTTGATCGCAGGCTTGGCAGGGTGGAGAAGCTCCTGTGTATATTCGGCGCAGGTGGGTGTAATGCGATCCGCAATGCATTGATAAGCTTCGAGTTCGAAATCTGCGAGGTCAAGGTCCGGCAGCACTATTTTTCTGCCCAGCATCCCCACTGGCACGGCATATAGGTAGCAAGTGTCGGGGCGGCATAATGCCAACAGGCGATGCCGATGGGTATATTCGCACACATTCGTTGCTTGTGTCCCATTCCAAATTGCAAAGCCAGGAACAGTGACACCATTTGCTGTAGTAGTCGCGCCATTGGCCCAACTTAGGCCTTCGTCAGCTTTGATTCGCTTAATCAAATCACGTTCAGCCCGGTCTGGTAAGCTTCGCCGGCCGAGCGAAAGAATGGAGCCTGTCTGCCCTGCGGCCAACGAACCGGCTATAATTGTTGCAGAATTGCGAAAGACTTTGCCATTTCTCATGTTTAATCGCCTCGTTTTGTTTTGATGAGTTTATTGTACTGCAAAAAAATCGCGGAATAAAACCGAGAAAAAATGTGATTTTTCCGAAAAAGCACCGGGAGGTTTTTGCCATGTTTGACCCTGCGCCGGAGTGGAGCGCACAGAGCAATGAGCAAGTGAAAGAAGCATTGAGCTTTGGGAATCGCGTAAAATGCCACGCACAAAAATATGTGGTCTTCAGCGAGCATCGCATTTTTATGATCCGAAAATGCTGTGCTTATTTGGAAACACTGATGGAGGACAAAAAAGGTCTTGTATGGCCGAACGACCAAAGAGAGCCGATTGAAGAGTTTCAGAATGTGATGCAGATTTTGATCTATACAATTTGCGATGACGAATTTCTATTCGATGGAGCGGGATACTTTAAGGCAAAGCCCAATACGGAAAAATCCCAATTCTGTTGGATGCCTTCTGCTTGGGAACAATCTGTCCGCGCATACCACGATTTTGCGTTCGCTATGCGGAGACGCAACTATGCCTATATGGAATTAAAGGCGCTACGCAAGCATTTGGAAGAGCATAGCAAACAGAACTTGAACTATCAGAGCCACAGTTCCGGCAAAAATAGTCGTTTGAATGGCTCAGTAGAGGTTCTGAAGTGGGCGCTGTCGGCCTACATAAAAGCTTGTACACGACAATCCGGCACTGCGATAACTGGATTCGATCCATCTTCTACCGAAACAGAAAATTTCGCAAATCTACTTAATCAAATCAGGCAAGATAGATTACTGAAAAAAGTCTCGCTACTCATCATTCTGGGCGTATTATCAGGAGCAATATCCGCCGATGTTGCCGATGTTTCTTATCTGAGAGCATACCTGAAACCAAATAGGAAAATATTTAATGAAAGCAATGCAGCAGCCAATTGCGCGTTATTCTCCGCTATCACTAAAAACTTCCCCCGTATTGAAAAAGATCTTTTTGAACAGAAGTATGACCTATTCGATCCATATGCACTATTAGGAAGCTTATCTTTTATCAATGATCTGTGTTTGACAGATGAGGATTTTGTAGCGCTTGCACACTTATGCGAGGACTGCTTTGACAAACCGCGAAAAAAGGCAGAACTTCTGCAATATAAACAGCCGGTGAATGGTGTCCCAATCGGAGAGGTTCTTCGGGCTCTATTTGTGTTGTTTGATGCCCAAGGCTATGATGTAAATGATAGCAAAAAGCCTCGTGGTTGGTCTGACGCTATTCGGACGCTGAAGCAGGCAAAAATCATTGAGGATATTGCCGCTAAAGACGGACTAAATGATGACAAGGCTATCGAACGAAGTGCCGCGTATTATCTGGATATGGTGAAGAAAAAATATCCTATTGAGCACTTTAACTTTAATTGGGAAGTGTTTTGGCTGATCACAGGTTATGTACCACCCCCGCTGTTCGACTGGAAATCCAATTATGGCGGAGAAGGACTAATTAAAAAACCTTTCGAGCTGTACGGTATATGTGCGGAACATTTAAATGATTTGTGCGAAGCGGCTATTGAGTATTTTATTGACGATTGGGATCATCCCTCGCTCTCTCCAGAACTACGGTACGATATTGCAAAAGTGCGACGTACTTTTGCCGAACTAGGAAATAGACCGGAGAAGCAGAAAGCTTTTCTGACAGAATTAGAGCTTGTGATAGCGAAAGGGAAAGTTTTTTGCTCTCAAAGTCAGCTTAGGCAAGATATAGCGAACTTCTGCTTGCGGGAATATGGAAACATCTGTTCCGAAAAAGAGAAGCAGCTAAAAAGCTTTAAATCTTATGGAAATATTTTGGGCATGGCGATGGCAGATGAGGCGGTCAAGCAACTATGTGCGGATACATATCAAAGAACATTCCATCTGCTCGCATCGCTGAACCAGTATATCTGGCCTATCACGAAGTAACTGCATGCCCTATCTCTTTGCCATCTCGATCAAGTCATGATATAATGTGGCCATCTATCGGGCAGGAGGATCGCGTAATGGACTACATTTTGATGAACAAAGATACGCCTTATGCGCTGTTCTCCTGCGAGCAGGACGAGTTTGGCGAAGAACGCGCCGTTCTGCGGGAATGGTATACTGATTTGCGGCCGATCGGCCTGCGCTCGCTCACCGCATGGCTGGAAAAACGTAAGGCGCCCAAGCACCGCAAGCACATTGAGCAACTCTTGGAGCAATACGGCTGCATTGGTCTGGAAGGCTTCCTCTGCGTGACACATGCCCTATCGCTAAACGATACCTTCTGGGTGAAAGGCGTACAGGATACCCTTTACTGGGCGGATGTTTCGCTGTATCGAAATGCGTTTGATGCACTGATTGCGCAGGCGGCTTTCAGCGGTGTAATCAGCGCAGAGCCCCTGTCTTCAACCTCCCCGGAGTTTGGAACGGATGGCTATTATGCGAAATGCTGGGTGCGCGAGGAGGATGGGATCTATCTTTACAAGGGCGGCAGCGATACCTATGAGATCGAACCGCTTTCCGAGTTCCTGGCATGCCAGCTCGCGGAGCAGATCTGCCCTCAAGCGGTGACCAACTATAAGAAGTCAAGTGAAAATTGAAATATTTTTATCTGATCAAAAAAGGGCGCAAAAGACCAAGCCCTTATTCAAGGACATCAAAAAATTTGGTCATGGATCAGCGGATGAGATCCGGGTTATAGGAAATTTCTTTTGTCTGGAGAGCATAAATAACCCGTAAAAGCTTTTTAGCAACATGGGTAAGCGCAACACGGTGATCCTTGCCCTCGGCACGCTTCTTGGCGTAGTAGGCCGCAAAGGTTGGCTCGTTGTTGACAATGGTCTGTGCACAGTTCATAATGGCATAGCGCAAATGGGAAGAACCGTGTTTTACCATTTTGCCTGTGTTTTCCGAAGTGCCGGATTGAAAATATCCAGGCTCTAACCCGGCAAAGGAGAGCAGTTTGGACGGACTGTTGAACTTGGAAAGATCACCGAATTCAGAAAGGATAACCGCTGCAGAGAGCGCACCAATTCCGGGAACGGTCAAGATAGGAGGATCAAGACCAAGGACGCATTCATTAATCTGTTGCTCAACTTCCTCTACCTTGCTTTGGAGTTGGCTGTAGATATCGATGATGATTTCCATTTCCTGAAGCAGATAGTCACTGGTTGAACCGACTGTATTCCTAGCCAGTGTCTTGAGCTCAACAAAATCCAACATGGAAAACTTACCCCGAGAAAGACGCCGCAGAGATTCGTAGGATTTGGAATTCATATTTGAGATTTTCTCCGGAGAGGCGTAATGAGAAAGGATATACAGTGCTGTTGCCGAAAATCTTCCCTTGAAAAAGGGTTTGAACTCAGGGAAAACCTTGTCAAGAATGTTTGTTAGTTCCACCAGCTGTCTGCTCTGCTGCCGAATCAGGCTGTCCCGAAATCTTGTTAGTGACTTTAACTTTTCAAGTGTGTAAAATGACGGTGGATAGGGCTTGTACTCTACCGTCATGAGATATTGGGCGATCATGAGAGCGTCTATGGAGTCCGTCTTTGTTTTTCTGAGCGATTTACTGCGAACAAACCGGTTGATCAGAAGCGGATTGAACTCCATGAATGAGAAACTGTTATTTTCAAGGAACAGTTTCAGATTTTGCCCATAATGACCGGTAGCCTCGAGTCCTATCTTCTTTTTTCCATCGAGGGCATCAAGCAACTCCCTGAGAAAAGAAAATCCCTCGTAGTCATTCTGGAACGACCACGAGGGCGTGATGACATTGCCAAGTTCATCGATGATGGCGCAGTCGTGCTTAAATTTTGAAACGTCGATTCCTACAAAGTACAATTGGTTTCCTCCTCTTTCTGTGTTTTAGCACTGCTGTTTCCGCAGAAGGCTTGTCCATGTAGTCACGCGAATAAAACGTCAAACGTTACCCAACTAATTACCAATTCAGACAAACCACTGCGGTTTGAGTCACCTCCAAACAGTCTAAGCCGTAGCATTATAGATACAAATCCGCAGTGCTTGTTCTGATTATAAAGCAGGTAGCTATTCCTGCAATATAACTTCTTGAGGAAAGGAGAAATAATTAAAACCACCCCTTTCGAGATGGTTTTAATTATACGTGCATTATGATCTGGATTTCTATCATCACAAACTGATTTCCAAATGCCGGTTGTTTACGGACGAGCAGCGCGGGCTCATTAAGATCAGCGACTTTCCTGACCGGCCGACAACGGTTTCCGGCTTGTTAGCGTTTTATGCTGGTCTTGGCGCAGAGGATGCCTTACGGCGTATGTTTGTGCTGGATGCGCTTATCTTGAACACGGATCGTCATCTTGGGAACTTCGGCCTGCTGTTTGATAATCAGACAATGGATCTGCAG
The DNA here is from genome assembly GCA_019114345.1 of Candidatus Agathobaculum pullistercoris. GTDB lineage: Bacteria > Bacillota > Clostridia > Oscillospirales > Butyricicoccaceae > Agathobaculum > Agathobaculum pullistercoris. The sequence goes on along the minus strand of DXFS01000055.1, from coordinate 3,542 downwards.
GAAGCTGCACCGGTATTCGATCATAACCGCAGCCTGTTGTTCGATCTGGATGAGGATCAGCTTGCAAATCCGGACTGGTACATCAGCAAGTGCCGTCCGCGTATTGGTGTGGACTTCATCAAGACCGCCCGCGGTATGTTGACCGATCGCATCCGTCAGGATTTGAGGAATTTGGATGGCTTCCAATTTGCATCACATCCGGCAATTAAACTGCCTTCAGCCCGGCTGACACGGCTGTCTGCCATTGTGGAGCGACAGCGGAGGGCAATTTTAGCGTAAAAAATATCCGTCAGAAGCGAATTCGTTTCTGACGGATATTTTCATTTTACATATATGCCGGCGTTCTGCCGGTCAAACCTCCGATATTTGCAGCGCCTTCTGCATCTCCTGCCGAAGCGCCCGATAGTTCAGATCCGCCGGATCATCTGCATAACGGATCCAGAAATGGTCATGCGCTGCAACTCCGTGCGTTTTGCGGCAGATCAGCTTGGGCTGATAGAGCGACAGGCCGAGCGCTTTCAACAATTCGCCTGCGTTTTGCCGCGTGGAGGGAAAACAGCGGTCAACAAAAAAGCGTTTCAGGCGTTCAGCAGTCGGCTGCGCTTTCCCGTCCATGCCGTATAGAAGAACAGGCAGCGGCGCCTGATTCAGCACAGCAAACTGTGGCTGCGCCTGCTCATCATAGCTTACGCGGACGACGGGCGTATCCTCCCAGCAAATTTCAAAGTCAACAGGTTTCATCTGAAATGCTCCTTTAACTGTTTCAGGCGTGTGTCTATAATTTCACGGCAATACTGCTGAGCAGCTTCCGGCATCGGCAGGCCAACGAATATAGTATCCGGCACAGACTCCGGAAGAATAAGACCGGCAGGGAGATTTTCTACCAGATGCAGCTGTTTGGAAAAACTGGTGGAAAACGGCTTTGCCTTGCAGGCGTAGAGATACTGCTCCACCGGCTTGTACTCAGCCTGCATGAAGCCGAGTGCATAGCCGTTATCAAAAAGCGGCGGAAAACGATAGCTGTTATCCCGCATGTTTTTGAGTACGCCGAAGTTGTTCAGATGCCGGTCCTCGTTGCAGATCAGGTAGTCGAATACAAGCATGGTGTCCAGATAGGGACGTGCATCCAGTCCGGTCATTTTTGTGAACCAGTCGAGCACCAGTGAGTAATTCTCTTTGGCAGAAACGCCCCACTGCACCGGTTCATCCGCGCTTTCCACCATGGTCTCAAAAGAAATATAGCTTTCACCCGGCCGGCAAAAATTCTTCGAAACGGTTCCGAGCACAGTTTTTCCGTCTTCCAACCGGATGCGGCATAAGCGATATTCCAGAACCGGAATGTGAAGCAGTGCGCCCAACCGGGAGGCAATCACTTCTGCAATGGAATCTTGAAATTCCCGGCCGTGGTCAAAGCGATTGGCCTTGATAAATATCTCGTGCTCAGGCTGATACCACTTCATCGCATCGCCCTTGCTCGCGCTGGACAGCACAAGCGGCATGCCGGACGTAACCTCTAAAAGAACCGCGTGATCTGGATGCATAAAGCACGTACCTGCCTTGTCTTGTTTGCTTTTATTATACCGTGTAACATAAATAATTCGCAAGCCGAATTATTTGCCTCATTTTGCTGCAATCTTCCGACTGACGCGCCGGTAAAACGTGTTGGGCTTGAGCCCGGTCCGGCGCATGGCCTCCCGGGCGGAGATCTCCCCGCGCCGCCACTGAGCGACGACAGCATCAAAATTCTCCGGCAGGGGAAGGGGGGAGCGGCCGGTGTATTTGCCCTGCTGTTTGGCAATGGCGATGCCCTCGCGCTGGCGCTGGAGGATATACTCCCGCTCGAGCTCGGCGACCGCCGCAAACACGGTCAGCATGAACTTGCCGGTCGGCGTAGTGGTGTCGATCGCCTCTTTCTTCGAGACAAATTCGACCTCCTTGACCGTCAGTTTCTCCACCAGTTCCAGCAGGTCGCGCGTGTTGCGGGCAAAGCGGCTGATCGACTCGACGATCACGGTGTCACCCTTGCGGACATATTCCATCATGCGCCTAAGCTCCGACCGGTCTGCACTCTTACCGCTGGCCTTGTCTATGAAGACTTCGTCAACGCTCAGCTCGCGTAACAGCACTTCCTGCCGGGCAGTGTTCTGTTCTTCCGTGCTGACACGGATGTAACCGATTTTCATGGAGACCTCCTTCTGTGCATAAGAAAAAGCGCTGCCGGTTGGCAGCGCTTTTCGCAGTTTAGATTTAATGGATCCAGTTCTGTTCTATGGATGCTTTAAGTTTATGGAATAACGGCAGATATGCTTCCCGTGTGTTCTTGACAATTTCCAAGGCGGTTTCCTGATTATACGCATGGGAAGCCAGATTTCGCGCCTGTAATGCGGAAAGCCATGCAGATTCATCATCGATCATATGAAAGCGGTATGCTTCTTTAATGATGCTGCGCGGAGAACCGGTGACTGCTGTGTTGACACCCTCGTTTTCCATGGTTTCTTTCATTGCCTTCCAGGCCTGTTCAAAACAGATCTGATACAGCGATACCAGGCCGGTCAACACGACGTTATCATAGGGCGGCTCATATTTATAAATATCTTCCAGATTGTTCAGTGCTTTGCAGAAGTTTTCAAACTTTTTCATAGAGTATTATACCATCTTTCCGAATGTTATCCAGAAGTGCAGTATCGACGGGACGATCCAAATCAACAACGTCATATTTGAGCAGGGTGTCGGTTCCCTCATCCACGGCCAGCGCAAAGGCAGAGCTGTTTCCTCCGCTTACTGCAAGGTCAATATCGCTGCGCTCCTTAAAATCCCCTCTTGCACGGGATCCAAACAGGATGACGCTACACAGATCATATTGCTCAGCAATGGAGCGGATCTGTTCCAACACTGTCGCATGTATACCGGTTTTTTCGGGCAGCATAGCATCCCATCCTCGCTTTCCTTGTCCATTATACCAAACAGCGGTGCCGGCGTAAAGGCGAATTGTGTGCGGTGATATAAGATGTTGAGCTAAAACGGGTTGTGGCAATAGGGTCTGTCAAAATTCCGACATATGTCAAAACATCAAAACCGACCCTATTGCCATGATTTTGGACTATGTCACATGGGTATACCTCATTGAAATGCTACTTTTTTCCGCCATCTTTCGATGCGCTTTCGATTGCTTCGATAATCAAATCTACCAGTGCACCCAAAGCCTGAAAAAGCGGACTTAGTGGAATCACTCGCATCCCTCCTCTCAGTATGCATACAGAAGTTCTCCTGTCATCTCATGCAGCAGAGCAGGATCATAGAGTAATTCTTCGATTTCATCCGGGTCGCAGCCGTAGTCCAGGAGAGCCTGTACCTCGTCCTCGCTTACGCCCATGCTTTTGGCGGCGTCAAACAGATCGCCGTAGACGGATTTCTGTTCCTCCTCGTCCAGCAGGAACGAGCCGTAATACGGACGATACCGCCACCAGTGCAGATAGCTGGTCTGCGGCGTGAAGCTGCCTGTGGTTAGCTGTCCACTCCGGTCGATTTTCAAAATCTCACCT
>DXFS01000054.1 GCA_019114345.1 Candidatus Agathobaculum pullistercoris | reverse complement strand
CGGTAGGCGAACTGCTTTTCCGGCTCGGTGCAGATGTCCATGATCTGCTCGCACACGGTCTGCGAATCGTGGGTGGAGGTGTAAACAATGCTGTTCGGCACATAGTTGTGCGGCAGGTGCTCGTTGTCCTCGTCCGGGGTAAAGCCGAAGATCAGCACCTTCATGCCCGGGAAACCGCTCTCCGCGAGCAGCTCGCGCACCTCGTCGGTCTGTACGCCGAGATCCTCCGCGATCAGTTTGACCGGGCCGAGCGCGTCCTCAATGGCGCGGAACAGTTCCATACCCGGTCCTTTGCGCCAGTGGCCGTTGACCGCGGTTTCTTCGGTGGCCTTGACCTCCCAGTATGCCGCGAAGCCGCGGAAGTGGTCGAGCCGTACCACGTCGAACAGCGCCATGTTGCTCTTCATGCGCCAGATCCACCAGGCATAGCCCTCTGCGCGGTGTGCCTCCCAGTCGTAAACCGGGTTACCCCAGAGCTGGCCGGTGGCGGAATAGTAGTCGGGCGGCACGCCCGCAACCAGCTTGGGGCTGCGGTCGGCCTTGAGCTTGAACAGCTTGGGATGTGTCCATACGTCCACCGAGTCGGCGGAAACATAAATCGGAATGTCGCCGATGATCTGGATGCCTTTTTCATTGGCATATGTGCGTAATGCCTTCCACTGCTGGAAGAAGATATACTGCAGGAAGATGCGGAAGTCGATTTCGTCCCGCAACTCTGTGGTTACCTTCTCCAGCGCGGCGGGTTTGCGGTCGCGCACCGCCTTCTCCGGCCACATGTATACCGGCATATGGTGGTATTTTTCTTCCTTGAGCGCCATGAACAGCGCGTAATCCGGCAGCCATTCGGCGTTTTCCTCGGTAAACGCGGCGATCTCCGCACGCATTTCATCGTCCACGCGGGAATACGCCTTGCGGAACAGCGGCCAGCGGGTGTCGGCCAGCTGCTCGAAGTCCGCCTCGTCCGGCGAGGACTGGAAATCGCCCGCCTTGACCTCTGCCTCGGTCAGCAGGCCGTCCTCAACCAGCAGGTCAAGGTCGATCAGATACGGGTTGCCCGCTGCGGTCGAAAAGCACTGGTAAGGCGAATCGCCGAAGCCGGTATGGCCGAGCGGCAATACCTGCCAGTAGGTCTGGTGCGCATCGGCGAGGAAATCGACAAAGTCATAGGCGGTTTTGCCCATGGTGCCCACGCCGTGCGGCGAGGGCAGAGAAGTGACGTGCGCAAGCACGCCGCTGGAGCGTTTGAACATACTTTTCTTCCCCCAAATCAAGATGCATCCATTATAACACAGTTCGACCGATTTCCCAAGAAATATTCTCGGTTTCAGTAAATCAGCCGGGAACGGAAGAGCCCCGGCGCCCGGCAGGACGCCGGACGTCGGGGCAGTACAGAATATATGCGGCAGGGGAGAAACGTATGCCAAAAACGAAGATAGGCCGGCTCAGGCGGCAAGCGGGTATTCCGTATCGTTGATCACGACCGACTGCACGTCCGCCAGGTCAAAGGTCTGAGCGAGGACGTAGACGACGGTATCCGAAGTAAAGCCGGCGTCCGGGCCGAAGCCCAGCGCATACAGCGTCTGGTCGGTGCCGACCCCATCCCTGGCTCCGTTTTCGCGCATGACAAGCTCCGAACCGTCCTGCATTTTCACCGCGATCCGCTCGATCCGGTCGACCAGCATTTCACCCGGCTGCTGCGCGGTCATACGCAGGCCGATCTGGGACAGGGTGAGGCTGCCGTCCGCACTTTTCAGGCTTGGCAACTGTTCAAAATCTGACATGGAAACCTCGAGCGTGATATAGCCGATTACGGCACCGCTGGAAACCGTCTGCGTTTTGCCGACCTCCTGCGCGACAAAGCGCAGGGGGGTGCCCGGTGTATAGTCGCCGCTCGGGATGAATGCGCCTTCTATATAATAGTCGTTTTCGGTCGAGCGGCTGGTATCCAGATAAAATGCGCTGCCGCAGAAGCCGTATTCATCATACATCACGTTGAAATTATACTGTCCATCTTCGCTGCCGTAGCATTCGGACAGACTGCTCCATACCACATCGGGCAGGTTCTGATACTGCGGATACAGCTCCAAAATGCCGAAGGGCATCACACCGTCGCCCGATTTGTTTTCCAGATGCAGGCTGACCAGCCCTGCGCCCGCGCTCTCGTCAAACAGCACGGACTCGACCGTCATCCGGTATTTGTTGTTTTCATCCACCACTGTACCCGGTGCGGGCGTGGTGACATATTCTGTGATCGGGGCGTCCGTACCGCCCGGGAAAAACAGCGGGAAACCGCCGCTGACGCCTGCGGCGAACGCTGTACCGCCGACACACAGTGCGGCGACAAGGCCGATCGACACAGCGCGCTTAAACGGGAAACGGCGCACGCGCTGCGGCTGCTCGGGCAGGCTGTCCAGCGTTTGGCGGACACGCTGGTCAAATGCGTCGGTCATTTTCGGGAAATCATTATGGCTCATCATGCAAAGCACGCTCCTTCCAAGTCTTTGCGGAGTTGTTCGCGCGCGGCGCGCAGGCGGGTTTTGACCGTACCCTCAGGCACGCCGAGCATGGATGCGATCTCGCGCGTTTTGAACCCCTCCAGATAATACAGCACCACCGGCAGGCGGTATTTTTCGTCGAGTGAGAGCAGCGCGGCATACAGGTCGCTGTGATCCTCCGGAGCGGGGGCGGGGATGGCCTCGGCTATCTCCGGCTCATAGGGCGCGAGCCGCTGCCGCTGACGAAGCATGGCGTTGCACTCGTTGATCAGGATGCGCGTCAGCCAGGTTTTGAAGTACCTGGGGTTCCGGAGCGTTCCAAGCTGTTCCCAGGCGCGCAGGATGGCCTGCTGTGCGGCGTCCGCACAGTCATGCTCGCGGCCCAGCATGGTTCTAGCCACTCGGTAGAGCGTCTGTTCGGCTTCCAGCACTGCGGCAGTGAATTCAGTTTTATCCATCATGGCGGTTGTTCCTTTCTGAAAGCGTCTGGCGGCCGCCGGAATGTGCTTTCACTGATTAGATGAACGGGAAAAGGATCTGGTTTTTTGCAGAGATAATTTTATTACTGCATCGTATATATATTGGAATCCATAAATTGGATTATGAGATAAAAAGGAATCTTATGGGAAAAAGGAAGGCTTTTTCCGTATAGAATAAGTGCATAGAATTGATAGACAGAAAGGGTATTGATGTGGTATACTGAGCCTGTCCGGTGCGGTGCATGCAGGCCGGAAAAGCAGGGAAGGATAGTTTGCATATCGATAATTATTATCAAATAAAATTTTATATTTATTTTTCTTAAAACCTATTGACATTTTATCGGAACAATACTATACTAAGGATGTTCCAATTAGAGAAAGGAAGGAACAAATTGAGAATCACACATGAGGCAGATTATGCAATTCGTGTGACTTACTGCCTGGCACTGGCCGGGGGCAAGCAATGCGCAAAGGATATTTCGGAAGAAACTGGCGTAACGCTCCGTTTCGCTCTGAAAATACTGCGCAAGCTCACCCAATCCGGCATCACGAAATCCTATAAGGGCGTGGCAGGCGGTTATGAACTCAACCGGGTCCCTTCCGAAATCAGTTTGGGAGAGATCATCGAATGCATTGACGGGCCGATCGCGATCAACCAGTGCCTGTCCAATGAATTCCAGTGTACGCGAGTAGGCAATCGGAGGGAATGCGATTTCCATCGGGTCTTTGGGGAGATCAACCGGTCTCTGCGGGATCAGCTTTGTTCCATTACGATGGACCGTTTCCTTCCGTCCGAAAAATAAGAAAGGATTTAGGAGGAAAAAATCATGAAGAAGTTTGTTTGCACCGTATGCGGTTATGTACATGAGGGCGATTCTGCTCCGGCTGAGTGCCCGATCTGCCACGCTCCGGCGGAGAAGTTCAAGGAGCAGGCCGGCGAGAAGACCTGGGCTGCTGAGCACGTAGTTGGCGTTGCACAGGGCGCTCCGGAAGAGATCCTGCAGGGCCTGCGTGAGAACTTCCAGGGCGAGTGCTCTGAGGTTGGTATGTATCTGGCGATGGCGCGCGTTGCGCACCGCGAGGGCTACCCGGAGATCGGCCTCTACTGGGAGAAGGCTGCTTACGAGGAAGCGGAGCACGCTGCGAAGTTTGCTGAGCTGCTGGGCGAAGTGCTGACCGACTCCACCAAGAAGAACCTGGAGATGCGCGTTGACGCTGAGAACGGCGCTACAGCCGGAAAATTTGATCTTGCAAAACGTGCAAAGGCCGCAAATCTTG
>DXFS01000053.1 GCA_019114345.1 Candidatus Agathobaculum pullistercoris | reverse complement strand
TGCGTGTCAATGGTGATGAGGGTACACCTGTTCCCATTCCGAACACAGTAGTTAAGCTCATTTACGGTGACAATACTTGGCTGGCGACGGCCCGGGAAGATAACTCGACGCGCACATCTAAGCAGCAACTTCGGTTGCTGTTTTTTTTATTTTTCTACAAAAAATAATTCTGTTTGGGATTTCGAATTCTTTAAATTCTCTCTTTTTGCTGGGAAAGGTGGCATTTCCTACTTTTCTTATGGTATAATAAAAATGTTAGATTCGTATTACTGCGTATAGGGGGTCGAGAATGAACAAAATCCTGAAAGAAAAATTGATTGAGGCGCTGACTTCTGTATTGCCGATTACACTGATTGTATTGCTGCTCAGTGTTACCATTGCGCCAATGCCGATTGGCACAATGGCGATGTTTCTGTTTGGGGCTGTTATGCTGGTTATTGGCATGGCCTTTTTCCAGCTTGGTACAGATGTATCCATGACACCGATGGGAGAAGGAATCGGTGCACAGCTGCCGCGGACAAAAAATCTGTTTGTGATAGTCCTCATTACATTTGTGATTGGTGTATTGATCACTATTGCAGAGCCTGATTTACAGGTGCTCGCAGAGCAGGTGCCTTCTATTCCGAATGCAATGCTGATCTGGACGGTTGCAATCGGTGTCGGCCTGTTTTTTGTAGTTGCTGTGCTTAGGACTGTATTTAAGATCCGTCTTTCTATATTGCTGATTGTTTTTTATCTGGTTGTTTTGGCCCTGTCCTTTTTTGTTCCGAATGAGTTTGTTCCTGTTGCATTTGACTCCGGCGGTGTTACGACTGGGCCAATCACTGTCCCGTTCATCATGGCTTTGGGTGTCGGACTCGCTTCGATCCGCGGCGACCGCGATGCACAGGACGACAGCTTTGGCCTGGTGGCGCTTTGCAGTATCGGTCCGATCCTTGCGGTATTGCTGCTTGGCATCTTTTATAGGGATGGAGATCCGCATTATACGCCGGTATCCGTTCCGGAGGTGGACACAACCAGACAGCTGGCTGGATTGTTTGTGGAGGGGCTGCCGGACTATATCCATGAGGTTTTGACCGCACTGATTCCGATTATTGTGTTCTGCGCGCTGTTTCAACTGATTTTTCGGAGATTTCATAAGATCGAAATGCAGAAAATTGGGATTGGTTTTGTATATACATTTGCTGGACTTGCTATCTTCCTCACGGGTGTAAATGTTGGTTTTATGCCGGCGGGACACTATCTTGGCCAGCAGCTGGCAGACAGTGCACACAGCTGGATCCTGCTTCCGCTTGGGGTCGTAATCGGTTTTTTCCTGGTCATAGCGGAGCCGGCAGTCCATGTCCTTAACCGACAGGTAGAGACGATCACCAATGGCGGTATCTCGCAGCGGGCTATGATGCTCAGTCTTTCGATTGGCGTGGCCTGCTCGGTTGGACTGGCTATGATGCGCGTGCTTACCGGAATTTCGATCTATTGGATGGTTATTCCCGGCTATGCTATTGCGCTGGTGCTGACCATCTTTGTGCCGAAAATGTTCACGGGTATTGCATTTGACTCGGGCGGCGTGGCATCCGGACCGATGACAACAACTTTCCTGCTTCCGTTTGCCATGGGAGCTTGTGAGGCGTTGGGCGGCAATGTGCTGACTGATGCATTCGGCGTGGTGGCAATGGTCGCAATGACGCCGCTGCTCACGATTCAGGTGTTAGGCTTGATTTACAAACATAAACAGACCGAACCGGATGAGGATGCACAGGCCCTGCCGGATGAGGATGAGATTATCGTACTGGAGGAGGATGAGACGAATGGGTGACTATCAGCCTCGGATGGCTGCGCATAGTGCCGTAGAGCTGGTTGTTTCGGTCGTTGACATCAGCCAGGGGGAAAAGGTGCTGCGTGTTTATCATGAAAGCCATGCAGCAGTGGACTTTGTCTGCATGGCACACGGAACAGCACGTACGGAGATGCTGGACCTGCTTGGCATTGGAGAAACAGCCAAGGTGATTGCAGCATGCCTGATCGACCGGATGGGAGCCAAGGCGCTGCTTACCCGCTTGGGGCGTGACCTGCAGATGCGCTACCCGGGCAGAGGCATCGCATTTTCTGTCCCGATCAAGGGGATTGGGCTGCGCTGGCACAAGCTGTTGACACAGGCGGCAATACAAGAGGAGGGACACTGCGTGAATAAGATGGAAAAAGCCGACGGCCTGGAAGTGGTTGCTGTTGTAATGGACCGCGGCTACACCAACCTGGCGATGGATGCTGCGCGCAAGGCCGGAGCTCACGGAGGCACGGTTATTGCAGCGCGCGGGATCGCTGAGGAGCAGGTGAAATCTTTTTTTGGCATTGAGATCCAAGCGGAACGCGAAATCGTGTTTCTGGTTGTCAAAAGCGAGGAGCGTCAGGCGATTATGGCTGCATTGATGAAAGCAGTAGGTATGAATACCCGAAGCCATGGCCTGGTGCTGTCGCTGCCGGTTTCGGATGCGATCGGCCTGGCAGACTGAAACACGGCTGTAAAAATCACCTGGTAAAGCAGATGGGGAGACACAATATATTGTGTCTCCCTGCTTTTTTGCTTTTCTCCTGTTTTTCCACAGGCGTCAACAGAAAACACACAGATTTTTACACAGAAGTGCCCCAAAGCAAGTCAGCCAGCGCTGAGTTATCCCCACCTTCCACAAACTGAGAAAATAAAAATTTAGAGAATGCAACAATTAAAAATGCGCTTTTCTTACACATTCACCAAAAACCGCGCAGCCCCTTGACAGTATGCGCCGTTCGCGGTAAAATATATAGCACAGGCACAAGATATGGTGCGTGTTTGCAAAAAATACTACGAAATTTTGTGATCGCCGCAAGGCGGTTTTTGTATGAGAAAGGGACTTTTGGAATATGATCCAGCAGATTGTCAAGCGTGACGGGCGGCGGGCGCCCTTTGAGATCGAAAAGATCGCAAACGCGATCTTCGGCGCGGCGCAGGCCTCGGGCGGCCAGGATTATGAGATGGCGCGCGGCCTTGCCGAGCAGGTCGAAAAGACGCTTGAAGCATCTGTCGGTGAGGGGATCCCGACCGTCGAACAGATACAAGATACAGTGGAGAAGGTGCTGATCGAAAGCGGACATGCCCGCACCGCGAAAAAGTACATCCTCTACCGTAACGAGCGCACCCGCGTGCGTGAGATGAATACCCGGCTGATGAAGGTGTACGAGGACCTCACCTTCCAGTCCTCGCTGGAGAATGACGTCAAACGTGAGAACGCGAATATCGACGGCGACACCGCGATGGGAACCATGCTCAAGTACGGCTCAGAGGGCGCCAAGCAGTTTTATGAAATGTTCATCCTCGACCCGGCGCATGCCAAGGCGCACCGGGACGGCGACATCCATATCCATGATCTGGACTTCCTGACGTTAACCACCACCTGCTGCCAGATCGACCTGCTCAAGCTGTTCCAGGGCGGTTTCTCGACCGGACATGGCTTCCTGCGTGAGCCGAACGACATCCGCTCGTATGCAGCGCTTGCGTGTATCGCGATCCAGTCCAACCAGAATGACCAGCACGGAGGCCAGTCGGTGCCGAACTTCGACTACTCGATGGCACCGGGCGTGAAAAAAACCTTCCGCAAGCTGTTCCGTGCCAACCTCGCAAAAGCGCTTGAGGTATTTGGAGCGGATGAGAATAATGAAGTGGATGCAAAGGCGTTGAGCGAACGCATTGAACAGCAGACCGGTAAATGGGCCTGCCTTGCGGGCGACAATGGCTATGATGAGGCGATGGCTGCGGCACTCGCGGAAAAGTTCGACGAGGCCGCTGCGCAGAAGTGCGTGCGTTTTGCGCGCAAGTATGCGGACAAAGAGACACGCAAGGCAACCTATCAGGCGATGGAGGCGCTGGTACATAACCTGAATACCATGCACTCGCGCGCGGGTGCACAGATCCCGTTCTCCTCGCTCAACTACGGCACGGATACCTCGCCCGAAGGGCGGCTGGTGATGGAGCAGCTGCTGCTTGCCACCGAAGCCGGCCTCGGCAACGGCGAGACACCAATCTTCCCGATCCATATTTTCAAGGTCAAGGAGGGAGTCAACTACAACGAGGGCGACCCGAATTACGACCTGTTCAAGCTGGCCTGCCGCGTGTCGGCCAAGCGCATGTTCCCGAACTTCTCGTTCCTGGACGCGCCGTTCAACAAGCAGTACTACAAGCCCGGCCATCCCGAGACTGAGGCGGCTTATATGGGCTGCCGCACGCGCGTCATCGGCAACCGCTATGACCCCACGCGCGAGATTGTCAACGGCCGCGGCAACCTGTCGTTTACCTCGATCAATCTGCCGCGCATTGCGATCCGCAGCCATGGCGATCTGGACTGGTTCTTTGAGGATCTTGACCGTAAGATCGATCTGGTCATTGACCAGTTGCTGGCGCGTTTCCGCATCCAGTCCGCCAAAAAGGTGCGCAACTACCCATTCCTGATGGGTGAGGGTGTGTGGATCGATTCCGAGCGGCTTGGCCCGGACGATACGGTCGGCGAGGTATTGAAGCACGGCACACTGACCCTGGGATTCATTGGCCTTGCAGAAACGCTCAAGGCGCTGATCGGCAAGCACCACGGCGAGAGCGACGAGGCGCAGAACCTCGGCCTGGAGATCGTCAGCCACATGCGCGAGCGCATGGATCAGGCGAGCGAAAAATACGGCCTGAACTTCTCGCTGATCGCCACCCCGGCGGAGGGCCTGTCCGGCCGCTTTGTCAAGATCGACCGCCAGCGCTTCGGCGTGATCGACGGCGTAACTGACCGTGACTATTACACCAACTCCTTCCATGTGCCGGTATATTACCCGATCGGCGCATTTGAAAAGATCGCGCGCGAGGCGCCGTACCATGAGTTAACCAACGGCGGCCATATCAGCTATATCGAGTTGGACGGCGACCCGACCCAGAACCTGGAGGCGTTCGAGGCTGTTGTCCGTGCGATGAAGGAGGCCGGTATCGGCTACGGCGCGATCAATCACCCGATCGACCGCGACCCGGTCTGCGGTTATACCGGCATTATCGGTGAGACCTGTCCGCGCTGCGGACGGCGCGAGGGCGAGGGCGTGCCGCTTTCCAAGCTGCAGAAGCTCGGCCTTTACAAAAACCTGAACAGCACGACGCTGGGCTACCACGGCGATCCCGCCGAGGAGGCCGACCGTCAGCCCAATACATTGAAAATCGTCAAGGACTAAGGAAAGGAAGCGACCATCATGGAAGAAAAGGTAATGCAGGAGCAGCTGATCGGCGAGGGTGTGGGCTTTGAGCGCATCCGCCGCATCACCGGCTATCTGGTCGGTACGCTCGACCGTTTCAATAATGCCAAGCGCTCGGAAGAGCACGACCGCGTCAAGCACGATGTATCGTGTTGCTCGCTCGAAGAGGAGCACAGCGCGTGATGGAAGGCACCATACGCATTGCGGGTACAGTCGGGGAGTCCATTGTGGACGGCCCCGGCTTCCGTTATACTGTGTTCACCCAGGGCTGCCCGCACCACTGTCCGGGCTGCCATAACCCGCAGACGCATGACTTTGCGGGCGGCAAGGACATCGAGTTGGACACGCTGCTGCACGATATGTGCCGCAGCCCGCTGGTAAAGGGCGTGACCTTTTCGGGCGGCGAGCCGTTCTGCCAGCCTGAACCGCTGTACCATCTGGCGGTCGAGCTGAAGAAAAAGGGCAAGCACCTGATGGCCTATTCGGGCTATACGTTTGAGCAGCTGATGGAGCTGCCCGACCCATATGTGCAAAAGCTTCTGTCCCAGCTGGATCTGCTGGTGGACGGGCCATTTATCGAGGCGGAGCGTAATATCGAGCTACGCTTCCGCGGCAGCGCAAATCAGCGCGTGCTGGATGTGCCGGCTTCGCTCGCGGCAAATGCGCCCGTGTGGGCGGAGCAGTACCGATAACCGGAGTGTGATTCGCCACTTTTTATATGAAAAGAAAAAACCGCCGAAAGGCGGTTTTTTCTTATGACTGACTGTCAGAAGCCGCAGCTTCATTGTCCGGTTTGTTCTCCTCAGGCTTTGGCTTGTCAATTGCGCATACGAGGTGTGGTATTGCCTTGCCCTGATAGTGCTTCATGATTTCGCCGACGATCTGCATTTTGCAGGACGCGGCGACATGCAGCGAGGCGAGATTGCCCGGCCGGATGGCAGCAATAACACGGTCCGCGCCCAGTTTGTCAAACGCATAGCGGATAGATGCCTCGGCACATTCCTTGCCGTAGCCCTGCCGCCACAGGTCGCGGCGGACGATGTAGCCGATGCCGATCGCAGTCGTATCTGCATAAAGATGCTCGGACAACGGCCCGGCAAGCGCGACCAATTCACCGGTTTGCTTGTCGAGTGCAGCAAAATATCCGCAGCCGTCCTCGCGATAGCGGCGCATCATATCTGCGATCCAGTCGCAGACCTCGTCATAAGTAAAGCCGTGTTCCCAGGCATACATGGTCTGCTCATCCTGCAGGATGGGCGAGATCAGCGCGTAGTCGTCCGCCTGCAGCCGGCGGAAATACAGCCGCTCGGATTCCATTTCATACTGTTGCATAAAGGTCCCCCGTTAAAACGGTGCGGCGAATGCCGCACCGTTCCTGTCTGTTGTGTATTTTTTATTTTGTGCCGAAAATACGGTCGCCTGCGTCGCCCAGGCCGGGTACGATGTAGCCATGGTCGTTGAGTTTTTCGTCGATCGCAGCAACGAAGATCTCAACATCCGGATGCGCCTTCTGCACCGCCTCGATGCCCTCGGGCGCCGCGATCAGATCCATCAGCTTGATGTGCTTGACACCGCGCCGCTTGAGGCCGTCGATCGCGGCGACAGCCGAGCCGCCGGTTGCCAGCATCGGGTCGAGCAACAGCACGTCGCGGTCCTGGATATCGTTCGGCAGCTTGCAGTAATACTCGATCGGCTGCAGGGTTTCAGGATTGCGGTACAGGCCAATGTGGCCGACCTTGGCAGCCGGGATCATTTCCAGCATGCCGTCCACCATGCCGAGGCCGGCGCGCAGGATAGGCACCAGCGCGATCTTCTTGCCCGAGATCACCTGCACACGCGCATCAGACACCGGGGTCTCGATCGTGATTTCCTTGAGCGGCAGGTCGCGGGTCGCCTCGTAGCACATCAGCATGGCGATCTCACGGGTCGCTTCGCGGAATTCCTTGACGCCGGTGGTCTTGTCGCGCATCAGGCTGAGCTTATGCTTGATCAGCGGATGATCCATTTCATGTACGGTTGCCATAGTAAGACTCTCCTTTATCCTCAATTTGCTTTACTCTCTGATAGCCGTTTGAGACGTTCGCGTTCCGCCTGCGGGCGGCGCAGGTAAAACGCATCCAGATCCTGCGGGGAGCAGGTCTTGCCTGTGCGGAGCAACGGCAGTGCAGCCGCCGCTACGCCATATCCCGTTGCATAGCGCAGCTCAGGCGGAGCAAGGTGCAGGCCGGGACATTTCTCTTTAAGGGTATTATAACATAGATCAGCGCCGTCTCCAACCAGAAAATACGGGGTGCGGCCGATTTCTTCGCCCAACTCGGTGAGCTTCAGCGCGCGGTCGCGGCACAAGCGCTGCGGCACACCGTCTTCCACAGCAAACAACGCATTATATACCTGCCCGGCGCGCGCATCCATCACACAGCACAGCAGGCCGCCGAGCGCGCGTGCGCCCCATGCCATTGCCTCCAGGGTGGATACGCCGATGCACGGCTTGTCCGCGCCGAGTGCCAGCCCCTTGACCGTCGCCACGCCGATGCGCACGCCGGTAAACGAGCCGGGGCCGTGGGCGACGGCAAATGCATCCACCTCATCCAGCCCGATACCACAGTTCGCCAGCAGGTTTTCTGCCATCGGCAGAAGGGTGCGCGAGTGGGTCAGGCCGCAGTTCTGGAAGGACTGTGCGATCAACTTTTCATCCTCGGTCAGCGCGACCGAGGCGGAAACCGCCGAGGATTCCAATGCAAGGATGTTCAATCCGACACCTCCCCAAACACGACCGTCCGGTCATTTTCGGAATTTCCGTACGAAATATGTACGGTTTTATAAGTTTCCGGCAGGATATCAGCCGCGTTTTCGCTCCACTCGATGAGCACGATGCGGCTGCCGTCCAGGTATTCGTCAAACCCGATCTCGAACAGCGCTTCGCTGTCGAGGATGCGGTACAGGTCAAAATGCGCCACGCGCCCGGCGGGCGTGTCATACTCGTTGGCGATCGCAAACGTCGGGCTGGTCACGCGGCCTTGGTAGCCGAGACCGCGCAGCACACCGCGGGTGAACGCGGTCTTGCCCGCGCCGAGGTCGCCCGAAAACGCGACCACGTCGCCCGGGTGCAGCAATTTTGCGTATTCTGCGCCGAGGGCTTCGGTCTCCTCGGAGGAGTGGGTGATATATTCCATCAAAACACCTTTTCTATACATTCTCTGCTTATCATACCACGACGGGGCGCAAATGGCAAGGCGCACACAGGGATGCTGCTTTGCATGGATTTTACGCATCCTGCACCTGGATTTGACCTCCCTCTGCTATACTGAGACAAGCATGCAGGAGGGGATCAATATGGACTTTAAAAAAGCGGGCATCACGGGGCTTGTGCTGATCGCGCTGGCGTTTCTGGTGCTGCTGTACACCGTGCTCCGGGAGGACTGGGTCCCATGGCGGATGCCATGGACGATCTGGGGCTTTATTGTGCTTGCGTGCGCAGGGCTGGCGGTGCTGCTGGTCTGGCACCGCTGCCCGTACTGCGGCAAGGGGCTGAAATTCGGCGCAAAGCACTGCACGCACTGCGGCTCCTCGCTCTTAGACTGCGGCCACATCCAGCAGAACCGTGAGACGCCCGCCTCTGCTAAGCTGCCGCGCAGCCACATCCGGGCGGAGCGCGTGCGGTGGGTGCTCTATGTGCCGGTGCTGATCGGGCTGGTGTTCAGCCCGTTTGTGGAATGGTGGTCCTATCCGATGACAATAGTGATGCTCGGCGTGTATCTGCTGGTGGCCATCGCGATCGCGCGCATGTGGATGCGTTGCCCGCACTGCGGTAAAACGCTGGACGGCGGGGAAGCCTACTGCCCGCGATGTGGGGGACGGCTGGAGCGGTAGGCGGCTTGCGCGGCAGTGCGCCGTGTGGTATATTGACAGAAGAAACCACGCGCGGAGGAAACTGCCATGCACTTTGAACCGATCGACCTGTCCCGCTGGGAGCGGGCGGAGTACTTTACCCACTATTTGCACGAAATCCCCTGCACCTACAGCATGACCGTCCGGCTGGACATTACAAAGCTGAAGCAGTCCGGAAAACAACTGTACGCGGCGATGCTGTATGCACTGGCAAAGGCGGTCAATGCGCACCCGGAGTTCCGCATGGCGCTGGACGCGGACGGAAAACCGGGCGTTTATGGCCGGATGCATCCCTGCTATACCGTGTTCCATAAGGATACCCAGACCTTTTCCAACCTGTGGACAGCGTTTGACGGGGATTACGCGGTGTTCTGCCAAAATTATCAGCGGGATATGGAGACCTACGGCAGCATACACCGCATGGACGCCAAACCAGGGCTTCCGGAGAACAGCTTTACGGTCTCCATGTTGCCGTGGGCGTCGTTTGAGGGTTTTAACCTCAACCTGCAAAAGGGGTATGCCTATCTCAAACCGATTTTCACCATCGGGAAATACACCGGACAGGACGGCCGGTATACCCTGCCGCTCGCGGTGCAGGTGCACCACGCGGTATGCGATGGCTTCCATGCCTGCCGCCTGGTGGACGAGGTGCAGGCAACGCTGGATAGCGGGCTTTGTTGATGGGCAGCGGAAGGAAGGGATAGCATGAAACGGAAAATCGTGTGGGGCGGCGCGGTGCTTGTCATTGCGGCAGTGCTGGTGTATTTCCTGTGGCCCATGCCGCTGGGTGAGGTGCTGCCGGAAGGGGAAATAATCAACATAGTGTATATCAAACATATTCTGACGGAAAATGGAGAGGCATTGCAGGAAAGTACGGACTTCCAGCTGGACGCGGGCTCTGAACAGGCAGCACAACTGCGCGCGGCGCTGGAGGGCTATACCTATCACCGCACATGGGGAACAATATTGAGCGACAATTCAATTGACGGGGCGGACGAATGGGCAGGCTACACATTGCAGCTGTTTGCAGGCGACAAGAGTATTAGCAGCATGGGATGCGGCAAGGTTCTGATCAATGGATGCGTGCATCGCGTGGGCTATTGGGGGAATCAGACGGACCTCGCGTGGATGGAGGAGGTCTGTGCGATACTCGGGGTGTGAAGCACTACAGCCGCACGGTCTCGGTTGCGATCTTGCCGCAGAACGCCCAGTCGTGCTCGACGAACAGCAGCGTTGGCTGGTAGGCCGTCAGCAGCTGTTCGATCTGCATACGTGAAAACACGTCGATATAATTTAAGGGCTCGTCCCACAGGTAGAGGTGCGCCTGCTCGCAGAGGCTGCGGGCAAGCAGCACCTTTTTCTTCTGCCCGGCGCTGTAGTCCGCCATGTCCTTTTCAAACTGCACGCGCGCAAAGTCCAGCTTGCGCAAAATAGCGAAGAACAGCGTGCGGTCGATGCCGCAGGTTTCGGCGTAAGCGCTCAAACTGCCTGACAGGAAGGACGCGTCCTGCGGCACATAGGAAACAATCAGCCCGCTGCCCAGCCGCACCGTACCGGTGTGGGGGATGTCCTGCCCGGCGATGAGCTTCAGCAGGCTGGACTTACCGCTGCCGTTGCGCCCGGTGAGCGCGATGCGCGCGCCGCGGTGCACGATCAGGCGCACGCCCTCGACAACAGGCGCATCGCCGTACTGCACCGTCACATCGGTCAGCTCTGCGAGCGTTTCCGCGCGGTAGGCGAGTGGGTGCAGCTTGAGGTCGTCCGCGCGTTCAATGTTGTGCAGCAGCCCGGCTTTTTCCTCCGCCGCGTCCAGCCGCCGCGCCTCGATCGATTTGGCGCGCTGCATCATCTTGGCGGACTTGTGGCCGATATAGCCGCGGTCAGGGCGCAGGCCACTGTTGCGTACATGCTTTTCGGACTCGGTTTTATCCGACCAGCGGGCGGCGCGTCGGGCTGCCTCGTCCAACCGGCGGATGTCCGCCCGGAGGCGGTCGTTCTCTGCCTGCTCAAAAGCGTCCTGCCGTTCTTTATTTGCAAACCAGGACGAAAAATTGCCTTTTTGCAGCTCAATATTCGCTTTGTTGATCGACAAAATATGATCCACACAGCCGTCGAGGAAGGCGCGGTCATGCGAGACCAGCAGGAAGCCGCGCTTGGTTTTCAGGTAATCCGCGACCAGCGCGCGGGCCTCCGCGTCCAGATGGTTGGTCGGCTCGTCGATCAGCAGGAAGCGGTTTTCCCGCGCAAACAGCAGCGCGAGCAGCAGCCGCACCTGCTCGCCGCCGGAGAGCGAGCGGAACGGGCGGTACAGCATCTCGTCCGACAGGTCCAGCCGGTGCATCTCTCGCGCGAGCTGCCAGTATTCGTAGTCCGGCTGCACGTCCTCAATGACGCCGATGGCGTCCTTGTCCGGGTCGGGGATGGCAAAGGGGAAGTA
Organism: Candidatus Agathobaculum pullistercoris; assembly: GCA_019114345.1. Lineage (GTDB taxonomy): Bacteria > Bacillota > Clostridia > Oscillospirales > Butyricicoccaceae > Agathobaculum > Agathobaculum pullistercoris. The sequence goes on along the minus strand of DXFS01000053.1, from coordinate 7,600 downwards.
GTCGAAGGGCACATCCGCGCGGATCGTGCCCCGGTACTCGTATTTGTGCTGTAACAGGTTCAGCAGCGTGGTTTTGCCGCGGCCGTTGCGGCCGACCAGGCCGAGCCGCCAGTCCGTGTCCAGCCGGAGCGAAACATTCTCGAAAATGTTGTCATAGCTGCCGTCATAGGCAAAGGTCAGGTTTGAAATTTCGATCATAGACATAAAAATACACCTCCTGCGCATGCAAAAACGGTGCAGGAAAACGCAGACCGCTTTCACGCGCGAAAAGGCGCAAAAAAGGGCGGCAAAGAGAAACGGGCTTTTCCTGCAAGCGGGCATGGCAGACCGAAGCGATCCGTCCGCCCTCAATATTCCTGCAAGAAGAGCTTATTTCATCTTTCCACCTCAAATCGTTTTGTTTACAAAATGAATATACTGCATCCCGGCCGGATTGTCAAGCCGCATTGTGTTTGGTATACTGATAAAAAGGGCAATGGAGGGGATTTTATGAAAAAGATGTGGAAAAAACTGCTTTGTGCGGCGGTGGCAGGCGGCATGATGTTTTCCACCGCAGGAGCGACCGACTGGGGGCTGTGGTACGGCAACGGTGTCAACCAGCCGCCGAACGGCGAAGACACCGTGCAGACGCTCACGCAGTACGGCGCGTACTACATGGGCGAGACGGGCGAAAAGGTGCTCTACCTGACATTTGACTGCGGCTACGAAAACGGCAACACCGCGAAGATACTGGACACGCTCAAGAAACACCATGTGCCGGGCGCGTTTTTTGTGGTCGGACACTATCTGGACGCCGCGCCCGGACTGGTAAAGCGCATGACGGACGAGGGGCACTTGGTGTGCAACCATTCGGATAACCACCCCAATATGACCACAGTCGGGTACGACCGCTTTGTGAGCGAGCTGACCGGGCTTGCCGCGCAGTACAAGGCGCTGACCGGGAAGAAAATCGCCCCGTTTTTCCGCCCGCCGGAGGGTTCGTATACCTACAATACCCTGCGCTGGGCGCAGCAGCTGGGCTACCACACCACGCTGTGGAGCGTCGCCTACGCGGACTGGGACCCGGCAAACCAGCCCTCCTACGCGAGTGCCAGGCAGACCATCAACAGCCGGGTGCACAACGGCGCGATCGTGCTGCTGCACGCAGTCTCTTCGACCAATGCCGCGATTCTGGACGACCTGATCACGGATTGGAAGGCGCAGGGGTATACCTTCAAGGCGCTCAGCGCGCTGCCCGGGCTTGCTGACCCGACCGTGTCTGCGCTGCCCAACCACGCGCTCTTTACGGTGGAGGGGCAAGTAGCCGCGCCGACCGCGTTTCTGATCGACGGCAGTAACTATGTCAAGCTGCGGGATATAGCAGCCATGCTGGCAGATACGGAAAAGGGCTTTGACCTTGCCACGGACAGCGTTGCGCTGACGAGCGGGCAGGCATACACGCCGCTCGGTACCGAGCTTGCCGGTGTACGCGATGCAGCAGTAGTGCAGGCGGGCGCTGGATCGCAGCAGGTCACACTGGATGGTGCGCCCCTGACGCTGACCGCCTATATGATCGATGACGAGAACTATGTGAAGCTGCGCGACCTTGCGCAGGCAATCGACTGCGGCATAACGTATGACCCCGCGACGCAGGCGGTCGATTTGAATCCATCCCTGCCGTATGAGGCATAAAGAAAACGGGACAAGATGCCCCTGCGCTGCGGCGCAGGGGCATCTTTATATTGGCTGTATGCAGATAAAAGGGGGAAAGTAATGGAATTGTAAAATGTAAAATAAGCTTTTGCAAGAACGCTTGAGACAGAATTTTGACAGTGCTATACTCGCTTCTGGAAACAGGGAAAGAAGCTTACCCTGCAATATGAAACAGAGGGAGTAATGCAAACATGCAGACAAAAAGAGTACTCGCAGGCGTTCTGACCAGCACGCTGCTGCTCGGTGCGTGCCCGGCTGCGCTTGCGGCGGACTACAATGACTCCAGCCTGACCGGCGGTTCCGAAGCCTGGTAGGCGTGGACCGAGGGCTGGGCGGCGCTGGCGGCAGACTACACGCAGGTATCGCTTACCCCGGGTGCAGACGAGACCCAGGTAAATTTCGCGTGGTACAGCAAGGATGCGGATGGTGCGGCGACCCCGGTCGTGCACTTCGGCACGGACCGCAGCAACCTTGCGGTATTTGAGGGCACATCCGCAGCGGTTGACTCCAGCCTGACGGACGGCGAAGCGTACTCTTACAACCATGTGACGGTAACCGGCCTGCAGCCGAACACCACCTATTATTATACGGTGGAGAAAAGCGGGACGGAAACCGAGGTACAGACCTACACCACCGGCGATTTCGAATCCGCGCAGATCCTGTACGTCGGCGACCCGCAGATCGGTGCATCCAAAGGCCAGCCGCAGAACGGTGAGGAGCTGGTCGCGGACAGCGGCGCAGCCAACACTGCGGCGCGCAACGACGGCTTTGCATGGGACCGCACGCTCGACATCGCAACGGCGCAGAACCCCGGCCTTGACTTTGTGATTTCCGCGGGTGACCAGGTCAACAAGACCGGCCAGGCCAAGGAAGAGGAGTACGCGGGTTATCTGGCGCCGGACGCGCTGGCATCCCTACCGGTTGCGACCACGATCGGCAACCATGATTCGCTCAACCCGGACTACCAGTACCACTTCTACAACCCGAACCAGACCGGCTACGGCGAGACCGAGGCGGGCGGCGACTACTACTACTCCTACGGCTCCGGCCTGTTCATCGTGCTCAATACCAACAACTACAATGTGGCCGAGCATGAGCAGGCGATCCAGGAGGCTGTCGCTTCCGATCCGGATGCGGCCTTCCGTATCGTCACCATCCATCAGGATATCTACGGCTCCGGCCTTGACCACTCGGATACGGACGGCATGATCCTTCGCACCCAGCTGACCCCGATCTTTGACGAGTACGATATCGACGTTGTGCTTCAGGGCCATGACCACACCTACAGCCGCACCAAGCTGCTCTACGGCGACGGCCAGACCCACGGCACCTACGAGTTCCGCCTGAACGCGGACGGCTCGGACTACGATTGGGACAATGCTTACAACACCCAGACCGACGAGCAGATCCCGCTCTATCCGGAAGAGGGCGATACCGCGGGCCAGGCGGCGCACGATGCATTCCAGGCGGACAACAACTGCTACACCATCGAGGATGTCCAGGGCAACACGGTGACCAACCCGCAGGGTACCCTGTACATGACTGCGAACTCGGCATCGGGCTCCAAGTTCTACGAGCTGATCTCCAGCCAGCAGGATTACGTGGCAGCGCGCAGCCAGAACTGGCTGCCGAGCTACTCGGTCATCAACCTGACCGCGGACAGCTTCTCGATCGACACCTACCAGATCACCGACAACGGCACGGTCGAGAAGATCGACGACACCTTCACCATCCGCAAAACGGCTGATGTGGAAGAGACTGCGGCTGTCACGGTGGACGGCGAGGCTGCAGAGGTCGCTACCGCAAATGTTGGCGGCCAGACTTACTACCGCCTGCGCGATCTGGCAACCGCGCTGAACGGCACGGCTGACCAGTTCAACGTTGAGTGGCAGGACGGCGTCATTGTCATCACCGGCGAGGCGTATACAGCTGAAGCGCTTGCTCCGGCTGCCGAGGCAACCGGCTCCGCGATCAGCCTGACGATCGAGGTAGACGGCCAGATGGTGACGACATCCGCCGCGGAAATCAACGACAACAACTATGTGCCGGCGAGTCTGCTGGCCGAGCTGGGTGTGACCGCCTCCGTATCGAACGGTACGCTCGCTATCACAACCCGCTGAGTTTCCGTCTCTTCTTCCGTGAATCTCCTTTTTCCGAATTCTCCGCAGGCTGTTGCCTGCGGAGAATTTATGTAATTCTGACAGAAACGAGTGATCTATTTTGTTGAATGACCCCAATACCCGCCGCCGTCTGCTGCTCCGCTGGGCGCCGCCGACCATTCTGTTGCTCCTGTTCGCAGTGTTCGTGGTGCGCATCAACATGGTGGATAAGACCGAGCTGGTCTCCCGCGAGGGACAGACCTTTGAAAAGGGCGTTGTGACTGAGATCCTGCAGGACAACCTGCAGCCGGACGGCACCCGCGTGGGCGAGCAACGCGTGCGTGTGGAGATGACGACCGGCGTGCGCGCAGGCGAAACGCTTGAAATGACCAGCGCTTCGGGCTATCTGTTCGGCGCAGGGTGTACGGTAGGCATGAAGGTGATCGTGATGCAGAGCGTCGCAGGCGACTCGACCGTGGCCAGCGTGTATGCGCAGGACAGGGAAATGGTCATTTATGTGTTTGCAGCGCTGTATCTGCTTGTCCTGTGCCTGGTGGGCGGTATGCAGGGCGTCAAGGGGGCGGCCGGGCTGGTGTTCACCTTTTTCTGCATCATATTTGTCTATCTCCCGCTGGTGTATCAGGGGCATTCGCCGTTCTGGGTGTCGGTATTTGTGTGCACGGTCACGACCATCGTCACCATGTACCTGATCGGCGGGCCGACCATGAAGACCGTGGTCGCCACGGGCGGCACGGTCGCGGGCGTGTGCATTGCAGGGCTGGCTGCAACTGCGTTCAGCGCCGCGAGCGGCATCACCGGTTGGAACGTGAGCGACATTGAGAGCCTGCTGACGCTGTCGAATACCAACGGCGTGCAGGTGGGCGGGCTGCTGTTCTCCGGCCTGCTGATCTCCACCCTTGGTGCGACGATGGACGTTGCCATGTCGATCGGCAGCGCGATCAGTGAGATCCATGCACAGACGCCGGACATGCCGCGGCGCGACCTGTTTAAAGCGGGTATGCGCGTCGGCCGCGATATGATGGGTACGGATTCCAACACGCTGATCCTTGCATTCGCGGGCGGTAGCATCAGCATGCTGGTGCTGGATTACGCCTATGACCTGCCCTACCAGCAGATCATCAACTCGAACAACATTGGCATCGCAGTCATGCAGGGGCTGGCGGGCAGCTTCGGCATTGTGCTCAGTGTGCCGGTGACCGTGGCGCTGGCAGTGCTGCTGTACACGCGGCACAAGAAGCACAGCGCAGCGGCAGAATAAGCAGAAAGGGCGTCCTTCCAGCGGGAAGGACGCCCTTTCCTGCTGTCAAACCGTTTCACGCGGATAATCCGGGTGCAGCCCGGACCAGCCGAACTGCGGCAGGGTGAGGATGCGGTCCATGTCCTCGTCCGAGATCACAAAGTCGAACACATCGAGATTCGCCTGCATGCGTGCGGGCGAGGAGGATTTGGGCAGCGGCGCGACCCCACACTGCAGGGCGAACCGCACGCACAGCTGTGCGACCGATTTGCCGTATTTCGCGGCAATGCCGGCGAGCCGCTCGTCCTGTAAGACCCGCGTGCGGCCGAGCGGGCTCCACGCCTCGGGCAGGATGCCGTGCGCCTTGCAGAATTCGACAGTATAGGTCTGCGGATAACCGGGGTGGAACTCGATCTGGTTGACCATCGGCATGACTTCTGCGGTCTTCATCAGGCTGCGCAGGTGGTGCGGCAGGAAGTTGCTCACGCCGATCGCGCGCACGCGCCCTGCGCGGTACAGATCTTCGAGCGCGCGCCAGGTGTCGCGGTCGAGCTGCCGCCACTCGGCGGTCAGGTCGTCCGGCCGCGGCCAGTGGATGAGATAGAGGTCGAGGTAGTCCGTCCCAAGCTTTTGCAGCGAGCGCTCAAACGCCGCAAGCGCGTTTTCGTAGCCCATTTCGTCCTTCCACAGCTTGGAGGTCAAAAACAGCTCCTCACGCGGTACGCCCGAGGCTTTCAGCGCATCGCCAAGCGCCTGCTCGGTGCCGTAAAACGAGGCAGTATCAAAATGCCGGTAGCCTGCGGCGAGCGCCGCGGCGACCGTGCCGTCGTCCTTTTCGCTTGTCAGATAGGTGCCGTAGCCGACGGCGGGGATCTCCACACCGTTCGATAAAGTGAACTTTTCCATACAAAGCACATCCTTGTCTCAGTGGTTTTGCTGTGATACATTCAGTATAGCATGATTTGCGGGCGGGAAAAAGAATTTTGCAAAAAGTGAACGGAAAACCGCGCCGCATCCGTCTAATGGGGTGAAAGGGGGCGAGGGAGATGGAAAACGACCGGCAGGACACGCTTGCGCGGCTGATGGAGGAGCACGGCGACCGGCTGTACCGCCTGTGTCTGCTGCTCCTGCGCGACCCGCATCTGGCGGAGGACGCGGTGCAGGACACCATGCTCAAGGCGTGGCGCGGGCTGGACAGCTTTGAGGCGCGTGCGAGCGAAAAGACCTGGCTGACGGCGATCGCGGTCAACGTCTGCCGGGATTACCGCCGCCTGTACTGGTACCGCAAGCGGCTGGACGGCGAGGCTCTGCTCGAGCAGATCCCCGCGCCGCCCGACGCGGAGCCGCAGGACGACGAGATCCTGCGGCAGGTGCTCGCCCTCGCGCCCAAGTACCGCGAGCCGGTGCTGCTCTATTATTGGCAGGAGCTGACCGTGCCGGAGATCGCGGCGTTGCTGCATGAAAAAGAAAATACGGTCTTCACCCGCCTGCGCCGCGCACGGGCGCAGCTGAGAGAAACGCTGAAAGGATGGGACGACGATGGATGACAAGGTCAAACGCGCCCTCGACCGCCGGATGGCGGGCGCGGCGCTGCCAGTTGCGTCCAAGGCACGCATGATCCAAACCGCGGTAAGAGGAAAGGGGAGCCGGCGTGTGAGAAAAAGAAAAATGGTTATTACAGCCGCAGCCGTTGCAGCGGTAATGGTATCCGGATGCTTTGCTGTACAGGTGATCCATGACAACATCCGCCAGACCATGACAAGCTGGGAGCAGACGCACGTAGGCACGCCGCTGAACCTCAGCCAGTCGGACGCAGGGTATACCGTTACCTTGGATGAAATTTACGGTGATACCGTTATGGTTTACATCAAAGGCACGGTGTCGCGTGATGATGGTGCGCCGTGGCAGGCGGCACAGTACGAAGGTGATACGGAAGAGGGCATCAGCGGCGCGCGGGTCTGGTTTGAGGAACGGGATTTTGAAATCCCCAGTTATACGGAACAGATGCATCAGCTGGAAAAGGTATGGAAAAGCGCGCAATATTATTTTTTGACCGATGCGAATCCGGACGACAACAAACAGGAATTTATTGTGAGCCTGGGCGCACAGGAATTTCCTTTGGATGGAACGATTACCGTACTGTTTCAAGGACTGGGCTACTGGGAGGATGCTGCGGGGACGCAGACACATGTGGTAGACGGCACGTGGCGCTTCACGGTCCCGGCAGCGCGGGAGGATACGGGCGAAACGCTGGCCGTGGGCCGATCCGTGCAGACAGCGGCAGGTACAGTGCGTCTGGATACGCTGCATTTTTCTGCGCTGGATGTTTCCGCAGAGTGGAGCGGCGCAAATGAGGCGCTGTTTGAAGGGGATAAGGAGAATACCTATCTGCTGCTGAAATCCGGAGAAAAGCTGCCGTATCAAAACCGTGTCATAGACCATGCCGACGGAACAAGGATATTTATGAAATTCTGGGATTTCAACATGGGTCTCGGCCACATCTCCGCAGACGATGTGCAGGCCGTGGTATTCGCGGGACAGGAGATCCCGA